>JAAYNZ010000196.1 GCA_012520595.1 Candidatus Epulonipiscium sp. | reverse complement strand
TTTCCTTTTAATACATTAGTAGATCAAACAGCAGACACCTTAGGAAAATATTTTGAAGAAAACAAAGATTATGTAAAGGTAAATTCCATTACTCCTATTGTTCAGAAAACTGAAAAAAGTATAGATAAGGGAGAACAGGTTGATTATGAAACAAGTTATTTAGATCGCCAATTTATGCATTATCCTATTGTACTTACTTCTCATATTAATCTTTTTTCTGCTTTTTTTGGAATCGGAAGGGAAGCCAATTTTTTATTACAGCGACTATGTAATAGTGTGATTATCATTGATGAAATCCAGGCGTATCGAAATGATATATGGAGAGAAATCATTTTATTTTTAGACGCTTTTGCATCTCTATTAAATATAAAAGTGATTATCATGTCAGCTACATTACCTGAATTACATCAGATGTTGGGTATGGAGGAACCTTCGTTTGTCCGTTTAATTTCCAATCCCCAAAAGTATTATCATCATCCATTATTTAAAAATCGTGTAACTTTGAATTTTGATTTGTTGGAACATGGACAAATTGACCTAGATTTTTTACAGCAGTATGTGGAAGGAGTACTGGAAAAAAGTGAAGGTAAAAAAGTTTTAATTGAGTTTATTACAAAAAATACAGCTAGAGACTTTTATAATCAAGTAAGAGATATTTATCCGAATTGGACTGTATTCGAATTATCAGGAGATGATAATCAGTATATACGTCAAAAAGTAATTCAAAAGATTAAGGATAAAACAGAAAAAAATCTGTTAATCATAGCCACTCAGGTTATAGAGGCAGGTGTCGATATTGATGTGGACATTGGTTTCAAAGATATTTCTTTATTAGATAGTGAAGAGCAATTTTTAGGAAGAATTAATCGATCATGTTTAAAGCCAAATGCTTTAGCTTACTTTTTTCATTTGGATCCGATTGAAAAAGTGTATAAGAAAGATCATCGAATCCACTATCATTTATTAGATAAAAAGATCCAAAAGTATTTAACAAGTAAAGATTTTAAAGGATACTACGAATTAGTACTAAATCGTATTTATGAAGCCACAGAAAAATTTAACGCAAAAAACATTGAGAGAGTCTATGAGCTAACTTTAAAATTAGATTACGAAAAAATAGAAGAAAAGATGAGATTGATAGAGGATAAACAAGTATCTTTATTTCTTGGTTATGTTTTTACTAAAGAGGATGGAACGATTATTAATGGCCGTGAAATATGGAAGAAATATGTGGAACTTTTAAAAGATCCTAATAAAGAATACGCTCAAAAAAAAGTAGAACTTTCGTGTTTAGTAAATGAAATGCAATATTTTATTTTTAATGTTTCTACTTTTATTGCCAATCAAAATTATGATGAAAGATTGGGTTATTATTACAAAGAGCATGGGGATGAGTTTATCGAAGAAGGTAAATTTAATCGTAAAAAGTTTCAGGAAAGTGCAGAGGGGTTGTTTTGGTAATGATTACAGGAACTATTGTGAATTATTTTATACATTGTAAAAGACAATGCTGGCTATTTGCAAATCGTATTAATCTCGAAGATAATTCGGAAGATGTTCGTATTGGAAGGGTGCTTCATGAATTAAAGCAAGAAGGAAGTAAGCATCATGAAATTTCTTTAGAAAATATTAAGATCGATAAGATTACATCGGATTATATTGTAGAAATAAAAAAATCCGATGCAGACTTAGAAGCTAGTAAATATCAGCTTTTGTTTTATATGAAAATATTAAAAGATAAAGGAATTGAACGAAAGGGAAAATTAGAAGTGATTGAAAAAAACAAGCAAGACCATAGGATTCATATTTTTGAATTCACACCGGAGCTTGAAAGAGAGTTGGAAAAAGTAATCGAGGATATAAATTTATTATTAGTACAGGAGCAACCACCAGAGGCTATAATGGACAAAAAATGTAAGAAATGTGCCTATTATGAATATTGTTTTTTATAGGAGGAGAGTTTGTGAAGGAGGAAACACGTTATATTTTTTCCACAGGGGAATTAACTAGAAAAGATCATTCCATTCGTTTTAAACATGAGAAGGGGAATTTGTATTTACCTATTAAAGATACAAAAGAGTTGTATTGTTTTGAAGATATTACGATTAGTACAAAGTTGCTAAACCTTTTTTCCAAAACGGGAATTATTCTTCATTTTTTTGATTATTATGGTCATTATTCAGGGACATTTTATCCGCGAGAGTATTTGTTGAGCGGAAATCTAACAGTCAAACAGTCCCAGACTTATTTAGATATGGAGAGGCGTTTGCATATTGCAAAGGCGATTGTACAGGGAATTGCTAGTAATATGTATACTATTTTATATCATTATTATCGACATGGAAAAACAGAAATAAAACCATTTTTGGATTGGCTGAAGCAGGATGTTCCAAATCTGATTGCATCAGTACAAAATATTAAGCAATTGTTAATGGTGGAAGGAACGATTTGGTCTAGATTTTATCAAACATTCCCCATTTTTTTGCCGGAAGATTTTATTTTGTATAAACGGATAAGACGACCTCCAGATAATCCTATTAATGCCTTAATTTCTTTTGGAAATAGCTTGTTATATACTAAAACCTTATCACAGATTTACCATACTCATCTCAATCCAACTATTTCATTTTTGCATGAACCAGGAGAAAGTCGATTTTCTTTATGTTTAGATTTATGTGAAGTATTCAAACCTGTTATTGTATTTAAGACTATTTTTGAATGTGTTAATAATCGAAAATTAATGGTAGGAAGACATTTTAAGAAGGATTTAAATTATTGTATTTTAAATGAAGCAGGTAAGAAAATTTTTATACAATCTTTTGAAAATCGATTAAATGAGGTTTTTCAACATCCCAAGTTAAAAAGAAAAGTAACTTATAAACAAGCCATACGATTGGATGCGTACAAGTTGATTAAATTTATTTTAGAAGATAAATCTTTTGTACCGTTTGAATTGGAGGGAAAAATGTGAAAAAGAAAATAGATTACAATTATAATTATGCTTTCGTCTTTTATGATATTGGTGAAAAAAGGGTACAAAAGGTATTTAAAATATGTAAAAAATACTTTAAACATCATCAAAAATCAGTGTTTCGTGGACATATTACACCAGCTAATTTAATTAAATTTAAATCAGAATTAAAAAAGATTCTAGTATGGGAAGAAGATTTTGTATCTATTATCAAAGTTATGAATCAAGCCGCTTTTGATGAGGAAACATTAGGAAATCCTGGGTTAGATTCTGAAAGTATGTTTATATGATTTTTTCCAAGTGACTTTTTAAAAAAGATCTTTGTTTTCCTTACAAAATAAGGACTTGAGAATAGTTTGAATAGAAGATATAATAAAAGCAAGGGCACTTGGAAAAAAGGCTAGAATTATTCAGTAGTTATAAGGATTCTGATTAAAAAGTGATTTTTGAAAATGTAGTATTTATAAGAGTAAAACCGATACATAGGATGTATTTAAATTCTTCCAATACTGCTTGAAAATTCTTGTTCTTTATTGTAAAACCGATACATAGGATGTATTTAAATTGTCGGCGGTTGTAAAATTAATTATTCCTTCATCAGTAAAACCGATACATAGGATGTATTTAAATGTGGCTTACAATTCTCTAGTGTATGAAAATGTACTAGTAAAACCGATACATAGGATGTATTTAAATCTAGGTAAGAGTAAGTCTTTATTTAAAGCTGTTTCTGTAAAACCGATACATAGGATGTATTTAAATTAAACTTCTTTTGTCCCAAATAAATCTGTTGCCTCTGTAAAACCGATACATAGGATGTATTTAAATAAAGTAATTCCATCCACTTCAGTTTTCTTGTTTCTAGTAAAACCGATACATAGGATGTATTTAAATTTTTTGAATTGTATTCTTCAATTTTGCATTTTTTAAGTAAAACCGATACATAGGATGTATTTAAATAGCCAGTAGGGGTATAAAAAAACCTGATCGTATGAGTAAAACCGATACATAGGATGTATTTAAATGTTTATGACACAGTCTGAAAGCGTTGATATGCTTTGTAAAACCGATACATAGGATGTATTTAAATATTTTTTAGGTAAGAACCCAAGCAAAACCGCAGTAAAACCGATACATAGGATGTATTTAAATACACTTCTTCCCTGAAGCGTTTCCCCTTTCTTGCCTGTAAAACCGATACATAGGATGTATTTAAATTGTTTCTATCCCGGCCATGCTCCTCAAGCATCTTTTCGTAAAACCGATACATAGGATGTATTTAAATCTATTGATTATGGTTTCAAGCAGCCACATCAAGTCTGTAAAACCGATACATAGGATGTTGGATAGGCTATACTTAATTAGACAATAAAAACTCG
>JAAYNZ010000027.1 GCA_012520595.1 Candidatus Epulonipiscium sp. | reverse complement strand
TATGGTGTTATGAGTATTCCTACTTTATTACTTATTAAAAATGGAAAAGTAGTCGATCAGATTGTAGGGGCTGTTCCCAAACAACATTTAGCACAGCGATTAGATAATGCTTTATAAAAAATGAGTTGAAAAAGAAGAGCATCTGAAAAATTAATTTTTCAGATGCTCTTCTTTTTCTATGTTCTTTTTTTCTACGAAATGTTTAAACATGGTGTATAAAACAGCAAAGATAGGCACTCCTAAGAACATTCCTAATACACCAAAAAGAGCACCGAATACAATAATAGAAAAAATAACCCAAAAGGGACTTAACCCTGTAGAATCACCTAAAATTTTAGGACCTAGCACAATGCCATCAAATTGTTGTAAAACAAAAATAAAAAGGGCTAATCCAAGAGCTTGGATGGGACTTCTAAGTAAGACAATGGCTACAGCAGGAATAGCTCCAATAAAAGGGCCAAAATAAGGGATCATATTTGTGACACCGATGATAAAACTAATTAATAAAGTATAGGGCATTTTCATTAATTGTAGGCCGATAAAACAAAGGATCCCAATGATCAAAGAATCAATCATTTTTCCAACAAAAAACCGTAGAAACATTTCATTACTTTCTTTAGCAACAGTCATTACTTTTTTTGCCCCTTTCGGGCTTAGGAAAGCAAAGAGTACTTTTTTACATCCACCAATAAATTTTTCTTTGTCATTTAATAAGTAAAAAGAAATAACAAAACCAAGAACAATATTTAAGAGGCCAGAAGTTAATGTTCGAGAAAATTCATAGATAGCTGGAACTAAGTTGCTGAGAATATTAGTGGAGGTATTAAATAAATGAGGTAAATTTTTATTTATAAAATCTTCAATAAAATAAAAATCTGTCATTTCAGTTGAACCTGTCCAATTTTCAAATTGGATCGTCAAATATTCTGTTAGCTTGGTTAGCTCAGGTGGAATTCTTCGAATTAAGTCAGAGATACTACTTGTAATTTGAGGAACTCCAAATAAAATCATAATACTAATAAAACCAATAACGATTAGATACATCACAATAATAGAAAGAATTCTACGAAGCTTAGAGGGCTGATTTTTTTTAGCAATACTATAAAAACATTTTGTTTCAATCCATTTTACCCCTGGGCTTAATAAATAAGCAATGAAGATACCATAAAGAATAGGAGCTAGAATTTGAGTAGCTTTATTAAAAGTAAGAGCAATAGAGGACCAATTTCCTAATATTTTTTCAAACAAAATTGCAGCTACAATGGTAAGAAAAGCATAAAAGCTAATGGTAAAATATTTATGATTCCATTCGATACGACGGATAGTAAGCACCTCCATAAGTAAGTATATGTTGTCTAGTATCATCATAATATACCTTTGTTTTTTTGTCCATATTAATTGAAAAATAACGTTATATATAAAAAACCTAATCCTTATTATTTTATAAGGATTAGGTTTTACTTACTGCGCCCTCAGGGATTCGAACCCTGGGCCCACTGATTAAGAGTCAGTTGCTCTACCAACTGAGCTAAGGGCGCATAATAAAAACAGTTAATATATTCAAACAACATTATCATGTTATCATAAATTTATACTTAAATCAATCATTTTTTTGTTTTTTTATAATGTTTTAAAATTCTAATTTTATCAAAAATAATAGGTATAAAGAATATAAAGTGGTATAATAAAAAATGTAAAGCAATATAAAGAAGTACTGTTTTATATGAGCAACGTAATAAAATAGTAGATTTTATATTGGGAATGATAAAATAATATGGTATAATATGCTATAAAGGTTTGAATGCAAAAACTAATGCAAAAAATGGAGGATATAAGTAAAAATGGGTAAAGATTACTTACATTAGAAGGGCATAAAACGAAAAGGAGACTGTATATGGAAAGGCTGATTCAAAAAATCATAAAAACCTATAAAAAGCACGATCAAATAGATCAAAGTCAAGAAGCCATTCTGGAGTATGGAATATACCTTATTTTTAGTACTATATTAGGAGCCATCTGTACATTAGGAGTTTCTATTTTGTTAGGAATTTTTTCTATAGTAGCTATGATTCTTCTGACCATGAGTATATTACGATATGTATCTGGCGGGGCTCACTTTATCAAAATGGGGCATTGTATTTTTATGACTGTAGTAATTACTAATACTATGGGGCTTGTAGTACAGTATATACCTATTTCTTTTGGTGGGATTTTTACTTTATCTTTGTTTTGCTTTATTTTTGCTCTTCGGAATATTTTACGCTATGCTCCTGCTGATACACCTCAAAAGCCGATTGATAATAAACATCATAGAAAAAAATTAAGGCAGCAATCCTTAGTATTAATTTGTATATGGTTTATAGGTGTTATTTTGAGTTTTGTAAATGACTGGAAAACTACCTCTAAAGTTCTTTTAGCAACAACGTTAGCTATTGCTTGGCAGTGTTTTACTTTGACCCCAAAAGGATATCAATTTTATGCTCAAATTGATACTTTTTTTGAAAAAATAAAGGGGAAAAAACAAAAGAAGGAGGCATTGTAAATGAAAAAGATAGGCGTAAAATTATTACAACTGTCCATGCTCATAATTACTTTTTTTGCAGTAAGTACAGCAGCATCTGCAAGCTCAATTATGGGTTATCAACCGAAAATGCCAGTAGAATTACAAAAGAAGTTGTAAAGGAAGTCGATCCATAGGATTTTTTCCTATGGATCACTTAGAAACCTAGAAGAGGTCTTTCAAGAAAGAGGGGTAGTGCAGTGGTTTTATCAGCTCAAATTTTTTTATTTTACATTGAAGGTTTTTTGATGACCTTATCAGGTCTGTATTTATTTAATCTTCCTATAAAAATGAAAAGAGTGTGTATTGTCAGTGTTTTGCATGCTTTTTTTACATACATTGTCCGTGGGATTTTTTTACTATATCATTTTCCTTTTGGAACGCATTCTCTTATTATCTGGTTTTTATTATTTTTAGCAATAAAAAATATACTAAAGCTTTCTTGGTTACAGAGTATGTTGGTCACGTTAATGGGAATCGGGCTTTTATTGTTTGGAGAAGGTGTTTTCTTATTACCGATTATGAAATTTTTGGGAGTTGATATGGTTACTATGTCTCAAAATGTAAAAACTATTTTACTTGCTACAGTAGTAACAGATATTCCTATGCTATTTACCATTTTTATTAGCTCGAAAATAAAAAATCCATTGATCGATTTAGGTGATTTAGACGATCCACAAAAAATGAAAATGTAGGGATTTTATGAAAACAATTAAAAAGGCATATGTCATTATTTTTTTACTTTTATTACAGAGTGTTTGTTTAATGGGAATTATTAATTATAATTTTGCAAATCAGGTAGAAATAGTAACAATAAAATTTCCGTATATCATTATTTTTTTTAATAATATATTAGCAGTAATATCTATTTTTATCATTAGAAATATTATTAAAATATTAAAAATGGAAAAAGAGTCCATGGAGAAATTAAATGATTCTAAAGAAGTCATTATGGCACTAAAGGCACAAAAACATGATTTTAAGAATCATTTAAGTGTGATTGCAGGTATGATTCAGCTGAATAAACAAGAACAAGCACTACAGTACATCTATAAGATTAGTGATAATGTGGAAGCTGGTTTTGCTATTTCGAAAATAGAAAACATTGAATTAGCAGCTACCTTATATCGAAAATGTGCCATTGCAGAAAATAAGGGAATAAAAGTACGCCTGCAAATCAATAGTAGTTTAGAAAATTTGCATATTGATAGTATTGATTTGTGTAAGATTGTTTTTAATTTAGTAGACAATGCTATTTATGCTTTAGGAAATCATATTTCCTATGAAGAAAAGGTACTTACTGTGATCATTGATGAAAACAACAATCATTATACGATTAGTATACGTAATTCCCATCCGATTCTTTCTGCAGATTCATATACATGGATTTTTGAGAAAGGTTATACAACTAAAAAAGAACAAGGAGAAGAGCATGGATATGGTTTGTACATTGTAAAACAATTGGTTGAAAAACATAAAGGAGTCATTCAAGTTAAGAGTGAAACAGACTTTGGCACAGATTTTACCGTATATTTTCCTAAAGTCTAAAGACCCATTTAAGAAAGCGGGGATTTAATATGAACCAATTTTTAAAAAAGAATGAGAAATCACTTAAACAAATAGGAGTTTTTTTATTTGCTATCGTTATTATTTATTTATTGCTTACTAGGTTTCTTACTTATATTGCTCCTTTTGTAGTGGCTTGGATTTTATCTCAAATCATAGATCCTATGGTGCGTTTTTTGCAAAAAAGATTAAAGTTTCCAAGGGCCATGGCAACTCTTTTTTCGATTTTTATTGGTTTAGGATTGGTTGGACTTGTAGGTACTGGAATTGTTATGCGAATTGTAAAAGAAGCAAGCCAATTTACTCAAGAATTACCTCATCATATTGAAAGTACTCAAATAATAATTGAAAAGTGGATTGGAAAAACTCAGAACTTTTATATTACTCTTCCTATCTCCATACAAGATGTGCTTAAAAATGGTTTTAAAAATATAATTACTACCATAACTTCTGCAGTAGGTCCTGGAGTTGGTAAAGGTTCTATTAGTATAGTATCTTTTGTTCCTAATTTTTTTGTTGTTTTTTTCATTACTCTCGTATCTTTATTCTTTTTTAGCTATGACCGTGAGAAGATAAATACTTTTATACAAAAACAAATTCCACAATCTTGGCAAGGCACTTATGGATTATTAAAAAAAGCAATGACTGGGGCTTTATTTGGATACGTGAAGGCCCAATTAACACTAATGCTTTTTGTAATGATTATTTGTATTATTGGATTAACTGTAGTAGGTTATGAATACTCTCTATTTTTTGGTGTTTTTATTGGTTTTTTAGATGCATTTCCTTTTGTTGGAACGGGAGCTATTTTAATTCCTTGGGCAATTTGGAAAGGAATTACGGGAGATATACCGTATGCTCTTGGTCTAGCTATTACATATGCTTCTGTTGTTGTTATCAGACAGCTGTTGGAACCTAAGATAGTAGGACATCATATTGGTATTTATCCTTTAGTAACATTAATGTCCATGTATATCGGAGCAAAGGTTTTAGGTTTTATTGGTATTATTTTAGGTCCTGTTTTTGTTATTATTATAAAAACATTGCAAGATATTCAATTATTACCTCAGTGGAAACAATAAAAAAAGAGGGGGAATCATGGTGCGTTGGAAGAAAAGTAAGAAAAAAACAACCATAAGAAAAAAGATGACGAAAAGAGTCATGGGGCTTATTATGGGAATGATATTAGTATTTGTTTTTTTAATTTTATCTCTTGGACAATGGGCATTAAAAGCAGGTATTAATTTATCTTTATCTGCTTTAGGAAATGTAGCTGTTCAACGTTTTATAGGAGAAGATATTGATGGTGTTATAAAAGAAGGGGCGATGACAGAGGAAGGATACAACAAAATAGTAAGTGAGTTAGAGGGACTTTATAACAAAGCAGGACATTTAATTGCTCAAGTGTATGTGATTTATGAAAAATCTCCTCAAGAATGGGTATATTTAGCAGGTATCAAAGAAGGAGAGATCATTTCACCACATGAAGATTATTTAGAAGTAGGAGGAGAACAAGATCAAGCCTTAGAAACAGGTACGCTAAAAATAACAAAAATCCATGAAAATGACATTTATGATCAAGCTTATGTTACTGTCTTTACACCAATTCAGTATGAGGGAAAAGTAGTTGCTATGTTAGGTATGGATCTTCTTGTTGGGTTTTTGACCAAAATAAAAATTTTCTTAGGAGTAGGTTTATTTGTTCTTATTGCTCTTAGTATGTTGATTGCTTGGTTGATTGCTAGAAGTATGGCTAGGCAGCAAACCAAATCCATAGAAGTATTGGTCAAAAAAATGAAGGAAATGGCTCATTTAGAAGGTGATTTAACCCAGAGAATTCAAATTGATAGTAATGATGAGATGGGAGAGTTAGCAAAATATACAAATCAAATGTTAGATACCATCCAGATTATTCTTCTTCAAGTAAATAATACTTCTAATAGATTAGTTACAACCAATGAAACTTTTACTTCTTCTTTTGAGATAGCAGCTACAGGATATGAACAAATGAATGGTACTTTACATCAAGTAGCCGATCGCATTGTAGAACAAACCCAATCCATGACTCAAGCTGTATCGCAAGTAGAAGAGATTCATGAAGGAATCCAGCAAATTGCCAATCATGCTCAAGAAGTTTCTGTAGAGGTCCATAATACTCTTCAAAATGCAGGCCAAGGACAAAAGATCGTAAAGGATTTAAAAAATCATGTAGGAGAAGTTGTTGAAGTGGTAGATCAGTCATCCCAGTTAGTACAACATTTAGGCAACTTATCAGAACAGATTACAGGAATTATTGATACGATTACCGCCATTGCTGATCAGACGAATTTATTAGCCTTAAATGCTTCTATTGAAGCAGCTAGAGCAGGTGAGCATGGGAAGGGATTTGCAGTTGTTGCAGAAGAGGTTCGTAAATTAGCTGAGGAATCAGCCGAATCAGCTGAACATATTTCTCATTTAATTCAAGAAGTACAAAATGGAATTTATGATGCAGATACTTCCATGAAAAGAGCATCACAAAAAACAGAGGCAGAGTATATATTAGTAGAAGAAGTATTTACCCACTTTGGAAAAATTTTCACCTCCATTCGAAACGCCACAGGTTCTATTGAAGAGATATCTGGTTCTACGGAAGAGATAGCAGCCAGCAGTACCCTTGTGACCGAAAGTGTAGGGCAATTGGCTACTTTTTCTGAAGAAAATACAACAGCTATTGAAGATATTGTTTATATGATGACATCACAAAATGAAACCATAAAAGCCTTAGTCGATGAAACAGTAGAGTTAGAAAAAGTATCTCTAGAATTAAAAGATCGGCTTAAGAAATTAACGTTACAATAATTAAAAATTCCAGATGATAAACAAAGAGGTGGTGAGATGGTTAGGATTTTTTATATTTGTTTTGGGGTAGGAGTTGGATTTACTGTTTTATCTTTTGTAGTAGGACAATTATTTGATTTTATGGGACTCGATGGAATTACGGATTTAGAATTAGATGGGGATTGGTTTGGATTTGGTATATCACCTTTAAAACCTGTTGTATTAGCAGCCTTTGTTACTGTTTTTGGTGGAGTAGGCATCATACTGACCAATAAAGAATTTCCTCTTTACGTAACTATAGGAATCTCTCTAGGTTGTGGTGTTTTGGTTAGTGCACTCCTCTATCGTTTTATTATTGTTCCACTTCACAAGGCACAAAATACCAGCGTAGTTTCACAACAATCTTTGATTGGATATGTAGCAAAAGTCACCTTAGGTATGTCACAGGAAAATATGGGAAGAATCTCCTACATTGTTCATGGGAATACCTATTCAGCACCAGCAAAATCGTATCAAGGGGAATCTCTTGAAAAGGGAGATGAGGTGATTATTACTGATATTTATAACAATATTTTTTATGTAAAACGGAGGTAAATAGAGAAGGAGGAAGGGTATGGATACAAATACATTCATCATTATTGGGATTATTCTTGGGGTATTGATTTTATTACTTTTAAGTATTGCTACTATGTGGAGGAAAGTATCTCAAGATAAAGCTCTTGTTATTACAGGCCTGAAAAAAAGGGTTATTTCTGGAGGAGGAGGCTGGATCATTCCTCTTTTAGAAAAAACAGATGTGATTTCCCTAGAAAATATGAAGATTGAAGTTCGAACAGGAGGCGCTCTTACAGAACAAGGGGTTGAAATTATTGCTGATGGAGTAGCCGTACTTAAAGTAAAATCAGACCAAGAATCAATTTTAGCTGCAGTAGAGCAATTTAATACCGGATCAGAAAAAACAACCATTGATTTTATTAAAGATACAGCGAAAGACGTACTAGAGGGTAAACTACGAGAAATTATTTCAAAAATGAGCGTAGAAGAAATTTATAAAGATCGAGAAAAATTTGCTTCTCAAGTGCAAGAAGTAGCAGCTTTGGATTTAGCAGAAATGGGATTAGAAATTAAAGCTTTTACGATTCGTGATATTAAAGATGATAATGGATATTTAGAAGCCTTAGGAAAAAAACGGATTTCAGAAGTAAAAAGGGATGCTGAGATAGCTGAATCCGAAGCAGATAAAGAGACAAGGATCAAAACAGCAGAAGCTACTCGTTTAGGAAAAGAAGCTCAAATTCTAGCCGAAACACAAGTGGCAGAAGCAAGCAAGGAAAAGGAATTAAAAGTACAATCCTATCGTAGAGAACAAGAAACAGCCAAAGCCAAAGCCGATTTAGCCTATGTAATTGAAGAAAGTAAGATTCAACAAGAAGTTGAAAGACAAAAGATGGAAGTCCAAATTGTTAAAAAAGCAAAAGAAATTGAATTGGCTGAACAAGAAGCTTTACGAAGAGAGAAAGAATTAGAAGCTACGGTTAAAAAACAAGCAGATGCTGAAAAATATAGTTCGGAAAAGTCAGCAGATGCTCAAAAATATCGTGAAATTCAAGATGCACTTGCCCAAGCAGAAGCCATAAAAGCAACTGGATCCGCTAGGGCTGAAGCAAGACGTTTAGAAGGAATTGCCGAAGTTGAAATTATTCGAGAAAAAGGAAAGGCAGAAGCAGAGGCCATGATGAAAAAGGCAGAAGCTTTTAAACAATACAATGATGCTGCTATTACCCAAATGATTATTGAAAAATTACCCGAGATTGCAAGAGCAGTAGCAGAACCCCTAGCGAAAACCGATAAAATTGTGATCATTGATTCTGGTGAAGGCAAGGGAGGAGCAGCAAAAGTAACAGATTATGTTACCCAAATTGTTTCCTCACTTCCAGAAACCGTTGAGGCTGTTACAGGTATTAATGTTACAGATATTTTTAAAACCCATACAGATTCTACAGTAAAACCGCAAATGCCTTCTCCTGTTATAGAAACAAATCCAAATAAGGTGGCAGAAAAACAAGAACAAGAATAAAAAGATCATAAAAGCATAAACTAAAGAGGATGCGATAAAAAAACAGGTCGCGTCCTCTTTTATTATAGTTTAAAATACTTTATTGTACAATTTGATCGATTTTTTCTAGTATAGCAGGGGAAAGTTTAACATCTAAGGCTTTTATATTTTCTTCTATTTGAGAAGGACGACTGGCTCCAATTAAAGTACTGGTAATGCCAGGTTGATGAAGAATCCAGGCCAGGGAAAGCTGGGCTAGGGTAATGTTTAACTCTTCAGCAATGGGTATTAATTTTTCTATTTTTTCTAGGTTTTCATCTGTATAAATTCGTTGGATAAATTGATTTGCCCTAGGATCTGCTGCACGGCTATTTGCTGGTATTTTTTGACCTTTACGATATTTACCGGTTAATAAACCTTGGGCTAAGGGTGAAAAAACTACCAACCCAATGCCATTTTGTATACATGTAGGCACTACAGTGTCTTCAATGTAACGGTTTAGCAGATTGTAAACAGGTTGATTTACGACAATGTGGTCCAATAAGTAACGATCTTGAACTCTCAGTCCCTCAACAATTTGGGCTGCTGTCCACTCACTGACACCCATATAGAGTATTTTTCCTTGGCGGATTAAATCTTCAATGGTTCGAAGGGTTTCTTCCAATGGAGTATGTGGATCAAAGCGATGACAGTACAGGATATCTACATAATCTAAGTTCAAGCGTTTTAGACTGGCATGGACTTGTTCAAATACATGTTTCCTAGAAAGTCCCCGATCATTAGGACCATCACCCATGGGATGAAAGACTTTTGTGGCTAAAACATAAGAGTCTCGGTTGTATCTTCGTAAGGCTTGTCCGACTACTTTTTCTGCATCCCCTTGAGCATAAACATTTGCAGTATCAAAAAAGTTAATTCCTAATTCATAAGCTTTATCAATGGTGGCAATGGCGGTTTCTTTTTCAATGGCGTTCCCATAGGTAAGCCAACTTCCTAGGCTAATTTTACTTACTTTCAGACCTGTTTTTCCTAATCGTTGGTATTCCATAAACTGATCCCCTTTCGTAGAAAAGTTTCCTTCTCTTATATCTTATATTATAAAGGAAAATAGGGGTAGCTGCAACAAAGTGAAGTAGAATGAATTGTACTATAAAATTAGATTTACAAATAATGGATTATGAGATATAATATTAGAATGACTTAAAAATGTAAAAGGAGAATGAATATGGAATTTTCAAGGTGCCCTTACTTACGAGGAAATGTAAATAATATAAATAAAAAAGAAGGTTGTTTGTTTTGCGAGGCCAGTAAAGAAACTGTTTCTTATGGAAAATACCAGATGGTTTGTTTTAATAAGATAAATGAAAATGGGGAAAAAGAGTATGAAAAATGGTGTAGTGAGTACAAAGAGAGACAATCATTGCAATATGTTTATCTTCAATTGCAATTACATAATATAGAAAATACTCTTATATAGCATCGTGCATTTGATAACTTCCTTATAGATATACATGTTGAAAATCTAAAACTCCAGTAAACTCGTATATTACTTTCCTGTTCCGACTGTTCTAGCCCTTGCTCTTACAAAATCAAATAAGAAGCAAGGGCATGACAGAAGTCGCATGTCGAGTGTATATACGGCTTGCTTCTAATGTAATTCGTTTATGAATGTGTAGATCTATATTTACAATTTAAAAGAGAAAAGGATTTACAAAGTATAAAAAAAGCTTTATACTGTAAGTAACCGATTACTTAAATCAAAAAAAGATTAGTGAGATCCTAAAAGGTTGAATTGTGCTATACAAGAAATCGGTTACTTAGTAGGCTTAGAAAGATTTGTAGAGAAAAATAAGGGGGGAAGTTATGAATAAACAAAAAGCAGCAAAATTGCTACTCTTTTACCAAGATCATCTTATCAACACCATTTTACCTTTTTGGAATTCAGCTGTAGATTTGGAATATGGGGGTATTTTTACCTGTTTTAATAATGAAGGGACACAGCTACTAAGTACAGATAAATATATCTGGTCCCAAGGGCGTTTTATTTGGTGTTGGAGTACTTTGTATGAGATGATAAAGGCAGGAAAGATTCAAGGTGAAGCAGATCGTTATGCTAAGGAAGTCCATCAGGCAATTTCTTTCTTAAAAGAGTATGTTCGATTGGAAAATGGACATTGTGCATTTTTATTAACCAGAGAAGGAAAGAAAAAAGAGCCTATCGCTGGTGCAGGTTATGATACAAGTTTTTATGCAGACGCTTTTGTTATTTTAGGTTTTGCTAAATATGCAAAAGTTTTTCAAGATGTTTATTTATTAGATTGGGTTCTAGATTTGTATGACTCTGTTCAAGAAAGACTCGATAAAGGAGCTTTTAGATGTGAGCCTTATCCCATTCCCAAAGGGTATCAGGCCCATGGTGTTTCTATGATTATGCTTAATGTGACTCAAGAATTATCAGATACTTTAGAGTATTTACAACACCCTAGAGCAAAAGAAATACAAGAGCAAAGTGTTATTTATATGAAAAAAATTATGGATGTATTTTGTGATAAGGAATATCGAATAGCAGAAACCTTGACAATACAGGGGGAGCGAGATGCTAGTTTAGTAAGCCGGCATTTGAATCCAGGACATACTATTGAGTGTATGTGGTTTGTTTTACACACAGCTCAAAGGTGTAATCAGACGGGATATGTAAAAAAAGCAGGTCAAGTAGTAAAAAAGGCTTTTGAATTGGGCTGGGATAAAGAAGATGGAGGATTATTGCGGTTTGTAGATTTTGAGGGTGGGCCTCCTCAAGGAGAGTGGAAGGAAGATCCTCACACATCATTAATTACAAAGACTTGGGATTATAAACTTTGGTGGCCTCATTCAGAGGCATTATACACCACATTACTTTTTTATATTCTTACAAAAGATGAGGTTTATTGGATGAACTATGAAAAGGTTCATCAATATACTTTTCAGGTATTTCCTAATCCAAATAAACAAATAGGCGAATGGATTCAGATTCGAAAAAAGGATGGAGAGCCTATCAATGAAGTAGTGGCTCTTCCAGTGAAAGATCCTTATCATATCTTACGTAATATCTTACTTATTATTGAGTTGTTATATAGTCAAGTCGGGGATAAATAAGTAAATACTTTTATTATAAAAAAACAAGGAGGAAGGAAGAATGGAATCATCGGTAAAACCAATAGAACAAATGAGGGTGGATAACTTACAGTTACAAGTTTTTGAAACAAGAGAAGAAATGGGGATACAAGCTGCTTATGATGTAGCTCGTTATATGAAAGAGTTGGATCAAAAACAAGATCATATTCGAATGATCTTTGCCTCAGCTCCTTCTCAAAATGAATTTTTAAAAGCTTTGATCCAAATCCCAGATTTGCCTTGGAAGAAAGTAGAAGCTTTTCACATGGATGAATATATTGGTTTAGAAGCAGAGGCTCCTCAACGATTTAGTCATTACATTCAAACCCATTTATTTGATCATGTAAAACCAGGAAAAATACATCTTATACAACCTCAAGCAACAGATCCTATCCAAGAATGTAATCGATATAGCCAATTATTACAAGAGGAAAAAATAGATATTGTATGCTTAGGTATTGGAGAAAATGGACATATTGCCTTTAATGATCCACCGGTAGCTGATTTTAATGATCCAGAAGCAGTTAAACTTGTGGAGTTAGAACAAGTTTGTAGGCAGCAACAAGTAAATGACAAGTGTTTTGCTACTATAGAAGAAGTTCCAACCCATGCTATTACTCTTACCATTCCTACGATTATGGGAGCTAGTAAATTATTTTGTATTGTTCCTGGTGCAACAAAAAAGATGGCAGTAAGACAAACTTTGGAAGGACCCATTCATACCCAATGTCCAGCTTCTATCTTAAGACAACATCCTAGTTGTATTTTATATATTGATAAAGATGCGAGAAAGTAGGGAGAAAGAATGAAAACAGTTCTAATCAATGGGAAGATTATTACTCCTATGCGAATCATTGATAATGGTGTTTTGGCTTTTGAAGGGGAAAAAATTTCTTATGTAGGTGATAAGAAAGGATATCCCATTACAGAAGAAGATCAAGTTATTGATGTTAAGGGACAGTACATCAGTCCTGGATTTATTGATATTCACACTCATGGAGCAGGTGGGCATGATTTTATGGATGGGACAATAGAAGCTTTTTTGGAGGCTGCTCATACCCATATGGAACATGGAAGTACAACTCTTATTCCGACTACGTTAACTAGTACTATGGAAGATTTATTTCAAACATTAGATTTATTTAAAGAAGCGAAAAGGCAAAATAAAGGTCCCCATCTATTGGGACTACATTTAGAAGGCCCTTATTTTTCCATGGAACAAAGGGGAGCCCAAGATCCTAAATATATTAAAAACCCTGAAAAAGAAGAATATGAGAAAATAGTAGCTTATAGCCCTGATATTGTTCGCTGGACCATTGCACCAGAACTAGAAGGAGCTCTTCCTATGGGAAGTGCTTTAGTTGAAAAGGGTATTGTTCCATCCATTGGTCATAGCAATGCAGTTTATGAAGATGTTCTAAAAGCTTATGAACATGGTTATTGTTTGATGACTCATTTTTATTCTGGCATGTCTACAGTTACAAGAGTCAGAGGGGAAAGGCATGCAGGAGTCATAGAGAGTGGGTATCTCATCGATGAAATGTTTGTAGAAGTGATTGCGGATGGGCTTCATTTACCTAAAAGTTTATTACAATTGATTTATAAAGTAAAAGGATCGGATCGGATTTGTTTAGTAACCGATTCTATGAGGGCAGCAGGATGTGAAGAAGGGGAATATGTACTTGGCAATAAGGAGACAGGGCAGCCAGTTTTAGTGAAAGATGGAGTGGCAAGGCTTATGGATGAAAGTGGTTTTGCAGGAAGTGTAGCTACAGCAGATCGTTTGATTCGAACCATGATTCATGTAGCTGAAGTTCCTTTACAAGAAGCCGTAAAAATGATGACATTGAATCCAGCCAGAGTCATGAAGATTGATCATAAGACAGGAAGCCTTGCAGTAGGAAAAGAGGCGGACATTATTGCTTTTGATGATAATATCCATGTTTCTAAAGTATGGGTGGGAGGTACTTTAACCAAAGCAGAATAAAAGGTTTATTTTGGAGGAGCTCCTGTCGATGAACGTATAATAAGGCTCGGCTCTAAAGAAATATCCACAGAAGGTAGTGTTGGATTTGTAATTTTATCAAGTAACGTACTACAGGCTAAGGCACCTATTTTATAAGCACTTTGATCAATCGTTGTTAAACTTGGATATGAAATTTCTGAAAGAGGGATATTATCAAAACCCATCAGTGACATATCCTTTGGAACATGAATGTTAGCTTGTTGTAGATGGTGTAGGAGGCTAAGGGCCGTCATATCATTGATACAAAAAACGGCTGTAGGACGAGGAGAAGATTGTAAAAGTCTTTTAGCAAAATATTTTCCGTTTTTATATTCGTATACTTCTGTGCTTGTTTCTATTTCATGAACTCCTTCGATAATGGAATCTGGTGAAAAAGGGATTTGATCCTTAGCTAAGGCGTCTGTAAATCCTCGTAATACTTCACGGCGACTATATCGGGTATTGATAGGGGAGGATACAAAAGCAATATGGCGATGTCCTAGTTCTACCAAATGCCGACCTGCTAAGTATCCTCCTTGATAAAAGTTAAAAGTAATTCGATCTCCAGGTATCGAAATGGATTGATCCATAAATACCATATGAAATCCAGATTGTTGGTATTGTTCTAGAAAATCATGATTGCCACGAATGGAAGCTAAAATAATACCAGCAACCTGCTTTTGTATAAGAGATTCAATAAAGTTTTTTTCTTTTTTAGCATCTCGGTTTACACTACATAAAAATAAATCATAATGATTTTTAGACGCTGTTTCTTCGATCCCTTTTACAAGCATTGTATAGTAAGGATTTGTAATAGTAGGCACAATGACTCCGATATCTGTACTTTTATTTGATTTTAGATTACGTCCAAGTAAATTGGGGGTATAGCCTAATTCTTTTGCTACTCGTAGTACTCGTTCTTGTAACTCTGGACTAACATAATAATCTTTGTTATCCTACTCTTTATCAGTGGTTTTTTTGCTAGTCTTTTACTCTGGACTAACATAATAATCTTTGTTATTCAGTACTCTAGAGACGGTAGCAGCAGAGGTATTGGCCAGTTTGGCAATATCATAAATAGTAGCGCGTTTGGTATGCATGATAACACCTCTTATTTCTCTTATTTATTATTATAGTATCATAAAAAGAGAAAAGAAAGAAGTAGGGAGGAGGTTCCTATGCAAATTCAATTTGATGAGGTCATAAGCCAGCTAATCATTATGACCATGATCATTATCATAGGATATATCGCTAAAAGGTGGAAAATAATAGGAGAAGTAGGGGAGAAAGATATATCTCGACTTGTAGTTAATGTTACAAGCCCTGCTCTTATTATTTCCAGCTTATCAATTTCTTTAGATGAAAAGGTTTCTCAAAATATTATTATAGTTGCAATCATTACAATTGGATTATTATTAGGATCTTATGTAATCAGCTCATTGCTATTACGATTTAAATCGTATCAAGAAGAGGAGAGGGTTATTTATCATTTTAGTATGATTTTTGGAAATGTAGCTTTTTTAGGATTTCCCATGTGTTATGCGCTTTTTGGAAAAGAAGGACTTCTTTATGCCTCCGTTTACTCTGGGATACAAGATTTATTTTTTTGGTCTTTAGGTGTTCATATTTTAGCAAAACAAGGTGAAAAATTAAAATTAAAAAATGTATTAAATCCTTGTATGAGTGCATTAATAGTAGGATTTTTGGTATTGATCTTTAAAATATCCATACCAAGTACAATAGAAAAAGTCCTTACTTCTATTGGTAATGCAACCATTCCTTTGGCTTTAATGCTAGTAGGGTCCAGTTTTTTTAATTGTAAAATAAGTAAAAGCGTGTTAAAACAAATGGTATTTCCATCAATCATAAAATTATTACTGATACCATTATTTGGAGGTCTTGTTCTTTTTTTAATTCCAATACCAGAGCTATTAAAATATATTATGTTGATTGAATTATCAATGCCTTGTGCAGCATCAAGTGTTGTCTTGACCAAAAATTATGGTAGAGATCATGTACTTGCATCCACTGTTGTTATGTATATGACAGGATTTAGTTTACTTACCATACCGATCGTTATTTCCATAATAAACAGCCTTTGGTAATGAAGAAAGGAGATGGGGGTTGATGAAGTATAGTATATGCTCTACATGGGGGAAAAAAATAATAGGCCCTTAGAAGATGTAGTACAAATAGCTTGTGAGTTGAAGTTAGATGGAATTGAAATCTGGGATGAACATATCCATGATTATCTTCAAAGGCATAATTGTACGATAACAGAACTGAAAAGATATCTGGATGGGAATCATTTACAGTGTTCTGGGATTGCTCCTTATTTTGATTTTTTAGGAAATGGAGGAATAGAAAAAACATTGAAATAGCAGAAAGAGCCATTGAATATGCAAAGCAGATGAATTGTAATATGATTCGTACTTTTGTGGCATGGAAACCATCGAAAGATCTTACGAAGAAAGAATGGAAACTTTGTGTAGATGGATTACGAGAGATTACCAATAGGATTAAAGATGAAAAAATCTATTTTGCACTAGAAACCCATAATAATCAACCCATTGCTGTTAATGAAGAAGATTATAAAAGACTAGAAAAGGTTATTAAAAAAGGAAATATTGAAGTTGGTTTAATGCTTACTGTTCGTTTCATGTCTTCGATTTATACAATAAAACAAATTATTGAACGAGGAGAGATAGGTCAACTTCTTGGTGTTAAAATTTTTAGTCCTCAACGATTAAGAGCAGAAGAAAGGCTTGATTGGCCATTGAGTTTGATAAAAAAGCTAAAAAAGTTAAATTAATTTAAATAAATAAAAGTGATTTTATTAAGAATAGATAAATAAACAATGACAGAACAATCTAAACCTTGACAGAAAAGAATTTGTAGATTATGATTATTGCAAATCAAGTAGATTAAAAACGATGAAGAGAAATAGTAAAAATGGAGTCTTTTTACAGAGAGGAAATCCAGGGCTGTAAGATTTCTAAAAGATCATTTTAAACCCGTCTCAGAGTTCTAGATTGAAATGCAAGTAGATACTGGCGGTTTCCTACCGTTATCAGGAACCAAGTGGATTTATACTTAGTATAGATCAACAAGGGTGGTACCGCCGAATAACCTCGGTCCCTTTCGGGACAGGAGGTTATTATTTTTTTAAAAGGGAAAGGAGATTAAAAATGGGAAAGAAAGAAAAAATGGTTCAACAAATTACATCTATGCAAGAGGATTTTGCACAATGGTATACAGATGTAGTAAAAAAAGCGGAACTCATCGATTATTCTAGTGTTCGGGGCTGTATGATTATACGTCCTTATGGATATGCTATTTGGGAAAACATTCAGAAAGAGTTAGATACACGTTTTAAGGCTACCGGACATGAAAATGTATATATGCCCATGTTTATTCCAGAAGGATTATTACAAAAAGAAAAAGATCACGTAGAAGGTTTTGCACCTGAAGTAGCTTGGGTGACTCATGGAGGAGAAGAAAAATTAACAGAAAGACTTTGTGTCCGTCCAACATCAGAAACTTTGTTTTGTGAACATTACAGTAATGTGATTCAATCCTACCGAGATTTACCTAAATTATACAACCAATGGTGTTCTGTGGTTCGATGGGAAAAAACGACTCGTCCTTTCCTTCGTACGTTAGAATTTTTATGGCAAGAAGGACATACAGCTCATGCCACCCAAGAAGAGGCACAAGAAGAAACCCTTCGCATGTTAAATGTATACGCTGAGTTTTGTGAAAATGTTTTAGCGATTCCTGTTATTAAAGGTCAAAAGACAGAGAAAGAAAAATTTGCAGGTGCCATGGCTACGTATACTATTGAAAGCCTAATGCATGATGGGAAAGCCCTACAATCAGGAACCAGTCATAATTTTGGAGATGGCTTTGCAAGAGCTTTTGATATTCAATATACGGATCAAAACAATGAGTTACAATATGTCTACCAAACCTCTTGGGGCGTGACAACACGTTTAATTGGAGCTGTAATCATGGTTCATGGAGATGATAGTGGGTTGGTACTTCCACCTGCTCTTGCACCCTTACAACTTGTGATTATTCCTATTGCTCAACACAAACCAGGTGTATTAGATAAAGCCTATGAAATAAAAGAACAATTAAGCAAATCCGTACGAGTAAAAGTGGATGATACAGATAAGATGCCTGGTTGGAAGTTTAGTGAGCATGAGATGAAAGGCGTTCCTCTCCGATTAGAAATTGGTCCTAAAGATATAGAAAAACAGCAAGTGGTTTTAGTTCGTCGTGATACAGGGGAAAAACTTTTTGTGCCTATGGAAGAATTAGAAGAAAAGGTTCCTCAGTTAATGGAACAAATACAAAAAGATCTTTTAGAAAAAGCAAGACAACATCGAGATAAGCATACGTATATCGCACATACCTTAGAAGAATTTGAAAAAACAGTAGTAGAAAAGCCAGGCTTTATCAAAGCCATGTGGTGTGGAGATGTAGATTGTGAAAATGAGATCAAGGAAAGAACAGGAGCTACTGCGCGTTGCATTCCTTTTGAACAAGAAGATTTAGGCTCTACTTGTGTTTGTTGTGGTAAACCAAGCAAACATATGGTATATTGGGGAAAAGCATATTAAAAAAATTTTCTAACCAAGGGGGCAGTCATGATGAAAGAAAATAAGGGTTATAAAAATCGTAGAAAGGAAATTCTTTCTGTTTTAATGAAATATGGAGTTAAAGAAGGAATTAATACAAATGATCTCCCTTTGCGCTTTCGTTTGGCTTTAGAAGAATTAGGACCTACCTTTATTAAAATTGGTCAGATCTTATCTACACGCCCTGATTTACTGCCCCCTCCTTACATTGATGAACTACAAAAATTACAAGATAATGCGATGCCAGAACCTTATTCTGTCATACAAGAACTTTTAGAAAAACAATTTCCACAGGGTATGGAACAAGTTTTTACGTCTTTTGAAGAAATCCCTTTTGCCTGTGCTTCTTTATCAGAAGTGCATAAAGCCATTTTAAAAAATGGTACATCAGTAGTTATTAAAATTCAAAGGCCAAAGGCAAAAGAAATGATGGAGCGGGATATTGAAATTTTAAAAAAGGTATCTGGATTTATCAAATGGACACCCTTTGATACGCCTTTTGATCCCATTGAAGTTTTAGACGAGATTTGGGTTTCAACGAAAAAAGAATTGGATTTTTTACAAGAAGCAGAAAATATGAGGAGATTTTGTTATCACCATCGGAAAATAGAAAAAATCTCCTGCCCTAAAGTATATCAAAAGTATAGTAGTTCTCAAATTTTAGTCATGGAATATATTGAGGGTATTAAAATTGGAGATATACAAAAGCTAAAAGAAAAAGGATATGACGTAGAGAAGATAGGGAAAGATTTTGTTAATGATTATCTTCAACAAATATTTGAAGATGGTTTTTTCCATGCAGATCCGCATCCTGGTAATATTCTGATTCGAGGAGATCAAATTGTATATCTCGATTTTGGCATGATGGGAGAGTTAAATTCGGCATTACAGGGACGATTTAATCAATTTTTATATGCGGTGAGTATGAAGGATGTTCATGGAATGACTTCCACAATTGCTAAAATTGGAGTGATTCGAGGAAATTTTAATAAGAGGCAGCTGCATGATGATGTAGAAAATATGTATGACAAGTATATTGATCAACCTTTGTCAGATATCCAACTTCCTGAAATGATGGAAGAAGTCATGAAGATTTGTAAAAAAAATAATATTATTATACCTAGGGACTTAACGTTACTTCTTAGAGGTTTAATTACTATCGAAGGAACGGTAGGACAGCTAACTCCCAATATCAATATCATGGACATTGTAGCACCTTATGTAAAAAAAC
>JAAYNZ010000195.1 GCA_012520595.1 Candidatus Epulonipiscium sp. | reverse complement strand
CATCACGATTTTTAACAAGAACCAATCAATTGTTAGGAAGTGTAAAAAATAGAACACAGGAACAAGCAGAAAAAGATATAAATTTTCAGGTATACAAACAAGCAGTGATGATGATGATGACATGGCCGGGATGTCCAGCTATTTATTATGGTGATGAAGCAGGAGTTTGTGGTTGGAGTGGAGTGGACAGTAGGAGGACCTATCCTTGGGATCGAGAAATTTATGAACTGATTCAATATCATCAAAACTTAATTCAACTTCGTAAAAGCTTTACCTGTTTACGGCAGGGGTCTTTCCTTTTTTTATATGGGAATTCCACAGTTATTGCTTATGCACGTTGGTTAGAGGAAGAAGTTGTTGTTATTGTCATCAATCGTGGAATGGAAATGAAAGAAGTAAAATTACCTGTTTGGTTAGCCCAAGTAAGGAATGGATCCCATATGAAAGAAATTTTTGTTCTTGATCCACCTCTTGAAGGTGAGGAGCATGAAGAGCAAGTGAAAAAACAAGTAGAAACTTTTGTTGTAGAAAAAGGTACTATTCAGGTTCAAATGCCACCTCTTGGAGGGAAAATTATTTCTATGTCATAATGAAGATGTAGAAAAGGAATCCTTTTAAAAAGTAGACAAATGAGATAGGATTTTGTATAATACCTTTATACTAGTAACAGAGTAGATATTGTGCGTTAAGTGTTAGAGGATGGGAGGTTGCCTCTAAACGAAAAAGAAAAGTTTTTTCTTTGCGGTACAATATCGCTGCCACTGTTACATTAAAGGGCACTCCTATATATTGAAAGAACCCTCTTTCTTTTATTACCCTTTAATGCTAGCAGGGAAAAAAAAGATAGGAGGGTTCTAGTATGTTAAATTATCGATCTCAAACAAAGGAGATTCAAAAAGTAGTACAAACGGGGTTGTTAGTAGCGATTGCTCTAGTGATTCGGTCTTTTAGTTACATGATTTACATTGGAGGGGCTCCAGCCATTCGCATTAGTTTTTCAGGGCCTTTTTCCAAATTACCAGGAATTTTATTTGGTCCTTTGTATGGAGGAATTACAGGTGGACTCATGGACGTCTTAGGATATCTTCTTAAGCCAGAAGGAGGATACATTCCTTGGTTTACAGTAACATCCATTAGTGGAGGTGTGCTTACAGCTTTTTTATGGCGTTGGGTACAAAATATTTCAAAACAGCAATTACAACGTATTTTATTGTTAGGTTTTATTGGTGTTGCTATACTAGGGATTGCCAATCGAGTGATGAATATATCAAAATTTGAACTTCTTTGGATTCCCATCATTGGATTCGGATTTTTAGCCATGGATCTATATTTAAGTAAGAAATGGAAAAAAAACCAAGGCCAAATTTACTTTTTAAAGTTACTGATTGCAATTGGTATTTCAGGGCTTTTGGTTACGACAATAAACACTTACTTTTTAAAACTTTTCATTCCAGCCTTGTCTAAAAAAGGATTTTTAGCCTTATGGATTCCAAGACTCATGGAAGAATTAGTTATTATTCCAATACAAGCCTATATAATGACCCTTTTATTGCATATTTATGAAAAGTTTTTGGTAAAATAAAGAAATCATATAAAATAGGGTATCAATTGAAATAGAATTTATCTTTATAGAAGGGAAGATACTATGGATCTAAAATATGAAATAGGTCAATTGCTTTCGACGGCTATTTCAGAATTAACACAAGAAGAAATCATGAGCATTTTGGAAGTACCAGGACGAATGGAAATGGGAGATTATGCTTTCCCTTGCTTTCGATTAGCTAAAGTATACCGTAAAGCACCTCCTCAAATTGCTCAAGAACTCATTGAAAAAATCCCAGCTTCTCCTTTCATAAAAAGAGTAGAGGCCGTCAATGGATACATTAACTTTTTTATGAATCCAGCTCCTTTTATAAGCCATGTATTAACATCGGTTCTTGAACAAAGAGAAAAATATGGTTCTTCAATCATGGGTGAAGGGAAAAACATTGTTATCGATTATTCTGCCCCTAATATTGCGAAACCTTTTCATATTGGACATCTTCGTTCCACAGTTATTGGGAATGCACTGTATCAAATTCATGCTTTTTTAGGGTACAATTGCATAGGGATTAATCATTTAGGAGATTGGGGTACCCAGTTTGGAAAATTGATTGTAGCTTATAAAAAATGGGGAAGCAAGGAAGAAATTGAAGAAAAAGGAATACAAGAACTAAATCACTTATATGTAAAATTTCATGAGGAAGCAGAACAAAATCCAGAATTAGAAGAAGAAGCTCGAGGTTGGTTTACAAAGATGGAACATGGGGACGAAGGTGCATTATCTCTATGGAAATGGTTTAAAGAGATTAGTCTAAAAGAGTTTAATCGAGTGTATGATCTGCTAGGTGTTTCTTTTGATTCTTATGCTGGAGAAAGTTTTTATAATGATAAGATGGAGCCCATTATTCAAGAATTAAAAGACAAAAAGTTATTAGAAAAAAGTGAAGGTGCAGAAATCGTAGATTTAAGTGAAGAGGATATGCCCCCTTGTTTGATTACCAAAAAAGATGGAAGTACTTTATATGCTACTAGGGATATTACAGCTGCTATTTATCGCAAAAACACCTATGACTTTACCCGATGTATTTATATTACTGCATTAGAACAAAACCTACATTTTGCACAGTGGTTTACAGTGATTAGAAAAATGGGTTATGATTGGCATGATAAGTTAGTCCATGTTCCATTTGGAATGGTTAGTATGGAAACAGGAAAATTATCCACTCGAAAAGGAAATGTAATTTTATTAGAAGATATTTTAAAAGAATCCATTGAAAAAACGAAAGCAATTATTGAAGAAAAAAATCCTAATTTAGAAAATAAAGAAGAAACAGCAAAAGCTGTAGGGATTGGAGCCATTATTTTTAATGACCTTTATAATAATCGAATTAAAGATATTGTGTTCTCTTGGGATAAAATTTTAAATTTTGATGGAGAAACAGGCCCTTATGTACAATATACTCATGCAAGAGCTTGTAGTGTATTAAAGAAAGCAGAAGTAAAAGAACAAAATCTTGAGGAGGTTGCCTTTGAATTATTAGACGATGATGCTTCTATTCAAGTATGCAAAGTGCTAGAAGGATTTCCAAAAGTAATTCAAGAGGCAGCAGAGAGATTAGAGCCTTCCTTACTATCTCGTCATATTATGGATCTTGCTCAAGCTTTTAATAAATTTTATCACGAATGCCCTATTTTGATTGCAGAGGAAGAAATTAAAAGAGCAAGATTAGCCTTGGTAGAGTCCGTTCAAATTGTATTACAAAATGGATTACGCTTATTGGGTATTGATGCTCCAAAACAAATGTAAAGTAATATAGACATATGTCTGCAAATAAGCATAAAAAGGAATAATAAAATAAAGAAAACAGGGGAGGAACAAGTATGAAAAAAATTCAATTGCTCTATAACCCCATGGCAGGAGACCGAAGTTTTCGATATGATTTAGACCATGTACTTGCTAAGTTTAATGAAGCAGGTTATCAACTTCATATTTATAGAAGTCATGCTAAAGGAAGTATGAAGCAATTTTTTGAAACTTTTGATCCAGAAGGATTTGAGGGTGTTATTGTATCAGGTGGAGATGGTTCTTTAAATGAAGCCATTAATGGTATGTTACATCACAATATTGATTTACCTTTAGGTGTTATTCCTTCTGGAACGTCCAATGATTTTGCCCGTTTTCTTAATATGCCAGATCATGTAGAAGGATGCTTGGATGTTTTTTTGAGAAGAAATTTAAAGAAGATCGACATAGGCAAAGCAAATGAACAGTTTTTTATTAATGTTTGTAGTGGAGGGCTTTTTACTACTGTTTCTCAAAATATTGATTTGGATTTTAAAAATACACTAGGGAAAATGGCTTATTATATCAAGGGAATTGAACAATTGCCTAATTTTAAGCCATTCCCTCTTCGCATTACTACTGGACAGGGATCTATAGAAGAAGATTTTTATGTATTTCTTATTTTGAATAGTACGGGAGCTGGAGGTTTTCAAAAGTTAGCAAAAGGAGCAGCCATTGATGATGGGCTATTTGAGTTAGTAGCCATACGTGCTTGTCCTCTTCATGAAATACCACGCTTATTTATTCAAATTTTACGAGGGGAACATCTCAACGAAAAAAATATTTTTTATACTCGATCCTCAGAGTTTTATATTGAGTGTTTAAGCGAGGATCCTGCTTTTTATGAATCGGATTTAGATGGAGAGAAAGGACCCAATTTACCTTTGAAAATTCAAGTATATCCTAAGAAATTAACCGTTTTTTCAAATATATAATTCATAAAGCAAGGTAATTGTTTCACGTGAAACAATTACCTTGCTTTACTAGAATAAAAAGACCTTATCTGAGAGTCTTATGCATTTATATGTGTAGAGGTGCAACAAAAATGATATAAAAAGTATGTATAAAAAGAGTATGTTTGATTTAAGATTAAGACATAAAAGAATAAACAATTAAAAAACAGTAAGATTAGGGAGACAATTGTATGATTTCATTGGACTTACTTTTATAAAGGAGATAAAAAGATGCATATTAAATATGAAATAAAAGAGGAAGATTATATACAATTTAACTTGTTTCACGTGAAACATTCTCCTACTATAAAACGAAATGTATTTATTCAACGTTATATCATTTCTCTCATTTTTCTTATTATCCCTTTTATTTTTTATTTATTTGATGATCCATCATGGAAATTTTCTATTCCTGTGTTTTTTGGTATTTATTTATTTTGGGTATTCTATTACCCTAAAAAATTTATAAAAAATATGAAAAAGAACATTGAAAAAATGATGAAAGAAGGCAGAAATGATTATCTTTTAGGTCCGTGTGAATTGTGGATTACAGAAGAAGGAATTCATAAGAAAGGAACTTCAGGAGAAACAAAAACAAAGTGGGAAACAGTAGAAAAAATTGCTAGGGATAAGGAACATTTATATATTTATATTGGTTCTTTAGCTGCGTATATTATTCCTTTGAGGGCTTTTGTAGAAGAATCAGAAAAGGAAATGTTCGTTAATATAATTCAAAAATATATTTCTACCTTTAACAAATAGGTTCTTTGTCGGTTGTTAGAGTAAAATCTTTAGGGATTCTACTCTACTTTTAGAGATAGAACTATTTTTTCCTTTTATTAATCCATTTGTGAATTAAGAAAACTCCCCTTGCATATAAAGAATCCAAATTTTATTATCTTATTTGAAAAAGTGTAAAATCACACTTTGACTATAAAACAAATAAAAAGACTTTTTAATAAAAAGTGCGTATATAGAGATAAGAAAACAAATAAAAAAGTTTATTCCAATGGAATGAAGGAGGAGCAAAATGGATTGTAAAAATCATTATGGCAGGGCTGGAGTAAATACCTGTAGTAAATGTGGAGATTGGATTTGTGAGGAATGTACTGTATATGTAGAAGGAAGAAACATTTGTAAAAACTGCATTCAACAATATATTAGAGCAAGTGAAACCTCTAGTGTAAAAGGAAGCAGTAAGTCTTCCATTAGTGGATTTTTAGTTTTTATTTTTTCTTTTCTTCCTGGTGCAGCTCATATGTATATGGGATTGTCAAAAGTTGGTTTAATGTTTCTGACTTTATTTATGGGGAGTCTAATGTTGGCTCAGTTTTACTCCCTAACTCCTTTGGCTTTAACCATGGCAGGTATCATCTGGGTGTATTGCTTTTTTGATGCACGTAATATGAAACATCGATTACTTCGAGGAGAAGTACGGGATGACATTACACCTTATGTACATTATGTAAAAAGGCACAAAAATATTTTTGCTTTGGTTTTAATCATTATGGGAGCTTTTGTTGGTTTTCAAGAGTTAAATCGATTAATGGATAGAATAGTAGGAAGTGCATTTTTACCATGGTTACATTTAGATAAGATTTTATTTGCTGCTATTTTTATCATCGGAGGGTTATGGCTTATTGGAAGCAATCGCAAGACATCAGAGGATGAAGATAAGATTGATTTAAGAGATCATACCAATCATTAATACATTTAATCTTATAAATAGGATAAACTTTGATATGATTATGGCAAATAATTAGGAGGAAAATGTGTTAATGAAGAAAATAATGATATGTTTATCATTGATAGCCATAGGTATGATTTGCTTTTACTTTGCATTTCAAGATAACACAAATGCAACATTAGGAATACCATTAACAATCTTTGGTGTAGTGTTTTTTGGTATAGGGATTTATAAAAGTTGGCGTAATGGAATTCTTACATTTATATTGGATTTAATAGCATAAAAAAATAAAAAGAAGTTCTTTTATAGAGTTATAAAAGAACTTCTTTTTATTTTTTAGGTGTTTGTTGAAAGTATTTAAGTCTAGAAAAGTAGAACTATGTGAATAGCAAAATTTAAAAATGTTTCACGTGAAACATTTTCATTCTTTTTTTAAAATATATGATATAATAAAATGAAGGAGTTTTTGAAAAGGGTATAAGGATGGAAAGAATAGGGGGATTACATTGGGTAGAATTATTTCGGTAGCCAATCAAAAAGGTGGGGTAGGTAAGACAACGACTACAATCAATTTAGCAGCTAGTTTAGCAGAAAAGGGAAAAAAAGTATTAGTTGTTGATATTGATCCTCAGGGGAATACGACAAGTGGTCTAGGAATAGAAAAAAATAAACTCAGTCAAACCATCTATGAGCTTTTATTAGGGCAAAGCACATGGGAGTCAGTATTATTACATACTCAAGTAGAAGGATTGGATTTGCTTCCAGCTAATGTGGATTTAGCAGGAGCAGAAATTGAGTTGATTGGAGTGCCAAAGAGAGAGTATCTTTTAAAACAATATTTAGATAAAGTGAAAGAACAATATGATTTTATACTCATCGACTGCCCTCCTTCGTTGAATACATTAACCATTAACTCCCTTACAGCTTCAAATACAGTATTAGTTCCTATTCAATGCGAATATTATGCATTAGAAGGTTTGACTCAATTGATGCATACGATACATTTAGTTAGCCAGAGACTAAATCCAAATTTAAGTATAGAAGGAATTGTTTTTACAATGTTTGATGCAAGGACTAATTTATCTTTGCAAGTTGTAGAGGAAGTTAAAAAACATCTCCATAAAAATGTTTATAAAACCATTATTCCAAGGAATGTTCGATTAGGAGAAGCACCTAGTCATGGGCTTCCCATTACTCTATATGATAGTCGCTCGAAAGGAGCAGAAAGCTATCGATTATTAGCTGATGAAGTGATAGAGAGGAAGGGATCGTAAGATGACTAAAAAAGGTTTAGGAAAAGGATTGTCAGCATTGATTGAGGACCATCGATCGGATATAAATGAATTATCAGGAACCCAATGGATTTCAGTTCATGAGGTGATGCCTAATGAGCACCAACCAAGAAAAAAGTTTAAAGAAGAATCATTACAGGATTTAGCAAAGTCCATTCAGCAACATGGCATGATACAACCTTTGGTTGTAAAAAGTACCATGGGTGGATATGAAATTATTGCAGGAGAACGACGTTGGAGGGCTGCTCGAATGATTGGTATGGAGCGTGTTCCTGTGATTATTAAAGAGTTTAATACACAAAAAGCGTTGGAAATTTCTTTAATTGAAAACTTACAAAGAGAAGATTTAAACCCTATGGAAGAAGCAGCTGCTTATCAACGTTTAATGGAAGAATTTGATTTAACCCAAGAAGAAGTGGCTAAGAAAGTATCCAAAAGCCGTCCAGTCATTGCAAATTCCCTTCGGTTACTAAATCTAGATCCTAGGGTACAAGAAATGTTAATAGAAGAAGTGATTACAAGTGGACATGCACGAGCTTTATTAACACTTTTTGATTTAGATTTACAATATGAAGTAGCTAAAAAAATTTTTGATGAAGAAATGACAGTACGAGAAACAGAAAAATGGATTAAAAATTTAGTAGAACAAAAGCCAAAATCAAAGTTAAAGCAACAAATTTCGCCATTACATCCCATTTATCAGGAAATCGAAGAACGCTTCAAACAAATTTTAGGAACAAAGGTTCAAATTTCTAAAGGAAAAAACAAAGGAAAAATTGAAATTGAATACTATTCAGATGAAGATTTAGAGAGAATACTATCTTTGATTCAGTCGATTGAAAAATAAAGAAAACAAAATAGAGAAATGATAGATGACTAGAGGAGATCGATTTATGGAGTTTTTGGCAGAATTTATACAAGAATATAATATATATATTTTTTTGGGATTGGTAATAAGTTGGTTATTTTTATTTTTTACGCTTATTATAAATCAACGTAGAATAAAGAAATTACAAAAAAAATATGATTATTTTATGGGAAATTCAGAAGGTAAACAGCTCGAAGAAGTCATGATTAATTATCTTAAAAAAGTAGAAGACACCTTAGAAGGACAAGAAATTTTAAATCAAAAATATGCGGAGCTTGAGTATCAGCTAGGGTATTGTATTCAAAAAGTAGGAGTAATTCGTTATAATCCTTTTGAAGAAATGGGAGGGAATTTCTGTTTTGCAATAGCTTTATTGGATGAGTTTGATAATGGTGTGGTGATGAATGGAATATTAAGCAGGGAAGGGTCTTATACGTATGCAAAACCCATTGAGAAGGGACAAAGTTCATATACACTTTCAGCAGAGGAAGTACAGGCTTTAGACAAGGCAAAATGTCAAGGTTATCGATCATAAGAAAAGGATGTATAGGAGATGAAGACATTATTCATTGTAAATCCTGTAGCAGGAAAAGGCAAAGCAAAAGCTTTAATTCCATTGATTCAAGAAAAAATGAAGAAAAAAGGAATCAATTATACAATTAAAGAGACCCAAAAGCCAAGGGAAGCCACTTGGCTAGCAAAAGAAGCTTTGAAACAAGGGTATGAAAAAGTGGTGGCTGTAGGTGGAGATGGGACAATTTCAGAAGTTATTAATGGCTTGGCTCATACTGATATGGTTTTTGGAATTATTGCTGCAGGTACCGGGAATGATGTATGCCGTACATTAAATATTCCTTTTCAACCTGATAAAGCCTTGGAGATGATTTTTTCTGAAGAAGCCCATCCTATGGATTTAGGAAAAATAAATGAATATTATTTTATTAATGTAGCTAGTATGGGAATTGATGCAGAAATAGCTTATTGGGTCAAAAATTCAAAAAAATGGTTTTCAGGTACTTGGGCCTATATTGTATCTGTGATTAAGAACTTATGGACCTATCGTTTTCAAGAGATGCGAATTGCTTTTGACCGAACGTATTTAGAAGGAGAATACTTGCTGTTAGCCATTGGAAATGGGAAGTATTATGGAGGTGGAATGAAAATTACTCCTCATGCAAAGGTAGATGATGGCCTTTTTGATTTATGTATTATTGAGAAAATAGCCAAATGGAAAGTAGGGTTATTGTTTCCAGTCATTTTAAAAGGGAATCATGTTTATTTTAAAGAGGTTAAATCCTATCAGACCAATCGTATTTGTATTAACAAAACCTCTACCCATATTATCAATGTAGATGGAGAAATTTATAAAACTCAAGCAACACCCATTTGTTTTTCAGTCCATCCTGAAGCATTAAGAGTCATATATCCCAAGATTCATTAATGTTAACATGAATAGAAAGCACACTTTCTAGGGAAGAATAAAAATAGGAGGTGTGTTTTTTATGATTGTAGGAATTCAAAAAGGATTAGAAGAATTAAAGAAACAGTTGCAGAATAAAGGTTATTATGTAGTTGAAGTAGAAAAATACAAACATCCTATTGATGCCTATGTTTACATAGGAACAAGGGCAGAGGGAGTGATTGAAGGACTTTCTATAACCAATCAATTTTATACAGGAATGGAATCAAGAGATTCTAAAGGTTTGGGTGTACTTATGATCAATGCTTATAATAAGACCATAGAAGAAATAGAGCAGATTTTACAAGATCGGGTTTATACCCCTTTATTTTAGAGTGAAATAAAAAGGGACTGTTGCACAACAAGAGATAAGTTGTACAACAGCCTTTTTTTTATGACTGTACTTTCATTGTAGTTTGTTCCTTTGCAGAAATATTGCTTTTTATGTGTTGAATAGCATGACGTACACCTGGAACCATTAAAAGTAAAGCAGTTAAAAAGGTTTCTACACCAATATAACTGATGTTATAGGCAATAGAATAAACAACAGGATGAAATCCTTCCGGAGTGTAGGATGCAAAAAAGATATAGCCGGAAAGAAAACTCATACAAAAACGACCAAAGGTTCCTGCAAACAGTCCAAAAAACAAACCATTTTGTTGATCTTTTTGAAACAAACCAGATAATCCTAAAGCCCCAAAAGCCAATGGATAGTCTAATAAAAGTTGTAATGGATGGACTACATAAGGGTCAATCATCAAGCTGATAAGGCCATGGGAAACACCGGCTAAAATACCAGGCAAAGGACCAAACCAATATCCAATGAGGATGATAAAAAGCATACTAAAAGGAGTTACGCTTCCACCTTGGGGTAAACGAAAAAGGCGAAATTGAGAAAGAACAATGGACAAGGTAATAGCTACTGCAGAGTAGGTTAGGGCTTGTACTGTTAAGGCTTGACGTTTGTGTAAAATGGCAATAAACGCTAAAAGAATAACAAGGGTTACAACACCTACAGTAATTTGTCCACTAACAGAAGTGAAAAAAGATTGTAGTACTTCTTCAGAAAACATAAAAAAACCTCCCTCTTGATATCCGCTGGGAAGTTAAAAGAAAGAAGAATTTATCTTTCTTGCCGCTTCCCTCCGCCAGTATAATCTGGATCAGGTGCAAAGGGTCCGTACATAAATAATACGATCTCAGCCATTAGGCTCCCCTAGCGGAATCTTATAAAATTTATATTTAGTAGATGCAAAGCTACTGTATTTACTATATAATAAAGAAAGATAGATGTCAAGACAAAGGAGAATTTATATGTATAAACTATTTGCCATTGATATGGACGAAGTCAAGTCCAAAATAGTGTGTAAATTACCTCGGTAGTAAAATATTTTGGAATTCTTTAAAACGATATTTTTT
>JAAYNZ010000194.1 GCA_012520595.1 Candidatus Epulonipiscium sp. | reverse complement strand
CCAATCAATATCTGTTTTTATATCAACCCCTAAATATAATCGATAATAAGGATCATAATAGGGATTATGGTAGGGCATGGCCCAACCATACAATTCAATAGGTAAAATAGTTTGAACAAGAGGATCGTTGGTTTTTTTTATGGCTTGGCTTACTTTATATTGTTGAGCCATTTTTATATTTTGGTCATAAGCGGTGGCATTTTTAGCGTATCCTTTTAGGGTAGGAAACCAGGTAGAAAAAGATACTATCAGAAGGATAACGTATCCTCCTAAAATTCCTATTTTTCTGTAAGGAAATTTTCCCTTATAACTAGAACCGTGGTCATAGATGAATAGAAGGGCTGCTATAGCGAAAGGAAAGACCGAAGGCTTACTTAATAAAAAGCATGCAACACAAGCACAAATAGCTGGTAATCCGATTGTATGTAGAGTAGGGATCAGTGCAGCTGCATAAAGAAGAAGCATAAAAATAGCAACTACAAGATTTCTTGGACCATAAACAGGAGAAATCAACATCATTAATTGAGAGCCAAAACATAATATAATGGTGATGATAGGGAGAGTACGATTAACAATGATTTTATTTTTATAAACAAGAAATCCAGCATAAAATAGAGTCATTAGATACCCAGTAGTAATATATAAATAAAAGAAAAATTGTCTTTTACTTAGGATATTGTAATTGGTTATACCCGCTTTTATACTGACTTGCCACAACCAACTGATGCATGCACTGCTGCTGATAATGAGGATTATATTTTCCCACCATTTTTTTGGAGAGACAGAAGTTGTTCTGTTTTTAAGGATGCTACCAAAAGCAGCAACCATGGCAAAAATATGATAGGGCATCATTATATTAGAGAATAAAAAAGTAGTTCCTTGTTTTTTAATATTATATTTTAAAAGGTTTATAAATCCTGTAGTAGGAGCGTCTTCAATGGAAACACGTAGAAAAATTCCTGGAGCAGCAATAACTGTAAGCATCCCAATCGTAGTAGTCACCAGCGTAATAATATGCATCTTAGTAAGTTTCTTTTTTTGTATAAAAGCTTTTTCAAACAAAACGCATAGGGTCAATCCGAAGGTCATTAGGCTTACTTGTTCTACAGTAGCAGCTGACAAAAATCCAAGGAGGGGTAAGAACCATGAAGTTTGATTTTTATCTATGGAAATGCTTAGCTGATACCAATAAATCAATAGCATAAGCAAAGGATATACGTAATTAAAAGAACCTGTTAACCAGTAAACACTTTCACGTGTCATATTGGGATGTAAAAAACCAATTCCCAGTCCAAAAATAATACTTGCATATACTGTAAAGGACTGTTCAGCTTTGCTACAGAATGCTGTTTTTGAACCATAGTATGCAATTCCCACCAGCATGAGTGGATTGATGATTTGCCATAAAGGAAGAGGCAAGCCTAAAAAAATCGTTGCTAAAAGGTGAACGATGACGCGTCCATTGGCCCGGAAGTAATGTTCAATATGTTTGGATATAAAATAACGTAAACCATGGGGGGTAAATTGAGCGTAAAAAAAATCATCTCCATACAATCGAACTTGAAAAGTGATCATAACCGTACTTAGAAAAATAAGACTAAGAATAAGAAACAATCTATATTTTTTGAAAAAGTGGTTTCCATGTTGATTCAAAGGTACCAGCTCCTTTATGATTCATATGCATCTTGTGAAATTGATTATGGGCGTATGCACCTATATCGACTTAATAGACTTAGGTATTTCGAAAGACGATAAATTGGGAAAGTAAATAATTTAAAATCAGGACGATTCCATTTACAATGATTTTTGAAGCCATAGGACCTACTTTTAAATAGGTGAAAAGAAAAAAGACTCCACCGATTTCTACTAGCATAGTAATCATCCGAGATGAAAAAAAGCTAAAAATTTCCATGATTAACTCTTGAAGAGTCGTACATTTACTTTTGAAAACAAAGATCTTATTTGTAATATAGGCAAAGATAACAGCACAAAAAACTGAGATTGTATTGGATATAGTGGGATTTATTTTAAAGAGATCATAAAGCAGCCAGTACACACCAAAGCTGACAAAGGTGGTACAACCACCAACGAGGATATAGCGAAAAAGTTTATGATAGAGTTCTTTTGATACGATTGTTTTTAGTTTATTGATTCGTTTTATCATAGATTCACTACAATCTTTCTATTTTTTTCGATATAATGTATCGAGGCCGTTGCTTGATTTCATCATAGATTCGTGAAATATATATACCGATGATTCCTAGAGATAACATGATCATAGAACCTGTAAAAAGCAATAATAAAATAACAGTGGAAAATCCATTGAGAGCATGACCTGAAAAGTAATTTACTAATGTTTGTATACCTAGAATAATAGACATGAAAAGAAAAAGGATTCCACCCACAATGGTTAGATAAAGGGGTTTGCTTGTATAGGAGATAATCGAATTCAAAGCTAATTTTATTAGCTTAAAGGTTGAAAAACTACTAGAACCACTTATCCTTTCTTCTACTTCAAAGTCATAGGTTGTACTTTCAAAGCCAACCCAATCAATAATTCCTCTAAAAAAGACATAATTTTCTTTAAACTGACGAATGGAATCCGCAACTTGGGCATCGATGAGTTTAAAATCAGAAGAATTATCAAGGGTCAATCCTGTCATTCTTTGTAATATTTTATAAAAAATTTTTGCCATCCATTTATAAATCCGTTTTTCTTTTCCTCTGGTTTTTTTTACACCATGTACAATATTTACTTGGGTTTTATCCATAAGTAAAATCATATCTTTTATACATTGAGGGGGATGTTGTAAATCTGAATCCATGATAAGATACCGTTGGGCTTGGATATGATCAATTCCAGCACACAAAGCCATTTCTTTGCCAAAGTTACGAGCAAAGCGGATGGCTGAAACATGATCATATTTTTTTACAATTTCACAAATCTCTAACCATGTTTGGTCTGTTGATCCATCATCAACGATCATATAGTGACAGGAAATATGATCCGCTAGTAAGGTTTGATGGATCATAGCAAAATTTTTTTGTATGGCTTCAGATTCATTGTATACGGGTATAATCACTGCTAATTTTACCATAGAGATATAATTCCTCCTATGTTTATCTATTTTATTCCAGTTACTTTTTATTTTATGAAGATATGATATTTCCTTAGTGTAATATTATACCTTGGCAACTTTCCTTTTCATGTATTCTATTCCAAAATACAGGGCATGTCAAGGATTTTATAGCATGAAGATTCTATTAGTCCTCTACCCTTTATCATAAAAATGTATTATAATGAGTATGGATATTCAGCTTGAATGTCTAACGAATTTAGGGACAGAAAAGGAGGAGGCGAAATTGGAAACAAATTCTATTCAAATGACGAAACCAGAAATGAGAAAGTATATTTTGAAATTAGCTTTTCCAGCAATTTTAGAAATGTTAATGCAGACTTTATTAGGATTTGCTGATATGGCAATGGTAGGAGTATTGGGAGCAGCAGGAATTGCTGCTGTGGGTTTAAGTGATATGCCCATTATGACTGCCATTGCTCTTTTTGCGGCCATTAGTGTAGGAACCACAGCCTTAGTATCCAGGGCAGTAGGAGCCAAAAACATTTCAGAGGCAACAGAAGTAGGTAAGCAATCCTTAATCATTAGTGTATTTTTTGCTATTATTTTTACTATTTTAGGACTTATTTTTAGTGAAAAGTTAATTATTTTGATGGGAGCGGAAGAAGACGTTATTCCTTTAGCGACTTCTTATTTTAGGCATATTTGTTGGGGAATCCCTATGCTTATTGTTACTATGATTATGTCTGGGGTTCTTAGAGGAAGTGGAGATACCAAAACACCTATGTACATTAATGGTATCGCTAATATTTTAAATATTATAGGTAACTTTTTTTTGATTTTCAAGACAAGGACCATTTTTTTTACTCTTCCTTTTGTAGGAAAAGAGTTGTCTCTTTGGATTCCAGGAGCTGGTTGGGGAGTAGCAGGGGCTGCTATTTCTACCAGTATTTCTAGATGGGTGGCAGGAATTTTAGTTTTATACGTACTTTATTCAGGGAAGGGTAAAGTACAGATGTCCATAAAAGAAAAAGTACGTCTTGATTTTGCTATTATTAAACGAATTTTTCATATTGGAATACCTGCTGCTTTAGAACAATTTTTATTACGATTAGGGCAGTTGGCTTTTAATCGCCTTATTGCCAATCTTGGAACGACCATGTATGCAGCTCATCGTATTACCAATACAGCAGAATCCATTTCCTATAATGTAGGGTTTGGGTTTGCATTAGCAGCCACAACATTAGTGGGACAGTATTTAGGTGCAGAAGACCCTGAAGCAGCTCAAGAAAGTGGACATATGGCGGTGAAGATGGGGGCTATCTTTATGAGCATTATGGGAGTCTTTTTTTTCATTTGGCCCCAAGTCTTTCTACTTATTTTTACCCGGGATCCAGAAATCTTACATCCTGCTTCTTGGTGTCTACGAATTGAAGCTTTGGCTCAACCCTTTTTAGCTTTTGCTATGGGGTATGCAGGGGCCCTTCGAGGAGCAGGAGATACGAAACAGGTATTAATCATATCCATTGTAGGTATTTGGGGAGTTCGTGTAAGTTTAACCTTTTTGTTTATTTCTGTTTTAGGATATGGTTTGATTAGTGCTTGGGTAGCCATGACCATTGATTTGATTGTACGAGGTTTTTGGTTACTGCTCGCATTTCGGAAAGGGAAATGGAAAACAGTGGAAGTATAGTTGAAATATTTTAAAATAAAACGAATAAATGGTAAAAGCATTATCGATCTACTTTTTTAGGTTATTTTTCAAGTTTGATTATTATGATCGATAATGCTTTTACTTTTTGCATCATGAGATATCTTTATCCTTTTATAGAACCAATCATAACACCTTTAACAAAGTGTTTTTGAACAAAAGGATAAAGAATTAAAACTGGTAATGTTGAAACAATAATAACCCCATATCGAATGGTTCTTGATATACGTTCCATTTCTAGAATATAATCCATATCTGTAGAATCGGCTTGAAGATTTTGACCACTAATAAGAATATCTCTTAAAATCACTTGAAGCGGATATAAATGATCGGATTTTATGTACATTAAACCATTGAAGAAAGAGTTCCAATGACCTACAGCATAATAGAGTAGCATAATAGCAATAATTGATTTTGAAAGGGGTAAGACAATGGCAATAAAAAAGCGTAAAATGCTACAACCATCAATTTCGGCAGCTTCTTGTAGTTCAATGGGAATAGTAGAAAGAAAATAAGTCCGAGTAATAATTAAATTGAATACTGAAAAAGAACCTAAGACCATAAGTACAAAAGGAGTATCGATAAGACCTAAGTTTTTAATAACAAGATATTTTGGAATTAATCCACCACCAAAATACATAGTAAAGACCATATATTTCATAATAAAATTTTTCCCTTTCATATCTTTCCTCGATAGGGCATACCCAGAAGGAATCGTAAGTAGTAAAGCAAAGAAGGTACCAAAAAAGGTATATTGAATAGTATTGGCATAACCTCTCCATATTCTTGTATCTCTAAAGATATATTTATAAGCTTCAAAATTGACCTGTTTTGGTAGAAATAATACTTGACCGGATGAGACTAAGTCTGGATTACTAATAGAGGCAATAACAATAAAATATAAGGGGTATAATACAAGAAATAACAAAAGGATAAATACAATGGTAATAAAAATATCAAAGATTTTATCTTCTCTTGATTCATTAGAGAATTTTACTTGCATCTCATATCTTCCTTTCTACCATAAACTAATTCCATTTACTTTTTTAGCAAATTTATTAACACTCATGAGAAGAATAAAGTTAATAATATTATTAAATAAGCCAATAGCTGCGGAATAACTAAATTGAGCTGACTGAATACCTGTTTTATAAACATAAGTAGAAATAATTTCAGAGTACTGTAAGTTAACAGGGGTTTGTAATAAAAATGCTTTTTCAAAACCTACATTCATAATTTGGCCTGCATTTAAAATAAGTAAAATAACGGCTGTTGGTATAATGGAAGGTAAATCAATATAAAACATGCGTTGAAGTTTTGTAGCGCCATCTACAAGGGCAGCTTCGTGTAAATCAGGACTTACTCCTGCTAAGGTGGCGATATAAATAATAGAACTCCATCCCATTCCTTTAAATACACCAGACCATACGTAAATATGTCTAAAATATTCAGCTTTACTCATAAATAAAATAGGATCGATGCCAAGGAGCATTAAAAATTGATTTACAATTCCGTCAACCGATAGGAAAATAAAGATCATTCCACAAAACACAACGGTAGAGATAAAATGAGGAGCATACGTTACTGTCTGTACTAGTTTTTTTAGTTTAGGGTATCTACAATAATTCAATATAAGGGCTAAAAGAATAGGAATTGGAAAACCAGCAGCAAGGGAATATAAGCTTAGTATCAGGGTATTAGTAAGTAAAGATTTAAAATGATAGGATTCAAAAAAAGTAATAAAATGTTTAAACCCTACCCATTGACTGCCCCATATTCCTTGAGCCGGCTTAAAGTTTTTAAAAGCAATCTGTATACCATAAAGAGGAATATAGTGGAGAATAAATAGGTAAAGCATAGGTGGAAGTACAAAGACATAAAGAATCCATGTTTTTTTAAAATTTCCTTTTATTTTAGACATATTAGAGGTTTTTAATTTTGATTTATGAGGGACGGTAGTAGTACCTCTTGTGTACATATGATTTCTCCTTTCATTATCGATTCTATGTTTAGAAAATGCCAACCCAAGGAAGATTTTCTTGTGTTGGCATTTATTTTTTATTATTCTGCCAAACGATCTACATATTGTTGACAAAGTTCAACGTATTCATCTACTTTTAAATCTTTTAATGCTTTTAAATGTTTTTCCCATTTTACATCATCAATTCCATTAATGACAGAATCAGCAATAAATTTTGTAATATAAGTGTCAATATCTGTGCTTAACATAGATCTACGTTCTGTATTTTCAGGGGTATCGGAACCGGCAGGTAAACCATAGACACCATAGGCTAAAGAATCTTGGATAGCAGCTTTCTTAACATCTTTAGGTGAATTTGGATTAGGAACCACCATATTTTCAATTTCTAAGGACCATAAGGAAGGTGATTGTCCACCAAAGGAGAAGTTATTTTTCCATTCTCCAGGACTCATATCTGCTGGGCAGTTTTCAGGAGTAAACATATAGCCACCGTCTACTTTTTTCCAAAATTCATTTTCGATTCCACGGCTCCATTTGAAGGTCATTTCTGGACTTGAATTAATATAATCATACCAGCGAAGTAAGGCTTTTGGATTTTTACATGCAGTGGTAATTGCAAAACCTGAAGTACGAATAATATTATTAATACGTACCATTTGCTTACCTTCAGGTCCTTTTAACGGTACCACATGAGTAAAATTATCCTTTAATTCAGGTCCTACTGTATTTTCTGCTCGCCAATTAACGGTAGTACCAACAATATCTCTTCCTCTGGCTTTTGAGTTATATTGCTCAGCACTATGTGAAAAAGCTTCCTGGTCAATTAATCCTTCTTTAAATAATTGATGAAACCATTTGAGTGCATCATAGTATCCTGGTTCTTGGGCGGAGAAAATAACTTTATTACCATCCATGAAAATATGACTTCCACTTTCCACAACTCCAAAAGGACCAAAGAGGTCTCCCATACCTGTTGCTTTTGATTTAATCTAATTAAGTATCAATTTTTTCTGATTATCAATTTTTGTTTATATTGATATTTAGCCCTTTTTTATGCATTTTATAAAATTTCCAATCTAATAAAGTCCTTTTTTTTAGAAGTTAATGGATATGAAATTTAGTCTTATGGTGTAGTTTTTATAAATAAAAAAACCTTTATGTTTGGATATAAAATCCTACATAGAGGTTTTTTATTTGTTTTTATATTGAATTCGGTATTCATTAGGAGTCATATGTTCGTATTTTTTAAAGCTGCGAATCAGTGCCACATTATTTAAAAGTCCTACTTTTTGTGCAATTTCGTTTAAATTGTAATCTGTATAAATAAGTAGTTTTTTTGCTTGCTCAATTCGATATTTAGTGATGTATTGTAGTGGATTTTCATTTATGTTTTCTTTGAAAAAACGAGATAAATAGGAAATATTCATATTGAAAGTTTCAGCAAGTAAACTAACAGTCAAATTGTTATCCATATAGTTTTGTTGGATATAGGTTATGATAGATTGAATTTCTTCATCCACTTTTTTTTCATTTTTTTCATGGATTCCATTGCATAAAAGAATAATAAATTCTTTAATTTCGGTTTCTATCTGTTCAATTTTTTTTTCAAAGAAGTTGCTATCAAAATGTAGTTCGTCCATTTCAAATTCATAGGCAATCTGTTCCAATGTAGCTTGTAAATCAAATAAAATTCTTTTTGTATCTTCTAAAGAAATATTTCTATCTTTAAATGTTTTTTCAAAAAAGTCGGAAATAAACTGTAGGGCATGTTCCATATTCTCCGATTTAATTAATTTTCTTAAACTCATGTGGTCTTCTGGACTGTATAGGTATGGTTTATCTTCTTTTTTTATATTATTATAGGTGATGATTTTTTCATTACAAAAAAGCATGTAATACTCTAAGGCTTTTTGTACTTCATGATATGCCTTTGAAAGATCACCAATTTCTGTATGTAGATTTGAAATGGCCAAGATATAGGGCAGATTTATTTTGGATTCTAAAAAGGTTCTTCCTGTATTTAATCGAGATATGGTATCTTCGTATACATATTCGTGATAGTTACCTAAAAAATTAGGGATTAATAAATAACCTTTATAATAATGGATGAGGTATAAATCATATTGATCTCCTAAGACTTCTTGAAAAACATTTTGTATAATAAATTCATTTAATTTAGTGGCACCATTAGAGTCATAATCACATTTATTTTCCAATACTAAGCTACCCATAATAAAACAGGACAT
>JAAYNZ010000193.1 GCA_012520595.1 Candidatus Epulonipiscium sp. | reverse complement strand
TAAAACATATGGATTGTTTACCGATGTATCTTTAGATCCTACTGGTATTTTTGTTAATAAAATAGCTTTACAAGAATTTAATTTACAATATGATATCCATCAATTACAACAAGAAGACCAATGGACTTTTAAAGAGTTAGAGGATATTATCCAAAAAACCCCCACAGGTAAAAAATTATTTGCTGATAACGATCACTTAATTCGTCAATTATTAATTTCTGCTGGGGTTAAGACAAAACCAAATGAATTTGATGCTTCTTCAGAAGAATTTAAAAAAGCTATCAATATGTATCAAAAGCTTCAAGAGAGAGATCTTTTAATGGAAGGGACGTTAGAAGAACAGATGGAAGCTTTTAAAAAAGGAGACCTTGTATTTATTGTAGCTCCTTATAAAGCGTTAGTTCAACATTTAAGAGAAGCCTATTGGTATTATGAAGATAATACAACACGAAGGTTTTTTGAAAATTTCAGAGGTTGGGGGCCACAAACGGTTACTCAACCAGAAGATGGAAATTGGAAAATAACAGTAAGACAACAGCCCGCTGGTATGTATGCTATGCCAGCAGATCATTGGAGTTTTATGCTGTTTCCCAAACCAAGTATAAGTTCTGATTATAGATCTATTTTAAATCGTGCTTCTTATCCTGTAATGCTTACTTCTACTGAAAAACCAGAAGATGTAGCTTTTATTTTAAATGAGCTATTAGAAGAATATAAAGGTGTTGCAAATACAGAATTTTTAACAAGGGAACCATTACAAGAACGAATTCAGCAGCATAGAGATTTAGATGCATTACAAAAGGCAGCTTTGAGGGATGGGTATGGAGACCTTTTAGCAGCCTCTGGAATATGGGAAAAGATATTAAAGCCAGCTATTCAGAATAATCCTACAGAGTATGAAAAGATTAATACAGCAGTTAAAAATTATTTCCATACTGGGGAGGAAATAGAAGAAGGTTGCTCTTGGGTAAGTATCTATGATAATAACGATGAAAAAATGTTAGAGCTGAAGCCAAATGAACTTATTCGAGTGAAGTTGAATAAGGCAGAAATTCATGTAGAAAAGGCTATTGTAATAGTAGCCTTATATGGTCAAGGTAATGAAATGGTTTCATATGAAGTTAAAGTAATAAATTTTGAAGAAGAAGAAGAAGTAAGTATCACAACTCCTAATGATGTAGCAGGATGTAAACTGAAAATAATGTTATGGGATAGCTTGGATGGCATGGAACCTATTATTAAACCAGCAATTTATTATGGGAAATAAAATATTTTATTTATGGTGAGTATTGTATAAAAAAGACCTGGGCTTCAGGGGGAGAAGCACCAGGTTGAGGGGGGTATTAGATGATGTACCTAGTATGGACCAACATAAGAGGATATTTTACACGGACTATCCCTTATATTGGAAGGATTACAATATATTGCATCCGGTTGGTACATTTAAAGGATAACCCGATTCTTTTAGAAATATACATACAAAATTAAAAAAAGATAATAATGTTTTAAAAGATATTTTTATCCTCTTTGGATATAAAAATAGAAAGGATAACCCCCTTGCTTCATAGGAGGAAATATGCTATACTTTTTCCAAAGATGAATCAAAGTCTAGAAAACAAAGGAATCACAATGACGGAAGCTACGATCATAGCGTACGACAGAGAGTCGATGGTAGGTGTAAATCGATGTATAAGCGTGATCTTTCCACTTCCAGAGTGACCGACGAAGAGTCGGAAGGCTCGTGACCTTTATTACACGATCAAGGGGTCGTATTTAAGAATACGACAATTTGGGTGGCAACGCGGGAGGAACCCTCTCGTCCCTATTTATGGGGACGAGAGGGTTTTTTGTATTATTTCGATGAAAAATAAAATGATAAAAAGGAGTGTCGTTTCTATGTTAGATGTAAAATTATTACGTAATAACTTCGAAGAAGTAAAACAAGCATTATCAAAAAGAAATGAAGAGTTTAATTTAGATGCTTTTGTTACTTTAGATGAAAAAAGAAGAGCCTTATTGCAGGAAGTAGAGCAATTAAAAAACCAACAAAATACCGTATCAAAGCAAATTCCGGCCATGAAAAAGGAAGGAAAAGATGTGCAAGGTGTTTTAGAAGAAATGAAAAAATTATCAGATCAAATTAAAAATTTAGATCAAAAACTTAAAGAAGTAGATGATGAATTAGAGTATGTGCTACTTACTATTCCTAATATTCCTCATCCTTCTGTTCCAGAAGGAGATACGGATGAAGATAACGTAGAAATACGAAAATGGGGAGATCTTCCTAATTTTGGGTTTGAACCTAAGGCCCATTGGGATTTAGGAGCAGATCTTGGCATTTTAGATCCAGAAACAGCAGCTAAAATTACAGGTGCACGATTTACTGTATATAAAGGATTAGGTGCACGATTAGAGCGAGCCTTAACAAATTTCATGTTAAATCTTCATGTAGATAAACATGGTTATACCGAAGTGTTTCCACCCTTTATGGTACATCGCAGAAGTATGATTGGAACAGGTCAACTTCCCAAATTTGAAGAAGACGCCTTTAAAATTGAGGGAATGGATTATTTTCTTGTCCCAACGGCCGAAGTACCTGTAACCAATATGTATCGGGATCAAATATTAGAAGGAGCTAAATTACCCATTAAACATTGTGCCTACACAGCTTGTTTTCGAGCAGAAGCAGGATCTGCAGGAAGAGACACAAGAGGACTGATTCGTCAGCATCAATTTAATAAAGTAGAATTAGTGAAGTTTGTAAAACCTGAAAATTCGTATGAGGAATTAGAAAGTCTTACTCGGGATGCGGAGGAAGTATTGCAACAACTAGGACTTCCTTATCGTGTAGTAAAAATTTGTATGGGAGATCTAGGCTTTACAGCCGCTATGAAATATGATATTGAAGTTTGGATGCCCAGCTATGGACGATATGTAGAGATTTCTAGCTGTAGTAATTTTGAAAGTTTTCAAGCAAGACGCGCCAATATTCGTTATAAAGACAGTCCAAAAGATAAGGCACAATTTATTCATACATTAAATGGAAGCGGAGTGGCTGTAGGGCGAACCACAGCAGCTATTTTAGAAAATTATCAACAAGCTGATGGAAGTATTAAAATTCCACAAATTCTTCAACCTTATATGGCTGGAATTGATACTATTAAAAAGTAGATAAATAAAACACCTATATAAAGTACCTATATAACCTTATTGCCGATACCTTTCAAAAACAGTAAAAAGAGAGAAGTTGCAGTTAGGTCAATATAGGTACTTTATTTTAATGAGGAATATAGATACCCATAGTAATAATTGAAAATATGCCAATCGTTAAGTAAGTATATATTGTCAGTAAATACGCAACTTTTGTACTCCTATTGCTTGGAATAAAAAAGACTAGAAGTAAGCTATATCTACAATGCGAATGGAGAGATTGAAGGTAATTTATTTTGTGAAATGAATTTTATAGAAATACTATTGATTTTTTTAGGGAGATGTATTATTATAGTATTGATAATGAGTTTCATTTTCTTTATAAGGAGGAGTATTATGATGACTTTAGATCAAATTCCTTTAGGATCAAAGGCACTTGTAAAAGAAATATCAAGAGATGCTTCTGTTAAAAGAAGGTTGTTGGATATGGGTGTGATTCCTGGTATTGAAATTGAAGTAAAGGGAAAAGCACCTTTAGGAGATCCTATTGAAATTCTAATACGAGGTTATAAATTAACCTTACGGAAAAATGAGGCGGCTGCAATTTTAGTTGAGTCTTATTAAGGAGATGATGGGATGAATATACCTTTACTTTTTTTTACCGAAGGTGAGAAAGGCATAGTAAATACAATTATGGGAGGGCAAAAAATCCATAAAAGGCTTTTTGAGATGGGCTTAAATACAGGATCTGAGGTACAAGTTATAAAAAATGATGCAGGGCCTATCATTATTTCCCTTGGAGGTTGTAAAGTTGCCTTAGGAAGAGGATTAGCACAAAAAATTATTATGAGCCGAGGCTAAAAGGTTTCTTTTTTTACTTATTACTGAGAATGATTATTGATTGATACGGAGGCGGATGTTTTGAAAACCATTGCTTTAGTTGGAAATCCCAATAGTGGGAAAACCACTATTTTTAATGCCCTTACAGGGGCTAATCAGCATGTTGGTAACTGGCCTGGGGTTACAGTGGAGAAAAAAGAAGGAGTTCTTACTTTTCAAAAAGAGAAATATCGTATTGTTGATTTACCGGGAACCTATAGTTTAGGAGCTTATTCAGAAGATGAAATGGTAGCAAGGGACTTTATTTTAATCGATCAACCTGATGTGGTTATCAATGTAGTTGATGCAACAAATATAGAGCGTAATTTATACCTTACGACCCAATTATTAGAAATGGGAACCAAAGTGATTGTTGCTTTAAATATGATGGATGAGGCCGAAGGAAAGAAGATTCGAATTGATGTAGAAAAACTTTCTAAGGGATTAGGTATTCCTGTTGTTCCTACTATTGCTTCCAAAAAAAATGGAATTGAGAAATTAATTGAAAAGTCCATTGAAACGATAAATAAAAAACAATCTTTTCAAAATAAAATAAGATATGGTAAGGAAATAGAAGAACAAATTGAGATTGTAAAAGAATTATTAGATAGTCTCTCTTTAAATACAAAATATCCCTATGAATGGCTTGCTCTAAAATTACTTGAAAATGATAGTTATATTCATGAAATGATAAGGAATGGGGCTGAATCTAAAATTTTAGGCAGGGTTCAAGAAAGCATTGATCAAGTAGCTGCTACGATGATGGAACCAGAACTTATTATTGTCGATAAACGATATGAATTTATTCGTCATGTTGTAAAGGAAAGTGTAAAAAAACCCAATGAAGAAGTAGTAACAAAATCGGATCGGATTGATAAAATTCTAACTCATAAATGGCTAGGTCTTCCTATTTTTGCTCTCATTATGCTTATTGTTTATCAATTAACTTTTACCATTGGGCAAGATTTGTTTGGAGAAATGGTAGCTGGTGGTATGGAAGTCCTTGGTGAAAAAGTGGCTCTTCTCCTTATTAATGCCAATGCACCAGAATTATTAGTAGCTTTTATTAGCGATGGCCTTTTTGGCGGTGTTGGGGCAGTATTAGAATTTGTACCCCTTATTATGGTTATGTATTTTTTCATTGGTATCCTAGAAGATAGTGGTTATATGGCAAGAGCGGCTTACGTAATGGATCGAATTATGCGATCTTTAGGGCTTCATGGAAAGACATTTATCTCTATGTTAGTAGGAGTAGGTTGTAACGTACCTGGTATTATGGCAACAAGAACATTAGATAGTAAAAAAGATCGAATGATTGCAATGTTAATCAATCCCTTTATCTCTTGTGGTGCTAGGTTACCGATTTATTTGGTTTTTATAGCTGCATTTTTCCCTAAACATGGAGGTCTTGTTCTCTTTTCACTTTATGTATTTGGTTTTCTAATTGCCTTATTGATGGGTAAAATCTTTAGTAAAACTTTGTTTAAAGGAGAAACATCCTATTTTATTATGGAATTACCCCCTTACCGAATGCCCACCATCAAAGGGATTTTGCTGCACATGTGGGATAAAGTCAGTTCTTTCTTAAAAAGAGCTGGAACGGTTATTTTTACTGTTGTAACAATTCTTTGGGTCTTATCAGTTCTGCCTTATGGAGTTGAACCTCACAGTAGTGCTAGTATTTTAGGTAGGATCGGAAGTTTTATTGCACCGATCTTTAAGCCAGCAGGTTTTGGAACATGGCAAGCTTCCGTTGGATTATTTGCTGGTATTGTTGCTAAAGAAGCAGTCGTTGCCACATTAGGAATGGTTTATGCTGGAGTCGAAGAAGGACCCGGATTAATTATGGCTATCCAAGAGGCTTTCACTCCATTAACAGCTGTATCTTTTATGGTTATGACTTTATTATATACTCCTTGTGCTGCAGTAATTGGAACCATTCGAAGAGAAACCAATTCAAGAAAATGGGCTATTTTTACAGCTCTTTACACATTTCTAGTAGGTTGGATTGCTGCTGTATTGATCTTCCAAGTAGGTAGATTTTTTGGCTTGAGTTAAGGAAGTCGAAGGAACAGGAGGTGGTGTTATGATTATAGAAGTTTTAAAAGAGATGGCAGATATGCCTGTGTTTTCAAAAAAAACCTTAGCCAATAAGTTTCATACCAATGATACTGTTATCGAGCAAGTGTTAAAAGAGCTACAAAGAATGGGATGTATTTCTAAAGAGGAAAATAATAATGGATGTAACTTGGGTTGCGGAAGTTGTAAAGGATGTCCTATGGCCTCCTCCAATGGAATCAATAGTTTTACTGTTACAGAAAAAGGGAAACGAATTATAAAAAATACAAATCTCTGCTGATACTAGCAGAGATTTTTTAGTCATAGCCAAATGCTTAGGAACAAGGTATAATAAATGTTATACATTCATCATCTTATAATTTAATTATTTTTTCTACTAATTTAAATGAAAAGCAGGTAATAATAATTCATACATAGATAGGGAAAAGAAATAAAGAAGGAGAAATGAAGATGGCTAGCAAAGATAAAAAAAGACCGAATATTGTTTTCATTTTAAGTGATGACCAAGGATATTGGGCATTAGGATGTGCAGGAAATAAAGAAATAAGAACGCCTCATTTGGATGATTTGGCAAGAAGAGGTATGCGATTTGAAAACTTTTTTTGTACATCTCCTGTATGTTCTCCAGCTAGAGCCTCTTTATTAACAGGGAGAATTCCATCACAGCATGGGGTCCATGATTGGATTGCTGCTGGGAATGTGGGGGAAGATTCCATCGAATATCTTCAAGGAATGATAGGATATACGGATCTTCTGGCAGAAAATAGATATGTTTGTGGCTTAAGTGGGAAATGGCATTTAGGAGATAGTAGAACCCCTCAAAAAGGTTTTTCACATTGGTTTGTTCATCAAGGTGGGGGTGGCCCTTATCATAATGCTCCTATGATTAAGAACGGTACACTTTATAATGAGCCTAGGTATGTTACGGAAGTAATTACAGAAGAAGCCCTTGCTTTTATTGATGAACAGAGTAAAAATGATGATCCTTTTTATTTAGGTATTCATTATACGGCCCCTCATACACCTTGGATCAATCATCATCCCCAGGAAATTGTAGACTCGTATGATGATTGTCCTTTTGAGTCTTGTCCAGATGAACCCCTCCATCCTTGGACATTTGAATGGACAAAAGAGATGAAAAAAAATAGAAGAGAAAATTTAAAAGGATTTTTTGCTGCGGTTACAGCCATGGATATGTATATTGGACAAGTGGTTAAAAAGTTAGAAACTCTAGGACTACGAGAAAATACATTGATTTGTTTTATGAGTGATAACGGTTATAATTGTGGACACCATGGCATATGGGGAAAAGGAAATGGAACGTTTCCATTAAATATGTATGATACTTCTATCAAAGTACCGGCTATTTTTAGTCATCCAGGAAGAATACCGGAGGGTGTTGTATGTGAAGCTATGGTCAGTGGTTATGATTTTATGCCAACGTTACTGGAATATGTGGATATAGAGAATACAGAAAAAGATAAATTACCAGGTAAAAGTTTTTTGAAGAATTTATTAGGAGAAGAACAGGAAGTAAATGGAGAGATTGTGGTTTTTGATGAATATGGACCTGTCCGAATGATTCGAACTAGAGATTGGAAATATGTACATCGTTATCCGTATGGTCCCCATGAACTATACCATTTAGCAGTAGATCCAGAAGAAAAAATAAATCGAATTAATGATGAAAGCTGTTTTCCCATGTTAAAAGAGTTAAAAGCCAAACTGGATGATTGGTTTGTAAAATATGCTGATCCTGTTTTGGATGGTTCTCGTGAAGGAGTTTTAGGGGGAGGGCAAATCAATTTGGTTGGACCCAGAGGCAAAGGAAATAAAGTTTTTTTGGAAAATGATCAATAAATAAAAAGATAGAAAGTGAAAAGGTTCCCTACTAATGTTAGTAGAGAACCTTTTATCAATCTTCAGAAAAAAGGATTTTAATAATTGCACGAGCATCTTCATCAATTACTCGATAAGTAATTTCTAAGCCACTACGATCTCCTTCAATAATTCCAGCTGCTCGCAGTCGAGCAATGTGTTGGGATACGGTAGATTGAGGGAGTTTCATACAGCTTTGCATGTAAGATACATTGCATCCATCTGTCTCAATCAGTCGCCTTACCATACATAAACGAGCAGGATGTCCTAAGGCTTTTAGTAGTTCGGCTTTTTTTTCATAATTTTTGACTGTCATATTCTCACCTCGAATCGTTAATAATATTATAATATTACGATTATATAAATAAGTCAATCCTTCTACTTTAAAATTGTTTGTTAAGTTCTTCTTTTTAATCCTTCTTTTTATGAACTAGTGGGTTTTTTACAATTTTCTTGAAATTGATAGTTGTTTTTTAATTGACTTTATTAGGGGAAAATGTATATAATGTATATTATATAAAGTATACAAGTGAGTGAGAGCATTGGTTTTAAATGAAAGGTGAATTCATGAGAGAATTATATGTAAGAGCCCGAGCAAAAATTAATTTAACATTGGATGTGACTGGAAAGCGAGAAGATGGGTATCATAATGTGGAGATGATTATGCAGACAGTTAATTTGTATGATGAATTATGGATACAAAGAATTCCTGTCCCTATGATCCGTATTACTTCGAATCTTCGATGGTTGCCCTGTGATGAAAGAAACCTAGCATATCAAGCAGTTCAATTAATGAGAGAATCTTATGGTATTACAGAAGGGGTACATATTTATTTAAAAAAGAGAATTCCTGTGGCCGCGGGCCTAGGAGGAGGTAGCAGCGATGCTGCAGCTGTTTTTGTAGGGTTAAATAAGCTTTTTAATCTACATGTTACAAAACGAGAATTAATGAATTTAGGATTGCAATTAGGAGCGGATGTACCTTATTGTATTTTAAGAGGAACAGCCCTTGCACAAGGAATTGGAGAACAATTAACTCCTCTTGCTCCTATGCCTAGATGTTGGGTTGTATTGGCAAAACCAGGAATTCATGTATCTACTGGATCCGTCTATCAAAAATTAAATTTGCAGAATATTAAAAAGCGTCCGTCAACAAAGGATGTGATCCAAGCCATAGAAGATAAAAACATAGATCAGATCGCATCTGAACTTTGCAATGTATTAGAAACAGTAACTATGGAAGAACATCCAGTGATTGCACAATTGAAAGATTCTTTTATCGAATATGGAGCATTAGGAACTTTAATGAGTGGTAGTGGACCAACGGTATTTGGACTTTTTAAAAACAAAGAGACGGCTCAAAAAGCGGCACGACAATTGAAGATGGGAAATATAACCCGTCAAGTTTTTGTTACAACTATTTTTAATGAGGAGAGATGATGCATGATTGATGATCGATTGAAAGTAGACTTAAATCAGTATCTTCCTTTACGTGATGTAGTCTTTAATACATTAAGAGAAGCAATTTTAAGAGGAGATTTAAATCCAGGGGAACGATTAATGGAAAAACAGTTAGCAGAAACCATGGGAGTCAGTCGTACTCCCATTCGAGAAGCCATTCGAAAGCTAGAATTAGAAGGCCTTGTAGTTATGATTCCAAGAAAGGGAGCCCAAGTAGCTGAGATTACAGAAAAAGATATACAAGATGTATTGGAAGTCAGGGCAGCTTTAGAAGCATTAGCAGTACGCTTAGCTTGTGAAAAAATGAAAGAAGAAGAATTAGAAGATTTAAGACGAGTCATGGAAGAGTTTCGACAAGCAGCCAAAGAAGAAGATGTATATGGAATGGTTGAAAAAGATGTAGAGTTTCATGATATTATTTTTAAGTCCACAAAAAATGGAAAATTGATGCAGATTGTAAATAATCTTCGTGAACAGATTTATCGTTTTCGTGTTGCTTATCTAAAACGATTTAACTATTATAAAGTGATTCAAGAAGAACATGAAGAGATTTTACGAGTTATTGAAGAAAAACGAGTAGAAGAAGCAGAACGAGTAGCGACCATACATATTCAAAATCAAGAAAAAGCAGTAATACAATTAATTCAAGAAGAAGAGAAAGATGAATAGATAAAAGGGAAGTGGAATAAAAAGGATTCCACTTCCCTTTTATTGTATAACCGAAAAGGATTGGTGCATAAAAAGTAAAGAAATGGCTAATAATTTTAAAAAATGGAGTAAAAATAAAGGAGGGGATATGGATGGGGGAAATGGTAGAAAAATTAAAAAACATTTATACTTGGTGGTTTATGATTTTTGTGATTTTCATCGGTTTTTTTAATATTTATGTGGATGGACGAATACTGCAAAGTAGAAAAAATAAAAAAGAAGCAAAAATATCGAAAGGAATTGGTTGGGTTTATGTGATCAGTGCTTTAGGAGTGTATATGGTACTGTAT
>JAAYNZ010000192.1 GCA_012520595.1 Candidatus Epulonipiscium sp. | reverse complement strand
ATTTGTTTCAAGGTTATTTTTTAGTAAACCTAGTATTGCTGGGAAATCATATAAAAGATCGACTTCGAAGATAGAATATAGTAGAATATTATTAGAATTAAAAAAGAAAGAACCTTCCGATCAAGCTTTGGTAGAAATTATTGAAAAGGATGTAAATTTAATGGGTTCATCCATTTAATGTAAGGAGAGAAAGATATGTTGGATAGCATAAAAAAAGTATTATTGTATGGAAGTATGGCGTTGTTATTGTTATTGATATCTACAAATAAAGTTTTCGCCAATGCAGCAGAACCGCCATCAATAGTGATCATCGTGCCAGGAGCAACAGAGGATATGAAGCTTTTTATTGTGGAAGGAAATATTGAGATCGAAGCTCGAAAGATAGATAAGAAGTGGGAGACTTATTTTACAATCTATTCCCGTGATTTAGAAAAAGTAAATGATTTTAAAATAAAAGTAAGTAGCTCCAAGGAAAACTTTGAAATTGATTTTGCTAAACCCCTAAAAAGATATAATAATATTTATGTATTAAAGACAAAAGAAAAAGTATTGATAGAAGGAAAAACCATATCCAGATCGATAAAACTAGTTACTCTTAGAATCCTCCTAACGTTAATGATCGAAGCAATGGTATTTTGGATCTTTGGCTTTCGAAAGAAGAAATCATGGATTGCATTTCTAATCATTAATGTAATTACGCAAGGTGGATTAAATATATGGATAAATACTTTTCCACCTTTACAAAGCTACCTATTGTTTAATGTAATACTAGGAGAGATCATGGTTTTGATAGTAGAATTAGTAGTCTTTATCAATGCAGTAGATGAACATAAAAAAAGCAGAAGAATGTGCTATGTAGTAGCTAGTAATTTATTGAGTTGGATCATTGGCGGGTATCTAATTAGTACTTTTCCAATTTAGTCCATATTTATATTTATAACAATTCAAACCAATTTCGATTAAAGTTTAAGATCTTATCATCTCTTAGTTTACAAAGCTCAGCAGACATGGCACTACGATTTACAGAAAGATAGTCTGCAAGCTCTTGGCGATTAAAGGGAATATGAAAGGAATTACTATTGGCTTTTTGTGCTTCGTAGGAAAGATATGCAAGAAGCTTTTCACGAGTAGTAGGCTTTGACATAAACTCGATTTTTTGATTAAGGGTAATATTTTTCATGGCTAGAATATGAAGCATATTATAAATAAGTTTATTATGAAAATGACATGCTTTGCTACATGGCGTAATTATTTTATGATAATTGATAAAAAGGATATCGCTTTCGGCTGTGCTATAAACACTTACCGGAAGCGTTTTTGTATTTGCAAAGACAAATGTTTCACCAAATAAATGGCCTTTATCCAGATTGGCAACAATACATCGATTCCCATAATAGTCTTCTTTAACAATCTGAACTTGTCCTGATAAAACAATGCCTATACTTGTAATTTTTTCGCCATTTACAAATACGGCTTGATTTTTATAATAATGAGAGACTCTTGCTGAAAGGCATAGTAACAATGTTAGTAGATCAGATTCTTCAATATTTTCAAATAAAGCAATGGATTTTAATAGATGCAAATATTTTTTCATGAAAAGTCCTCCTATTGTTGTAAATACAACAGACTTATTATTCTTAGTATAGTAAAATAAAAGCATAAAATCAATGAAAAAAATAAAAATATATTCCCTAACTCATTGTATGCAAGAAAGGTTTATCAATATGGAAAAGGAGGTGGTATTCATGATAGAAGAAGTATACTCAATATCTACTGACAACAAGAAAACAATAGAAAAAGTGATACAGGATGATAACCTACATTATATGCATATGATTTTTAATCAAAATGAAGGACTTCCCGAGCACTTTTCAAATTCAACAGTTTATATGACGGTAGTAAGAGGAACACTTTCCATTCGACTTAATGAACAAGACATTCATGAGTATTCATTAGGGCATGTTTTAAAAATACCATACAATACAAAAATGAATGTAAAAAATTTGCATGAAGACATATTAGAATTGATAGTGATAAAATCTCCGGCACCAAAGAGCAATCCAAGTCATAGATAGGCTTAGATTATTTAAATCAAAAGTAAGGGAAAGAATGTAGGAGAGGTACTAAAGATTAAGTTACCTGAATATTCAAACAGGAGGTAAGAAGTATGAGTATGTTTTGTTATCAATGTCAAGAAACGGCAAAAGGAACTGGCTGTGTGGTTCGTGGCGTATGTGGTAAGACGGAAGAAGTTGCTAAGCTTCAGGATCTTCTTGTATACACTTTAAAAGGAATTTCAGAAATTATTGTTAAGGGTAATCTAAATAGTAGCCAACTTCATGAAACGAACGCCCAAATTCTTAATAGTTTGTTTATGACGATTACCAATGCCAATTTTGACGATGAGTCAATCGAGAAGCAGATTCAAAAGATGTTTATTCTTAGAAATGAATTAAGAAAAACAATATCAGTAAAAGATTTACATGATGCAGCAGTTTTTGAGGTAGATACAAGAAAAGCTATGTTAGAAAAGGCTTCAGAAGTAGGTGTTTTATCAACGGAAGATGAAGATATACGTTCCCTCCGTGAAATGATTATATATGGATTAAAGGGAATGGCAGCTTATACAGAGCATGCATTAAATATTGGGAAGGAAAATTTTGAAATTTATGCTTTTATTTATGAAGCACTTGCCGCTACGTTGGACGATACCCTTTCCGCTGAAGATTTAGTTGCTCTCACCATGAAGACAGGTGAATATGGTGTGAAGGCTATGGCTCTACTAGATGAGGCAAATACATCAAAATATGGCAACCCTGAAGTAACACAAGTAAATATAGGTGTTAGGAATAATCCAGCCATTCTTATTTCAGGTCATGATTTAACAGATTTAGAACAATTATTAGAACAGACAAAGGGAACAGGTGTAGACGTATATACTCATAGTGAAATGTTACCTGCCCACTATTATCCAGCGTTTAAAAAATATGATCACTTTGTAGGTAATTATGGTAATGCATGGTGGAAACAAGTAGGAGAATTTGAATCTTTTCATGGACCCATTCTTTTTACCACTAACTGTATCGTTCCACCTAAAAGCGAAGAAGTTCGAAAAAGAATATTTACCACAGGTTCAGTAGGTTTTCCGGGATGTTCTCATATTGCAGCTGATGCCAACGGTAAAAAAGATTTTTCAGAAATCATAGCCCTTGCAAAAACCCTTCCTGCTCCCGATGAAATTGAAACAGGTACGATTACAGGGGGCTTTGCACATAATCAGGTTATTGCTCTTGCGGATAAAATTGTGGATGCTGTCAAATCTGGCGCCATTAAAAGATTCTTTGTAATGGCAGGATGTGATGGTCGAATGAAGTCCAGAGAATATTATACTGAATTTGCTCAAGCACTTCCTAAAGATACAGTTATACTTACGGCTGGTTGTGCAAAATATCGTTATAATAAGTTAAACCTGGGGGATATTGATGGAATTCCACGAGTATTAGATGCAGGGCAATGTAACGATTCTTATTCATTAGCGATAATTGCTCTTACACTTAAAGACGTGTTTGAGTTAGATGATATTAATCAACTTCCAATTACTTTTAATATTGCTTGGTATGAGCAAAAGGCTGTAATTGTTCTGTTGGCACTTTTATATTTAGGAGTAAAAAATATTCATCTGGGTCCAACTTTACCAGGATTTTTATCACCTAATGTAGCAAAGGTGCTTGTTGAAAAATTTGAAATTGCAGGTATTGGAAGTGTAGATGAAGATATTGAATTATTTATATCTGAATAAAAAATCTTACGTTTATTCTCCAGATAATAGTATTCATTCTTTTAAGAATGAATACTATTATTTTTATATACATACACATTGAAAATCTAAAATTCCAGTAAGCTCGTATATCACTCTCCTGTTTCTGCTGTCTTAGCCCTTGCTCTTATAAAACCCCTTTTAAGGAAGCTCTTCTTTTGATATAAAAACATATCAAAAAAGAGCTAAGTGATTCATTGAGTTTTAAAAAGCAAAACTCAATTTTCTATTTAAGAAGTCGCATATCGAGTGTATATACGACTTACTTTTAGTTTATTTCGTTTATGAATGTGTATATCTATAAATAAAGATGAATTTACTTATAAAAGTGTATGATTTTTGCTAGTCAAGTCCAAAATAGTGTGTAAATTACCTCGGTAGTAAAATATTTTGGAATTCTTTAAAACGATATTTTTTGCACCTTGAAAAACGTAAGCGTTT
>JAAYNZ010000191.1 GCA_012520595.1 Candidatus Epulonipiscium sp. | reverse complement strand
TTATGGTCTAAAATTCATTTTAAATAAAATCGCTTGTTTACATCTACATTCGAAAGATAGCTGATTTTTTTCTAAAGAATATAGAATATCTTGACCAAAAATAACTTCCATTTGATCTTGATCAATATTTGGTAAAATATTTAAATCTAACTCAACCTTTTGATTTAACTCATTACTATGAATATATAAAAAAGCAGCTTCGTCGTTAAATCGTAAGTAAACCAATGGCCCGCCACAATCTAAAAATCGAAAACTTCCTTCTTGTAATACAGGATTGGTTTTTCTTAAACGAATCATTTTTTCATAGGTGTTCCGAATCCGCTGGTTATATTTTTTCTTTTCCCATTCCATAGGCACTCTATTTCCATCTGTAAAGCCAGGTTCTCCTTTTTGTCCATTTTCTTCCCCATAATAAATGCAGGGAGTTCCTTTGGAAATAAATTGAAAAATAATGGCTGCTATTAATGTATCTTCTTCTACCCAGTCGATAAATCGAATAACATCATGTGAAGATAATGCATTGAGCAAATAATCCTGTAATTGTCCTGGAATCTTTCCATAATATTGAGTTATTTCTTTTTCCAACCGAGTTGAGTTATTATGACTAGATGAAGGATAAGGAATCCGCCAACTGTAAAATATATCTTTAACACCAAAATATTTATTGACAGGTCGATAAAAGCCAAAGTAATTCATGGTTGCATCCCACATATCTCCCTGTAAGTATTCACCTGCATCTCCCCAATGTTCAGCTAAAAGATAGGCTTCTTTGTTTTGTTCTTTTAATGTTTTTCGGATGTTACGCCAAAGTTGTTGGTATCCTTGGTATTGGTGTAATCTACCTACATTATGGCCTACATCAAATCGCCAACCATCAATGTTAAAAGGAGGATTGAAGTATTTTTGTAAAATGGAATCTTGATTCTGATACATAACTTGGTGTAATGAATCATTTTCATAGGATAAAACCGGCAACGTCTTGACCCCAGCCCAAAATTCCAACTCTCCATTGGCCTTTTTTCCATAATACTCTGGATGTTCCTGTACCCATTTATGATTGATTCCTGTATGGTTTATAGATATATCTAGTACAATCTTCATTCCATTTTTATGCAATTTTGAAGTAAGTTCTTTTAGTGCTTGGTTTCCTCCAAAACAAGGGTCTACTTGTTCATAATCCGTACAATCATATTTATGTACAGAAGGCGCTTCAAAAATAGGAGTTAAATAAAGAGCATCCACCCCTAATTCTTTTAAATATTTTATTTTCTGAGTAATTCCTTCCAAGTCTCCTCCATAAAAATTTAAATTACCTGTTTCTTCATGAGTTCCAACCGGATCATCCCAATTCTTTTTTTGACTTACATGTCCATCATAAAGCATTTGTCCATCTTGAACATCATTGTCTGGATTTCCATTATAAAAACGGTCAGGGAAAATTTGATAAAAAATAGATTGTTTTACCCAAGCAGGACCTTCATAATTAGCAATGATTTTAAAGTCAAAAGTATCAACGGTATAATGGTCAAAAACTCCCACCTGATTATAAAAATACATATTATCTTCTGTTAGGATGATAAAATGATATAAAATCATAGGTTCATTCACCTGAAAATCAAAAGTGTAATAAACCAAATCTCCTTTTGTAAAAAAATCTTGACTTTCAAGTACAATCTCTTCTCCATTATACTTCCTTTTTAGATATACCCTCTTTACCTCTGCATTTTGCCTCATACGGACTTTAATCCTAACAGTATCGCCTATTTTGGGTGCTATAGGCCACATAAACAATGGTGTGTTATCAGAGTGAATCGTATCTAACCAAACTGGTTTCATAAAAATCCCCCTTTTAAAATCGTTACCGGAAACGTTTCCGGCTTGTTGCTTTTATTATACCATATATGTACAAAAACTCAACCTCCATTGGTTGAATTTTATCTATTTTTACCATTATTGATTATTCTGTAGATATCTATAAACAACTCTTACCCCCTTCACGTATATATTATAAGTAAATATGAAAAGAAAGTGAGGTACTAAAATGAAAGAAAAAAAGACTATGGCTTTCGTATTTCTTGGTTTTCTTATATTACTTGGTTTCATTCTTACTTTTTCATGTACCTATACCGTAGATCAATCAGAATATGCTGTTTTGGAAACATTCGGAAAACCTAGTTCTAATATCATCAATCCGGGATTAAATTTTAAACTTCCATATCCCATTCAATCTGTAAGAAAAATATCCAGAGAAACTTTTTCTTTAACTCTTGGATATGAAGAAACAAAATCCAATATGGTTATTCACGAAAATGAATCTAAAATGATTACAGGGGATGAAAATATCATTTTAGCTGATTTAGAAGTGCAATGGAGAATATCCGATCCTATTGCTTTTTTATACAATACAGATCAACCTGTCAACATTCT
>JAAYNZ010000190.1 GCA_012520595.1 Candidatus Epulonipiscium sp. | reverse complement strand
TTACACACTATTTTGGACTTGACTGTCGTAGTTGTATATTTATATTCAGCTAATATAAAAATAAGATGGAGGTATAATTATGTGGTTAATATTAGGACTTATTGCTATAGTAGCAACATTTATAAATCTTTATATGTATAATACAGGAAAAGACTATAAACTTGCTATGGCAATGGGATTATCATTTACAGCTTTAACACTCTGTGCAGAACATAGCCTTGTATCTAATTGGGTAAAAGGTGAAGATTGGCTGGCTTTATTAGATGTTGTACCTACTATGGAAAAGGTGTTATGGTTTCTGACAATTGTTTCTGTTTTACTAAATATAGCACCTATATTTTTAGAACTAAAAAATAAAGAATAACTACTTGGTGTCTCATCAGTAGATTTATGTTTAACAGTAAATAATTACGGACTAACAATTGAATTATCATACAGATAAATAGGAATTGGACAGATGCTAATCTAGATGATGCTCTTTTACCTTATGAACCCAAAAAGTATTAGATTAAGATAAGAGTACAATTGCAGGTTCAGAATAATGAGATGAATAAATGGGAGCGATTAAATGGAATACAATGTTACATTTATGGTTGATAAAACTACAATTGCCAAAAATAATATAGCGCCAATATTTGATAGCTATGAATGGTGGATAGATTTAGTGACAGAAGCACTTAAAAATACTGATGAATTTGAAATGAGACTTTGGGAAGATGATATGGAAGGCATTCAATCTGGACAAAAGTTTGGAAAATTAATACCTAATAATAGAACTAAGGAAATTGTATATCGAGGTAAGTTAGTTCCAGAAGTAGAAGAAGAGATTATAACTAACCATTTAACCAAAGAAGGATATATAAAATGGTTTACTCTAAATTTGAAAAGAGGAAGTGAATATATCTTTACTAGTGCTCATTATGGAGATGAAACATTAATTACCGTTGATACTAAAGAACAAGTTAATTCTATTCAAAAATGGGCTGAGAAATATCCGATAATATGGAGAGTCGATGTTTTTGAATGTGAATAAAGTAGTGATAAAGTTTAATTAATGAGGGAGATAATATGAGATATCTTACTAAGGAATGGTATGGCTTATGTCAAATGACAGGGCTTCATTTTGGAATGAGATCCCACAAAGGCACTTATCAAAAGGATGAAGACTTATATCTACGACTAAAAAAAAGAAAAGAAAAAGAATTTATAAAAATGGAACGTGAATTATATGATTTTGATCCCCGAGAAATGCTTGAAATTTATGATGGCTCAGTGTTTATTTCTGCTGAAAAATTTATTGCAGGGGAAGAGATTCACGATGAAGATACAATAGTGTATCATATGCCTGAGGAAGAAAAGGACCACATTAATAAACTTATTGAAGAATATGATTCACGAGAACCATTTGATGTAGATAAATGTAAAATTGAATTTAATAAGAGACAGGATATAATTCAATCTGAAAACATTAATAATTTAGCGACCAATCTTTATTCTCAAATTGCTGACCCTAGAGTATTTGCACTTGGTTATTGTACAAAGGAAATATTAAGCCAACTCAAAAGGTTAAGCAAGGAAAATGAAATAAAGGTTCGCAGGGTTTTGAATGAATATACCAAAGTGCAAAAGAAAGAAATGATTTCAGAACAATTGCGAGAAAGATTCGGATTCCATGATTGTCAAGTGATGAGTTGCGAGTTTAAACAAGACATAGTATTTTTTTTGGACACAAGTGGTGGATTTACTGAAAATAATAAAATTACTTTCAAAGAAGCTAAAATTATTAAACAAGAAAAATCTATAGAAGAAAGCTATTGGTTGTATGAGGAATTGTATTACAACCAAGGTGGGTATGAAGCTCATATGCTTTTTGCAGGAGAGGACATTCATGAGTTAACCATTAGCTGTAAAGACATAATAATTGAAAGAGTTTAATTAACGATTACGCTATTAATTATAGCTACAATGGTCAAAGTTATGAAACAGTTCAAACAAAAGAATTACAAACTAACTATAAGTGATAATTAATTTACGCACGATCAGGAATGAGAGATTTGAAATTATCAATATATAGTGTATGAACTGTTAGAGACAGTACTATATATCGTATGTTTTAGAAAAATTAATTCCGTACATCAGTTACGTAAGAGATAATTATTGCCGACTTCCAAGAAAGTTAGTTCAAAATTACAAAGTTTATTTTTAAAAAAGCGTCCGATTATTTCTAATCAGACGCTTTTTTTATTTTTCTTTTGTATTGTAAAAGCCAAACAAAAGCTAGAAGAATAATGTTGATAAAGATATTTATTGACATACATAAATATCCAGGTTACAATATATCTAACCTGATTAGGTATCGGAGGAGATGAAGTGCGTTATTCAAGTGAGATTTTAAGAGGAAATACAGAAACGATTATTTTAGCCATTCTTATGGAAAAGGATTCTTATGGTTATGAAATAATGAAAACCATTATAGAACGAGGAAAAGGTTTGTTAGATATTAAAGATGCTACAGTTTATACAGCCTTTAAACGCATGGAAAAAGATAAATTGATTACAAGCTATTGGGGAAATGAGGAAAGTGGTGCAAGGCGGAAATATTATAGAATTACTCCAGAAGGTAGAGAAGTATATATTCAAAAAGTAAAGGAATGGAAAGAAATAAATATGATTTTGAATAATTTGATTGGGGGTGGGGAGAATGGAGAAAAGACTAAAAAAATACATAAATAGAAAGTTTTTTATGTACCCAAAAACAAATGAGATTGTGGAAGTTCGTGATGAGCTATATTCCATAATGTTAGATAAATATAATGATTGTTTACATATGGGGATAAGCCAGGATGAATCTTATAAGCAAGCCATTGAAATGATGGCTGATTATAAGGAAGCTATTAAAGAAGTTGAGAAAGGCAGTTCTCTTGGTGCATTGAAAAAGACTCTTATTAATCTTGGGTCCTTTACTACGTTTTATTTTGTTCTTCTAACATTTGTATATCTCTTTGTAAGCATGGTTATTTTAAAATCCTTTAATAATACATGGCTAATAGCTGTAGGAGGCTTTTTTATATACCTAGTTTATTTTTCAACAAGCTTATATGAATACACTAAATTATTTAATTTTAAAACCATGGGCAGATGGGGTATAGCATTGATTTATTTTAGTTTAATACCTTTACTCTATGTGTTTCCATCCTTATATTTATCCGTAGTACATTCAAAAAGTATATGGAATCGTAGTTGGTTATTGATTATCATCCTACTATTTTTCTATATTATAACAGATTATATTATAAATAAAAAAAATATATCTCTTATTGAAAGAGATATTCGACTTTTAACTTCAGGATTGATCGTAACAACTTTTTTATATTTACTTATATCGATGAAGTTTACTATTTGGGGTATTGCTTGGATTTTATATGTGTTCTATTTGACATTGGTATCAATGATATTTCACGTTAGGAGAAAATATTAAAAAGAGAGGTGTTCAGTATGAGTTTTATGGATATTTGTGTTTTTGGAGATTCCATTGGTAAAGGCATAATCTTTCAGCATGAGACAAGTCGATATAAGGCAATAAAGATGAATGTAGAGAAAATACTTGGACGGGAAGGAATTAATATTAAAAATTATTCAATGTTTGGATGTACTGTTTCAAAGTGTTTATCTGTTGTAAAAAGGCATGCGGTTGAACTTATAGGCTATAAAAATATTTTTTTAGAAGTAGGTGGCAATGATTGTGATTTTAATTGGCAAGAGATAGCAGACAATCCACAAAAAGAACATTTACCCAAGACGCCCATTGGTGAATTCCGAAGATTATATGGGAATTTAATCGAAGAAATATGTGGCAATGGTGGAAATCCAATCATGCTGAATCTACCTCCCCTAGATCCCAATCGGTATTTTAATTGGATTTCGAAAGGTCTAAATAAGAATAATATATTGAAATGGCTTGGAGATATTAATATGATTTATCGTTGGCAAGAAATGTATAATGTTGAAGTTATGCTTTTAGCTACTAAAATGGGTGTCCCGATCATCGATATACGTTCTGCTTTTTTGAAATATAATACTTATAATGTTTTCTTATGTTCTGATGGTATTCATCCTAATAATGCTGGATATGAGCTAATTTATAAAACCATAGGAGAACAATATCGATATCAATAAAAACATAATGATGAAGGAGTGTTGAAGATGCCAAATTTTATTCTAACTTGTTGTTCTACAGCAGACATGCCTTATGAATACTTTCAAAAAAGAAAGATTCCTTTTGTATCTTTCCATTTTAATATAGATGGGAAAGAATATCCAGATGATCTCGGACGAACCATGTCTTTTGAAGAATTTTATCATCGAATAGAACAAGGAGCAATGCCAACAACTTCTCAGGTAAATGTGGGGCAGTTTATAGATTTTTTTGAACCTTATCTAAAGGATTCGAAAGACATATTACACATTTCTCTTTCTACAGGTTTGTCAGGTGTATACAATTCAGCATGCATAGCAAGGGAAGAACTATTATCTAGGTATCCAGAACGGAAAATTATGATTGTAGATTCCCTAGGTGCTTCTTCAGGTTATGGATTACTTACCGATTTAGCTGCTGATATGCGTCAGCGTGGTGCAACCATTGAAGAAGTTTATACATGGGTAGAGGAAAATAAGTTAAAGGTTCATCATTGGTTTTTTTCTACGGATCTTACTCATTATAAACGTGGAGGTCGTATATCGGCCACTTCTGCAGTGGTGGGAAGTTTATTACATATCTGTCCCTTATTAAACATGGACGATGATGGAAAGTTGATTCCACGTTCAAAAATTCGGGGGAAGAAACATGTAATTAATGAAATAGTGAAGAAAATGAAAGAACATGTAGAAAATGGACTCGAGTATTCAGGCAAATGTTTTATATCCCACTCAGCATGTTATGATGATGCACGAAAAGTAGCTGATTTAATTGAAGAAAATTTTCCCCATTTAAAAGAACCAATAATGATTAATAGTGTAGGTACTGTCATCGGTTCCCACACAGGTATTGGTACAGTAGCACTGTTTTTCTTAGGTGATAAAAGAGTGGATTAACTTCAAAAATAAAAATGTAAATTTATACAAAGCTTTATATAATGGTTACGTTAGTATCCTTATTTGAGAATACTAACGTAATAGCTCGGGCTCAATGCTCTTGATATAAGTCTCTAAAGAATTGCGATCCACAAGAGCAGGTATGACTCCTTGTCGAGAGATACAAAAACCTGCAGCATAAGTTGCGATTCTAGCTGCATTTTCAATGGTATAACCGGAAGAAAGATAAACAGCTAGTGTGGCAATGAATGCATCGGCAGCTCCCGTTGTATCCACAGGAATAAAGTTAGCAGCAGGAATATATCCTGAAAAAGAAGGGGATTGAATATAACATCCCGATCGCCCTAGGGTGATGATAACTGTTTTTGCTCCCAGATCGATAAAATGAAGAGCTTTTTGTTTGATATCAGGAATATCAGGACATAAGATTTCAGCTTCTTTTCGATTGGGAACAAAAATATCGATTAATTTTATCAAGGAAGGACTAATTTTGTTGATAGCAGCCGGTTTTAAAATATTCTTTACACCATACTTATGGGCTTGTTTTGCGGCAGCTAAAATCGTTTCTTCGGGTACTTCTGTCTGAAGAAGACAATATCCAGCGTTTTCAAAAAGCTTTGGATAAGAATAAATGTCATCAGGGTATAAATGGTCATTGGCTCCAGTTAAAATAGTGATCATACTCTCTCCATCATTTTGTAGGTGGATATATGCTTTTCCAGTTTCTAAATGGGGATCTCGTTTAAGAGCTTGTGCATCTACATTATGCTCTTGCATACAGGAATAGACTAAATTGGATTCATAGTCATTGCCAACTTTTCCGACCAGTGCGACATCGCTTCCTAATTTGGCAGCTCCAACAGCTTGATTGGCTCCTTTTCCGCCTGTCATAATAGAGTGTTTGTTTGTACTTATAGTTCTTCCAGGTTGAGGGAGTTCATTCACATTTAATGTAATATCGATATTAATACTACCTACCACGATGATTTTTTTATTTCGTGATGAAAATGGAATAGAAAGGCTACTTGTATTTTCTAGCGGAAAGTCAGTTTGAAACACTTGAACTGGACTTTCTTTTTTTTCGCATTGATCAATTAAGCGTTGGCAGGTAAATTCACCGAATTCATAATAGGGAATTTTAATACTCGAAATCATAGGGAAACGAATATCTTCTCGTACATCATCCCTTAAACTCACTAAGGATAGATCATAAGGGATAAAAAACTGAATTTTTGAGAGATGTTCCATAAGGATCAAAGAGGAAGAATAGTGAGTACTAACAATTCCAGTAGGATTATGAGTAAGAATATGATGATACCACTCAGTGGATTCAATGGGTAAATTCATATTGTCATTATAAGGAACTTCATTGTCAAAAAGGCATTTTTTAAACCCTTCAAAAACCATATCAGATCGTGAACTGTTTTGTTTTGTCAAACAACCGACTTTCGTATGCCCATATTTTAATAAGATACTTGTTGCCTTATATCCCATTTGGACAAAATCAATAAAATAAGAATCCGGATTCGTTGGCATATTAATACAGCAAACTTCAATGCCTTGTTTTTCAAAATAACGTTTATGCTTAAGACTTTTTTTGTTTACGGGCTCCCAAATAACTCCATCTACATTATTTTTACATAGAGAGGTAATGTTTTTTAATTCTCGAGTTGGGTCTTCCATACTATCATATATTAAAATACTATATCCACTTTCTTGCGCAATTTTTATAGCTCCATTCAAAAAAAGATTGGTTTGTGATTTTGATTTTAATAATACACCTAAGATAAATGTTCGGGTAGTAGAGTTTGTCCTAGCTGCACCATAGGGAATATAATTATAGTCTTTTACAATTTTTAACACTCGATTTCTTGTTTCAGTATTAATATTTTCATCTTTATTATTAATAATCTTAGATACGGTAGATATTGAAACGCCAGCCAATTCAGCAATATCTTTAATGGTCACAAATATCGCCCCTTTTTATTTTCTTTTGAATTTGAATGAGTAGGTTGCTATAAATAATATTATGAAGTAGACTAGATCATTTGTCAATGAAATACCTCTAAAATAATGTACATATTGCATAAGAAAATGATTTAAGAAAATATTTTCTTAACTAATTTTGTAAAAAACTATTGACAAATAGAAATTAAGTGATAAGATCATAGTATGAAAACATGCATTAAAAAAACAATTTACTAAAATGTTTTACTAGTTAAAATTACAAACAAAAAAGAAGCAGAATGAAAAATGATGTGTAAAAAAGAATGAGGGGAGGTGGATAAATGGGACGGAGGACCTTTATTATTGATTGCGATACAGGTACCGATGATGCAATTGCTATTATTGCTGCTCTATATAGTAAGGATATGGAGGTCGTTGCACTTACATCTGTCAATGGTAATGTAGCACATCAATATACGTCAAAAAATAATTTAAATTTAGTCGAATATCTAAAAGCAGATCAAGTTTTGGTAGCGAAAGGGGCTGAAATTCCTTTATATCCAAGAGGAAATTATTATGGGACGACCCATGGGCAAACAGGCTTAGGAACCATTACGCTTCCAGAGGCAAAAATTCGTACGTTTTGTGAAGATAATGCCATCGAGATGATACGTAAAGAGGCTAAGAAACAAAAAGGAAATCTAGAACTTTTGGTAATTGGTCCAATGACAAACATTGCCATGGCAATATCTCTCTATCCAGAAATTATTAGTGAAATAAAGCATATTTGGTTTATGGGTGGTGCAGTAAGAGGTGGTAATGTGACAACAACAGCCGAGTTTAATATATGGGTCGATCCGGTTGCTGCAAAAATAGTCATTAATAGTGGGATACCCATGACTATGGTTGGACTTGATGTAACAGAAAGAGCCATTTTAAACCGAGATGATGAACAAAGAGTAAGAAAAGCAGGAACAAAGGCATCTATATTGGTAGCAGATATATTAGAATATATGTTCAGTAGGCATAGTGAAGGTGGAGAAGATGCAATGATGCACGATGCTCTTGCGCTTGCAGCAGCAATTTATCCCGAATGTCTTACTTGTATCGATTACTATGTGGATGTTGAATGTGAAGGTGTATATACGGCTGGACATACGATGGTTGACGTTAGAGGTAAACTTGGTAAGAAACCAAATGTAAGCGTAGCTGTTGACTTAGATATCAACAAATTTAAAGAATGGCTCATAGGGTGCATAGAAAGTAGCGTATAATAAATGAACACAACACAAAGGAAAACATTTCCCATTGTTACAGAAAAAAGGTTTTATACAAACATTATGGTCTTAGCAATTCCTATTATTATTCAACAGTTTTTGCGAGTTAGCGTAGATACTGCAGATAGCATTATGTTAGGAAGTATTGATCAGATTCATATGACAGCAGTATCACAAGCACAACAAATCTTTTTTATATTTTACACATTATGCCATGGTTTTTCTGCTGGTTGTTCTGTACTCATCGCTCAATATTGGGGTAAGCAAGCCAAAGAAGAAATAAAAACTCTTTTTGCCATAGGAATAAGATCAATTTCTATCTTTGCCATTTTAGTTTCTGCTTTTGTTATGTTTTTTCCCAATGTATTTATGAGAATTTATAGCAATGATCTTGAAATTATTACATTAGGTTCATCCTATTTACAAATTGCGGCATGCATGTATTTACCTTGTGCAATTAGCACTATGTTATTTGCGTGTTGTAGAGGAATTGAACAGGTTGGAATTTCTTTTTATGCAAATGCAATATCCTATCCACTTAATGTTTTTTTAGATTATTGCTTTATTTTTGGGAAATTTGGATTGCCAGAAATGGGAATCAATGGAGCAGCCTTAGGAGCAGTGGTAGCAAGATTAGTAGAGTTTTTAATTTTAGTAGGATATGTGTTTTTCAGGGAAAAGAATATAGGGTTAAAATTTAAGGACCTTTTACGTAGAGATAAAAAATTAAGTAGGAATTACTACTTAATTAGCACTCCAATTATCGCTCATGAATTAATCTGGTCTACAGGTACTACGGCAGGAAGTGCAATAACAGGGCAGATGGGTAAAACAGTGGTTGGTGGTTATAATGTGGCAAATGTATTAAATCAACTTGTAAGCTGCTTTATGAATGGAACTTTACATGCGTGTTCTGTTACCATGGGTAAAACCATTGGTTCAGGAGCAAAAAAGAAAGAAATTAAAAAACAAGCAAATAGTATGCTTGTGATAGGCTTCATTGGTGGCATTGGTATTGGAATTTTGACTTTAGTGGTAAGCATTCCTTTTATCAGTTTATATCATCTTTCTGCAGAAGCCAGAACCTATGCAAAATGGTTTGTACTCATTTTTGCAATAATATGGCCTTTTTCGGGGATGGAAATGACAGGATTAATTGCAACACTACGTGCTGGAGGAGATGGGAAAACAGGATTTATTGCAGATATTTTTACGATGTGGATGATCACAATTCCTCTTGCTTCTTTAGGAGCCTTTGTATTTCATTGGTCACCCATTGTTGTAATTGCTATTATTAAATTTAATATTGTTTTAGAAGCTTTAGTCGGAATCGCAAGAATCCGCTCTATGAAATGGATTCGAAATCTGACATCAGAATGAAAAAATAAGGAGGAAGAATATGAATAAGTTTATGAAAAAAGCAATGGCAGTAAGTTTAACATTAGCAATGATTTTTTCCCTTACCGCATGTGGAGAAAAGAATCAACCAAGTAAAACAGGAGGATCTTCTGGAAAAGGGCGTATTGCTTATATTGTAGGAGCTTTAGGTGATAAATCTTTTAGTGATTCTGGTGAAGAAGGAATGAAGGTACTGCGTAAAGAAGGTTGGGATTGTAAAACCGTAGAGGCAGGCGATGAAACAAAAGCGGATAAATGGGAAGATACGATACTTGATACGATGGATGAAGGATATGAATATATTGTAGCATCATCAACGTTCAGAGATGTTTTATTAAAATTAGCAAAAGAATACCCAGATCATAAGTTTATTTTATTTGATGATTTAATGGAAGAATCAGAAATACCTGAAAACGTTGCAATTATTTTCTATGCACAAAATGAAGGCTCTTACATGGTAGGACAGCTTGCAGCAGGTATGTCAAAATCAAAAGTAGTGGCTGTTAATGTTGGTATGGATAACCCTGTGATTGCAGACTTTGTAACAGGATTTGTGGAAGGTGTTAAAAATTATGATCCAAACTGTAAAGTAGTTAAGGCAACCGTAGGTTCATGGACAGATCCAGCAAAAATGAAAGAACTTTGTTTAACTCAAGCAAGAGATAAAAAAGCAGACGTATTCTATCAAGTAGCAGGTGGTTCCGGTGGAGGACTTTTTGAGGCATGTAAAGAGACGGGAACTTGGGCAATTGGTGTAGACTCTGATCAGTATTCATATTATAAAGAGTCAGAGAACCCTGAACTTGCAGATGTTATTTTAACTTCCATGTTAAAAAATGTAGGAGATTCATTTGTCTCTTTATTCCATGATATTGACGCAGGAAAAGATGTTTGGAAAAAAGTAAATCGTCTAGGTCTTGCTGAAAATTCAGTTGGATATGTTGAAAATGATTTCTTTGTAAAAAATGTTCCAGAGGAAATTAGAACAAAAATGAAAGAAACACAAGATAAGATTATTTCAGGCGAAATAAAAGTTAAATCTTATTATGATTTTGCTAATGAATCAGAATATCAGTCCTTACTAGATTCTGTAACACCCTAATAACTAGTAAGTAAATCATGCAGGATTTCTTTTAGAGGTCCTGCATGATTTACCAATAGGAGGAAAAACAATGGCACAAGAAGTTTTAAGGATGGATAATATTACTAAAATTTATGATAATGGCTTCGTAGCCAATAAAAACATCACATTTTGGTTAAATAAAGGAGAAATATTAGCACTTGTTGGTGAGAATGGAGCAGGAAAGACTACATTAATGAAAGTCTTATTTGGACTTGAGTCGCCACAATCAGGAAGTGTTTATATTAATGGAGAACATGTAAAAATAGAGAATACGTTAGATGCAATTGATAAAGGAATAGGAATGGTCCATCAACATTTTATGCTCCTTCCATCCCTTACCGTAGCCGAGAATGTTGCCTTAGGTATTGAACCTATGAAGAAAGGTTTATTTGATTTTAATAAAGCAGTAAAAATGACACAAGAAGTTGCCGATAAGTATCGTTTCAATATTGATCCTCTTTCTAAAGTAGAAGATTTATCTGTGGGACAGATGCAAAAGGTAGAGATTATGAAAGTATTAATTCGAGGGGCTAAGATTATTATTATGGATGAACCTACTGCTGTTCTTACACCCCAAGAGACAGATGAGTTATTTGAACAACTTCTACTCCTAAAAGAAGGCGGTCATTCCATTATTTTTATTTCTCACAAACTAGAGGAAGTTAAGCGCATTTGTAGTAGAGTTACGGTTCTAAGACATGGGTATTGTTTAGGAAGTTATGAATTGGAGAATATGAATGAATCGGATATCTCCCGATTAATGGTTGGAAGAGATGTAGTATTAAAAATAGATAAAGAGGATCCAAAACCAGAAGAAGTAGTCGTAAAGATTAAAAATTTAGTGAAAATAAATGAAACGGGGAAAAAAGTTATAGATGGTATATCCTTTGATATAAGAAAAGGAGAAGTTGTAGGAATTGCAGGGGTAGAAGGGAATGGACAAAGTGAATTATCGGATGTGTTATGTGGTATGGATACATTCTCTTCCGGAGAAGTGAAAATTAATAATCAAGATATTGCAGGTAAGACCGTTCATGAAATAAGAAAGATGGGTCTTGCTTATATACCAGAAGATAGAATGCGTCATGGATGTGCGCCAGATCTGTCGATAAAAGATAATATTATTTCAGATCGATTTTTTCTTCCTGAATATCGTAAAGGATTATTTATAAAGCACAAATACATTGATCAATTGGTGGATCAGTATATTAAGGATTTTGAAATTGCATGTGATGATAAGAATCAACCTGTTCGTATGCTATCAGGTGGTAATATTCAAAAAGTAGTCGTAGCAAGAGAATTTACTTCCGGTTCTAATTTCATTCTGGCGAATCAACCAACAAGAGGAATTGATGTTGGGGCTGCAGAAATGATTCGTAAGACAATTGTTAAGAAATCTCGTACAGAAGGTACCGCTACCTTGCTTATTTCAGCAGATCTAAACGAGGTTCTTGAATGTTCTGACCGCCTTTTAGTTATGAGAAAAGGTAAGGTTGTTGCAGCTTTTCCTAAGGCTAATGAGGTATCTGAGGATGAATTAGGTGAATATATGCTGGGAATAAAAACAATGACTGCAAAGGAAATGGAGAATGTATTATGAATAAAACAAGAAGAATCGAAACAACGGTTGAACTTGTAAGAATTCTTGTTGCAATCGGTATAGCTTATCTAATTGCCTTAATAATTTTATATGCGATTAGTGATGATCCGATTTTTATAATCAGGCAGTTCGTTCTAGGACCATTATCATCGCAAAGACGTATTGGTAGTATCATTAATCTTGCCATTCCCTTTACTTTTACTGGATTATGCTTTTGTTTTATGTATGCAGTAAATAAGTTTAATCTTTCCGGAGAAGGGATCTTTATGTTTTCTGGATGTATTGTTACTCTAACATCCATTTACTTGGGCAAATCCGGATTGCCACCAGTGATCATGATACCTACACTTCTTATTATGGGAGCTTTAACTGGTTTTGTGATTTCTTTAATACCTGCTTATTTAGATGCTAAATTAAATGCAAATATTGTTGTTGTATCTTTAATGTTAAACAGTATTTTAGTATTCCTATCCATTTGGATTTTAAAATATGGTATGCGTGACCCTTCCATTGGTTCTTTAGGTTCTTTGCCCATTCCTGAGACGGCAAGATTTGCCTCCATATTTGGTAAGTTTAAGATACAAGCGGGAATATTTATTGCCATAATAGCAGTAATCGTAGTTGCAATTATTTTCTATAAGATGGTATTCGGGTATAAAATGAGAGTCGTTGGTAGTAATCCAAGTTTTGCAAAAGCCAGTGGGATTAATATGCTTGGGACAATTATATTAGCACAATTAATTGGAGGATCTTTAGCAGGAATTGGTGGAGCGTGTGAGATATTAGGAAATTATGATCGGTTTAAATGGTCTGCTAGTACTCAACATGGGTTTGACGGACTTATGGTTGCTGTTTTAGCGAGACGTAATCCTATATTAGTTCCTATTACTTCACTATTACTTGCGTATATCCGTATTGGTGCAGACGTTGTTAACTCCAAAGGAGATATTCCCATTGAGTTTATTACCGTAATTCAAGGAATTGTTATCCTCCTTGTAGCAGCGGAAGAATTTATGGGCGGATTTAAAAAGCGATTAATTTATAAGGCTGCAAAAGATGATTTAAAGAGTGATAAAGAAATAGTAGTACAAGAAATATTAGCTGATGATGAGAGTAAAACTGAAGCTAGAAAGGAGAGTATGGAGTAGTCCATGCAAAGATGCCTATGTATACATTGGATTGGTTTGCAAACTTTGGATTTTCAGTATTGAGACTATCAACACCACTAATTTTTGCAGCACTTGCAGCGGTAATTAGCAGAAAAGCCGGTATGTTAAATATGGCACTTGAGGGTATGATGTTAGCTTCTGCCCTTGCTGGCGTAATCATATCAGGACTAACGGGAAGTATTTGGATCGGCCTGATTGGAGCGGTTATTGTTGGGGTCTTAGCGGGTGCTATTATTGGGTTTTCAAATTTAACAGGAAAGACAGATTTATATCTAACCTGTATTGCATTTAACCTTGCAGCAACAGGCGGAACTGTATTTGTTATGTATTTATTAACAGGTGAAAAGTCCACAACCTCAGCAGCAATTAAAGCTTTTACAGTTCCATCCATCACAATTCCACTCATTGATAAAATACCGCTGATTGGTAAAATGGTATCAGGGCATAATCTATTAACTTATTTGGCATTTTTAAGTGTTTACATTGTATGGTTTTTCCTATATAAAACCAGGTTGGGTTTGAGACTTAGAGCTGTTGGAGAAAATCCAAAGGCGGCAGGATCAGTAGGAATTAATGTCACTAGAATTGGATACATTTCCTTTTTAATATCAGGTATTCTCTGTGGATTAGGTGGAGCTTTTATGTCCATGGGGTGGGTCAGCTTTTTTATGAAAAACATGACCAATGGAAGAGGTTATATTGGACTTTCAGCCATGAATATCGCAGCAGGAAACCCAGTTGGTTCAGCTCTTGCAGCTATTTTCTTTGGATTTTCTGATGCCTTTGCTACCATGATTAAGGGGCGAGGAGGAAATTTCCCGACAGAATTTATAGAAATGATACCCTATATAGCTACCATTGCTGCTCTTGTAGTTATGAATATGATTCGGATGAATCAGAAACGAAAGATTGAAAAAGGGTTAAAACAATAAGAAAACAAGGATGATAAGGGAAAATGAAAAAACGAAATAAAGTATTTATTGATTGTGATCCAGGGATTGATGATTGTTTTGCGTTACTTTTAGCAATGAAACATTTAGAGGTGGTGGGGATTAGTACTGTTGGTGGCAATACTGGTCTTTTCAATACAACAAGAAATGCATGTTATGTGGTAGAATTAGCAAAAAGGACTGATATTCCTATTTATGCAGGTTATGATAAACCTATGTTTACAAAATTAGAGACAGCAGAAGAAGTTCATGGAATAAGTGGTTTAGGTGCAGTGGAAATTCGGGAACCGAATAAAAAGCCTGAAAAAGAACATGCCATAGATGTAATAATTGATACCTTTATGAAACAGGATGATATTCTTCTTGTGACTCTAGGACCATTAACCAATGTAGCACAAGCCATACTAAAAGAACCTAGGCTTAAAAAACGGATACCACAAATCCTTTGCATGGGAGGTTCCGTAACAGCAGGAAATTATAGTCCTTGTGCAGAGTTTAATATTTATGCGGATCCAGAAGCCGCAAAAATTGTTTTTGATTCAGGAATAGTAATAAAAATGGCTGGATTAAACTTCACTAGACAAAATTCAATGATACCAAAAGATGTTACTATATTAAAGAATATGAATCATGATATTGCTCAATTCGCAGCACAACTATTAAGTTTTAGTGTAAATAGTGATCGACAGTCAGAACTTTGTGATGCCTGTGCAATATCTTGGTTAATCGATCCTAACATCGTTCCATGTTCACTACCGATGCATGTAGATATAGAAACAAAAGGTGAATTTACAAGAGGAATGACGGTTTGTGATTATAGAGAGTATATCGGTACAGATCCAAAGATGGATATAGGACGTAGTGTATTTTACCCTGTATCCCAAGGCGTAAGGAATGTAGTTGCTGCGATGGAATTTGATCAAGATCGTTTTAAGAAGTTATTGTTTGATACAATAAAAAGCTATGGTGAATAATGACATAATGAAAAGTAGGGGAAAATTATGAAAGCTTTAAATTTTGGTTCACTGAATATTGATTATGTATATGAAGTAGAACATTTTGTGCAAAAGGGTGAGACGATATCTTCTAATTCTTTGCAAGTATTTAGTGGTGGGAAAGGGCTAAAT
>JAAYNZ010000189.1 GCA_012520595.1 Candidatus Epulonipiscium sp. | reverse complement strand
TTATCTCCGTAGTATCAAATTTTAGCCCCCTATTGCTTTTTGCATCTGAATAATTTTCAACAATTTGTAAGGCCCCATCCCGATCTCCAGGTCCATTATTGTACCATTGTTCTATAGGTTTGGGAAAATCAGGTCTATCTAGAATTTCAAAAATTCCTACCTCTTTACTATTAAAATCAAATTCTGGAACCGAAATAATTTTACGCCATTTTCCATCTTCTCCTCGGACCCAATCATTCGATTGATCTTGGTTTATTTCATTCGCAAAAATAGTTATCGTCCAATTCATACCTATCCCCATGACAAAAAATAATAGTAACATACAAGCTATGATCATTTGGTATCTTGTTTTTTTCACTCTCATACCTTCCTCTCATAATCGTATTCTTTCTCCTTTGACAATTTACTTACTGACTACTTCGAAAGTAGTTTTTCCCTGGTTCTTCAACAGAATCCTTTCTCCACCTACCAATACTTCATAAATCCCCTGTAATGCATCTTCTTCTACTTCATAAACAAACTCATACTTACCTTCTTTTTTACTGGTTTGTTGATTAATGTAATTTAATTCTCCTTTTGAATCGAACACCTTTAATGTAACCTCTTGATCCTCACCAGTTGAGATAGAACCAGCTATACTTACTTCTCTTGTATTTTGATTATACTCTGCCTTTGTTACAACTACTTTAGGTTCTTTGCTCGATTCTGCTTCCACTATAAAACTACCACGTACTGGAGATTCTATCTTTGTTCCTCCTATAAATACTTTGTATTCACCAAGTTTTTCTTCCTTTAAATTATATTGAAAACTATACATGCCATCCACTTTCTTAGCCGTTGTTTGATCTAACATGTTCAACGATCCATCTGGTTCTATGACTTTTAATGTAATTTCTTGATCCATTCCTTCTGAAACAATACCTTTAATCGTTACTATATTTTTTTCTTTATTAAAAACAATGGATTCAATGGTTATAGCTCCTGGTTCTAATTTCTTCACAACTATTTCAAAGATTTTTGTGTCAATAGCAGATCCTTTTTGGATTGTCGCTGTTAAAAATACAACCCTATCTCCTGTTTCATAAGAAGGTCTTATAATTGTTCCATCAGATTTTACTACTGCTTTATTAGATGAATCCCAACTAATAATCGTGCCAAAGTCTCCTTTAGTTGGAAGTATTAAATCTTTTATTACAGCATCCGTATTTCCTAAAGTTAAAGCTTCTTTGGTTTTGGCAACAGCCTCGGCATCAGATATTTGGTTTTCCTCTATATCTTTTTCCTCATCCTTATTTGGTTTTCCTTCCATTTGATTTTTTTGTTCAACATCTTTTTGTTTTTGATTGCTATGATTATAAAGATCGATAACCCAACTAACCATTCCTTCCTCTATCTCCAAATTAGTCTCTTCTACTTCCAACTGAATCTTATTAATTTTGCCATTTCCTTTGATATCAATGGGTTGTGATGTATGAATAATCATTTCCTTTACAAAAGCAGATTTTGTTATTTCTAATTTTACTCCTGACAAAAGCTTTACTTTATCTATCCTCGTGTCTCCTGATACAAGAATTTGTACTTCTTTCCCTTGTTTCTGAATATCAATATTATTTAAACGAGAGTTATGAAAAACAATCTCCTTTTCTCTTTCTCCTTGAATAAAAATATCCCCCAAAACAATAACTCCATCTAATAATAGATCTCCTGCTCCTTCGGTTATATATAAATTTCCCTTAATCATTGAATTCTCTAAAGTAACTCTAGGTTGATTAATAATAACATTTCCTTCTGTTGCTATTTCATACCTACCTGATTCACTATATAATGTTCCTGCAATACTTTGAATCATGGTAATTGCTTCTGCTCGAGTTATACTGCATTCTGGTCGAAAAGTTTTATCTGGATATCCTTGAATATACTCTTTTTGACTTAAAAACAAAACTGCTTGTTCACTCCAGTCTGCAATAGCTGTTTTATCTTTAAAGGGAATATTCTTCTCTGTTGATATCACTGAAAACTGAAATACTCTATATAAAATTAAAGCTGCTTCTTGACGACTGATTTCTTGAGTAGGCCTAATTGTTCCGTCCTCATATCCTTTTAGATATCCTGCTGTTACTGCTTTTTGAATTTCTTTAATAAACCAATCTGAGGTCTTTACATCTATAAATGTCATCTCTTTTCTTTCTTCAAATCTAAATAAACGATTAATGAGTGTAAAGAACTCTGCTCTCGTAATATTTTCATCTGGCTTTACCTTTTCATCTTCATATCCTACTAACAACTGTCTTGAAAGCCAAGAATCCATTGTATCTTGAGCCCAATGTCCTGTAAAATCAAGTGTATCAGCATATAACAACTGAATATCTAAAAAGAATAGCACTATAATAAAAAATACACAGACTAAATAATTTCTTTTTATTACATCCAAATTTATTCCTCCTTATTAAGCTCCTGATACTCGTGGCATCCACATCGGTTCTTTTTCCATTTCCCCCCAAATCAATTTTAACAGCAAATCTTTTTTCAACTCCATATATCTTTCATCATCCCAAAGATTATTAATTTCATTTGGATCTTTTTTAAGATCAAAAAGTTCGCCATAGGTTTGATTAAAATACACTGTTATCTTATACCTCTCATTCACATAAGTTTTTACATGAATTGTCGTTGGTTCATGTCTATTTTCACATATAATATGGTCTCTAACAGCTTCTTTTTTTCCTAACCAAACACTACTTTGATCCTTTCCTGTCATCGTTCTTGGTATGGATAAGCCAGATAAACGTAATAACGTAGGCGCTAAGTCTACTAATGATTGCATGGCTGGATTTATTTTATTAGAAGGCACTTTACCTGGATAGCGCACAATAAAAGGTATCTTTAACAGATCTTCGTAATGAAAGGGTCCTTTGGTTGTAAGCCCATGATGTCCACAAAAATCTCCATGATCCGTTGTGAAAATAACAATTGTATTTTCTGTAAGACCAAGTTCATCTAATTTATCTAATATCTTTCCAATGTATTTATCCATTAAACTAATCATTCCATAATATACGGCCCAATCTTTTTTAATTGTCTCTTCATCTTTTAGATGAGAATGAATTCCATGTATATACTTTCCTGATTCTTGATAAG
>JAAYNZ010000188.1 GCA_012520595.1 Candidatus Epulonipiscium sp. | reverse complement strand
GGAGCAAACAGAAGAAGCCCAAGGAAGAATCGAAAACATCAAAGAATTTATATCTAAAGTAGCAGATTATGAAAAAACAACAGAAGATCCAACGTTATATGGATTGTTAGAAGAAATTTCCCTTGTTGCAGATATTGATAATTATAATGAAGAAAGCAATGCAGTTTCTTTGATGACCCTACATAGTGCAAAAGGATTGGAATTTCCTTGTGTATTTATTACAGGATTGGAAGAAGGACTTTTTCCTAGTTATATGAGTATGGTATCTGGAGATGAAAAGGATTTAGAAGAAGAACGAAGATTATGTTATGTAGGAATTACAAGAGCAAAACAAAAGTTATATCTTACCCATGCACGTTCACGTATGGTTCGAGGGAAGACTCAATACAATCAGATTTCACGATTTTTAGAAGAAATTCCTGAAGAATTATGCAAAGAAGAGAAAAATATGAAGTCATCTTCTTTTGTATCTTCCCTTAGACCCTCTTTTCAACAGGCATCTTCCTACTCGTTAAATCCGATGCTTCGCAAGAAAAAAGCAATCCCAGTTCCTAAAAATCTTTCCTTAACATTTAAAGAAGGAGATCAAGTAGTTCATAAAAAATTTGGACAAGGGATCGTATTAGAAATTCAACCGGCAGGGGCTGACTATGAAGTAACAGTAGATTTTTCAACAAAGGGAATAAAAAAAATGATGGCACATTTATCAAAATTGCAAAAAGTGGAAAAGTAAGAAACAAAAAAACTATTCAAAAAATTATAAAAACTGGATTTAAACACTGATAAAAAGAGAAAAAGCAATAAAATAAGAGATAAACTTTCTAGATGGACTTATACAGGAATTGTTAAAAAAAGGTTTTAAAGATATAATAAGTATAGTTTAGGATTATACTAAAGTGGGGAAGTGGATCTTGGATGGAGAAAGAATCATCAATCGAGTTGCAACAGCTCATTCAATTGACACAAAAGTTTTTGGACTTTACAAAATCTTTGCTAGAACGTGGAAATATTACAGAAGAACAGTACATACAAATGACAGAGCACAAAATTCGCTTTTTGGAAGATATATATCCAAGAGTGAAAGGATAAAAATAGTTACTGCAATTATTCGCAGTAACTATTTTTATGTATAGATCTTTTTTACTCCTTCCTTTTCAGTTTTTTTGAAATGTGATAAAATAAGGGCGTGCCAGAATAAGTACAAGGAGAGAAAAGGATGAATCAAGAGCAGATATTAAAAAGAATAAAAGAATTAGTAGCATGCTTAAATGAAGCGGCAAAAGCATATTATCAAGAAGATCGGGAGATTTTGTCCAATCAACAGTATGATGCCTTGTATGATGAATTAGAAAACTTAGAGCAAAAAACAGGAATTATTTTTTCGAATAGCCCAACACAAAAAGTAGGGTATACGGTTATAAGTACACTACCTCGTGTATCCCATAGTAGTAAGATGCTTTCTTTGGACAAAACGAAGGAGATCGTCAAATTAAAAAGTTGGTTGGGAAAGCAAAGAGGAATTTTATCTTGGAAATTAGATGGATTAACCATTGTCTTAACGTATCGACAAGGAGAATTATATCAAGCTGTAACAAGGGGAAATGGAGAAATAGGGGAAGAGGTAACCAATAATGCTCGCTTTTTCCGAAATATTCCTTTTAAGGTTCCTTTCCAAGGAGAATTGATTATACGGGGAGAGGCAGTCATTAAGTATTCAGACTTTGAAAAAATAAATCAAGGTCTATCAGAAGAAGAACAGTATAAAAATCCACGAAATTTATGTAGTGGATCGGTAAGACAATTAAATAATGAAATTACGGCAATGAGAAATGTTAATTTTTTTGCTTTTCAATTGGTGCAAGCAGTAGGAGTCGATTTTTCGGATAGCAAATATGAACAACTAAAATGGCTTGAAAAACAGGGATTTGAAATTGTAGAATCTGTACGAGTACAACAAGATACTCTTGAAGATAAGGTGAAAAAGTTCGAAGAAAAAGTGTTAACCAATGATTTTCCAGCAGATGGTTTGGTGCTCACTTACGAATCCTTATCCTATTCAGAAGGGCTAGGCCAAACATCAAAGTTTCCTAGGGATTCTATTGCTTTTAAATGGACAGATGAAACAAAGACAACAAGATTAATCGATGTACAATGGAATACTTCAAGAACAGGATTAATCAATCCAGTAGCTGTTTTTGAGCCCATTCAATTAGAAGGAACGACAGTAACCAAAGCAAGTGTGCATAACTTAAACATATTAGAAGATCTAGCATTAGGGGTAGGAGATACCATCGAAGTGTATAAAGCTAATATGATCATTCCCCAAGTAGCTCATAATTTAACAGCCACTGGCCCTGTACCTTATCCACAGTTATGCCCTGCCTGTGGAGGAGAAACAAAGGTAAAGCAAGTAAAAGAAGTTAAATTACTATATTGTACCAATCCTTATTGCAATGCTAAGCAGGTTAAATCATTAACCCATTTTACTTCACGCAATGCCATGGATATTCAAGGGTTTTCCGAAGCCACCATCGAAAAACTAGTAGACAAAGGATTTCTTACAACTTTTGGTGATATTTATCGATTATCCAATTATGAAGAAGAGATTAAAAAGATGGAAGGTTTTGGGGAAAAATCTTTCCAAAATATGATGAAGGCCATTGAAAGGTCTAGGCAGACTCAATTACCTCGATTTATCTATGGACTGGGGATTCAAAATGTAGGAGTTAGTAATGCCACATTACTTTGCCAACATTTTGCCGACGAATTGGATGCTATCATGAAGGCTAGTTTAGAAGAACTTCTTACGATCTTAGGGTTTGGAGAAGTGATTGCCAAGTCCATTTATCATTATTTTCGTATTCCAGATAACCAAGAGATCATTCAAGATGTTTTACAATATCTTCAATTTGAAAGATCCACAGAAGAAAAGATCGATCCTGTACTAGAAGGAAAAATCTTTGTTATTACAGGAAACCTGGAATATTTTGAAAATCGACAAGCACTCCAAAAAGAAATTGAAAAACGAGGAGGCAAAGTAACAGGCAGTGTAAGTAAAAACACAAATTATTTAATTAATAACGATATTTTCTCTTCTTCTTCTAAAAACCAAAAAGCCAAGCAACTTAACATTCCCATTTTAAGTGAAGAAGAGTTTTTATCTATGCTCAATCAGGGTATGGACTGGTAATTCTTAAAAGAGGAGGGAGTAAAGGATGATTTCTACGAAAGAAGTACAAGCAGTAGCTAAAGAAGCGAAGATAGGACTCACGAAAGTAGAAGAAGAAAAAATTCAGCAGGATATAAGCCAATGGTTACAGCAAATCCATCAACCACTAGAAACCATTGAAATACCTAAGGAAGTGGAGTCTATGGTTAGTCCTTGTTTCCTTACCAATGTGCTGCGAAAAGATGAAGTAATCCCTTTTGTTAGAAGGGATCAACTTCTAAAAAATGTTCCACAAACACAAAAAGGGTACTTTTATGTACCTCGTGTATTGTAAAGAATTAAAAATAAGCTTTTTAGTTAGGTGATAACGTGTATAGAAAAACAGTACTCCAATTAAAGGGATTATTAGAAAATAAAAAGATTAGTAGTGTTGAATTAATGAAGGCTTATCTTCAGCGAATAAAACAAGTTGATGAACAAATACAAGCTTATATTACACTACAAGAAGAAGAGATTTTATTACAATCCGCCCAAGAAGCGGATCAAAGACGTTCCCAAGGAAAAGCTGGAATCCTAGAAGGAATTCCTATGGCTGTTAGTGACAATATTTGTACCCAGGGAATGAAGACAACAGGAGCTAGCTTTATGTTAAACTCTTTTGTTCCCCCTTATCAAGCAACGGTAGTAGAAAAATACCTAGAGGAAGGTGCCATTTTAGTAGGAAAATTAGATATGGATGAATTTGGAATCCATTCACCCTACTCCATAGCCAAAGTTAGAAATCCTTGGAATTTACAAATGACACTAGGAAGTAGTGGAGGAGGAAGTAGTGCAGCTGTAGCAGCAGAAGAAATTCCTTTTGCTCTTGGTGTGGATGGAGGTGGGGATCTTCGTCAACCGGCTCATTTTTGTGGATGTTTTGCTTTAAAACCAACCTATGGACGAGTTTCTAGGTATGGATTGATCAGCGTAGCTCCTTCCTTTGAACAAATTGGATCTGTAACCAAAACAGTAGAAGACATGGATTTATTAATGGGGCTTTTAACAGGGAAAGATAGTAAAGATCCTACTACCCATTCCCAACCTTGGGTTCCTTTAGAGAAAGACTTGGCTATTTCAGAGATGAAAATTGCATTACCCCATTTTTCAGATCTTTTCCCCTGCCGCCCTTCTATTCAAAAACACATACACAAGGTGGCTTCTCAATTAGAAACTTTAGGCGCCAGGGTAGAAGAAGTAGAGTTGCCTATGCTTTCCTATGTTCCTTCTATGTATCAGATTTTAACATCAGCAGAAGCTTCTTCTAATTTAGCACGGATTGATGGAATTCGATATGGTCATCGTGCTGAAAGATATGACGATTTATCAGATTTATATCAAAAAACTAGACAAGAAGGATTTGGTTTAGGAGTAAAAGAAAAGATTTTATTTGGAACCTATGTATTATCAGCTTCTCATTATGAAACCTATTATCAAAAAGCACTGAAATTACGAACTCTACTCTATCAAGAAACAAATCAGATTTTTCAAAGTTACCATATGATCTTAACACCAGTAATTCCCTTTCCTGTTTGGAACCGAGAAGAAAAAAAATCAGTTCAGGATTATTATTGGAAAGATATGTATACAGCCATAGCTAACCTAACAGGTTTTCCAGCGTTGTCCATTCCTACAAGAGATCGTATAGAAGGAGTTCCGATAGGGTTTCAGCTGATTGGACAAGCAGGTAAAGAACATCAGTTATTACAAGTGGCTTATACTTATGAACAACAAGAGGGGATTTCAAAAAGAAAGGAGAAATCATGGTGAATCAATATGAAGTGGTGATCGGATTAGAAGTTCATGCAGAATTAAAAACCAAATCCAAAATCTATTGTAGTTGTTCTACTCAATTTGGAGGGGAACCCAATACTCAATGTTGTCCCACTTGTATGGGATTTCCCGGAACTTTTCCAGTTTTGAATGAAAAGGTAGTTGAGTATGCTCTTCGTGCAGGACTCGCCATGAATTGTAGCATTGCCAGACAAACAAAACAAGATCGAAAAAATTACTTTTATCCTGATTTACCCAAGGGATATCAAATTTCACAATACGATATCCCTTTATGTTATGAAGGATACGTTGAAATACCTGTAGACGAGGGAAATAAAAAAATAGGTATTCAACAGATTCATATTGAAGAAGATGCAGGTAAATTAATTCATACAGAAGAAGGAACTTTTATTGACTATAACCGAAGTGGTGTTCCATTGATTGAAATTGTTTCAAAACCAGATTTATCTTCACCAGAAGAAGCAAAGAGATATTTGGAAACCTTGAGAAATATTCTGCTATATATAGGGGTCTCTGATTGTAAAATGAATGAAGGTTCCCTACGTTGTGATATTAATCTATCAGTTCGAAAAAAGGGAGATCCATTGTATGGAGAACGAACAGAGATTAAAAATATGAACTCTTTTTCTTATGCTCTTAAGGCCATGGAGTATGAAGCGAGCCGACAAATTCAAGCACTAGAAAAAGGGGAAAAAATACAGAGAGAAACCCGGCGGTGGGATGAAAAGAATCAATGTACCTTTCCTATGAGAAAAAAAGAAGAAGCCCAAGATTATCGGTATTTTCCAGAACCGGATATTCCCTTAATTTGCATTTCAAAGGAACAGATTCAAAGGATACAGAAGAGTTTACCGGAGCTTCCCCATGAAAAGAGACAACGGTGGATTACAGATTATCACATAACGCCAGAAGAGGCGGACGTATTGATTGGTTATCAAAAAACAGGCTTGTTTTTTGAAGAAACCATTCGTCATTATTCCAATGCAGTTATCATTGCCAATTGGATTTTAGGAGAAGGATTTCGTTTTTTAACAGAAGAGCAAAAGGAACAAGGAGAATTTCCTTTTACTCCCATACAATTTGCTGAACTTCTTCAGCTTGTGGAAGAAGAAATCATTAGCAACCATATCGGAAAACAAGTATTTGAGATCATGTACAAAACAGGAAAGTCACCTTCTATGATTGTAGAAGAAAACCAGTGGAAACAAATTAGTGATACGAATCAGTTACAAGAAATAATCGATGAAGTTTTACAGAAGAACCAAAAAAGTGTGAACGATTATATAACTGGAAAAAAAGTAGCCTTAAAAGCATTAATGGGGCAAGTAATGAAAGTTACAAAAGGAAAAGCCAATCCCCAAAAAGCAAATAAAATTTTAAAAGAGAGGTTAGAAAATAAAAAACGAATGGATAAAAATGCAAAACCTATGATTTGATGATTGTATCATCGGATCATAGGTTTTTAAAATTTTAGGTTATAAGATCCCTTTAAGACTAGCTAAAAGGGCTAAATTGCAAGAAAAAAACATGATGTTGAAAAAGTACTATATCGAAAAAGTAATATTTTATGGTTCTCATAAAACTTTAGGATTGCTGATGAAAGAGAGAGGGATTATCCTAAAAGCATGCAGAATAAAAAAGGAGTTGAATATCATGAAAGTGAATGCCGCAAAAAATCTGGCACAAACCAAGAAACGTAGGGAAAACCAATTTCATTTATATTGGAAGCATAAGTACTTAACACTCATGTTTATTCCTGCCATTATTTATTTCCTAGTCTTTAAGTATGCACCGATTTATGGTATACAAATTGCTTTTAAAAGTTATCGATTTAAAGATGGAATCTTTGGAAGTCCATGGATTGGTCTAGAAAATTTCAGGCATTTATTTGGTGTAAAAAGTTTTTGGCAAGTTTTCGGAAATACCTTAATTATCAGTATGTATAACTTGATTTTTGGATTTCCAGCACCCATTATACTTGCTCTCTTATTAAATGAAATTACTCATCAGCGATTTAAAAAGACGGTCCAAACCATTAGTTATTTACCCCACTTTGTATCTTGGGTTGTACTGGGAGGTTTGTTTGTCCAGTTTTTATCCCCTTCCCTTGGACCCATTAATGCTATACTTAAGGCTTTAGGGCGAGATCCTATCTTTTTCTTAGCAGATCCCAAATGGTTTCGTACGGTACTGGTATTAACATCCATTTGGAAAGGAGTAGGTTGGAGATCTATTATTTATTTAGCCTCTCTTTCAGGAATTAATCCAGAACTGTATGAGGCAGCTGAAGTAGATGGAGCCAATCGATTTAAAAAAATGCTTCATATAACATTACCAGGGTTAACGCCAGTGATTACCATTATGTTGATCTTTGCAGTGGGTGGATTGATACATGATAACTTTGATCAAATCTATAACTTATTAATTAGTCCCACCGTTTATCAAGTAGGAGATGTATTAAGTACATATACCTATCGAATGGGATTGGTGAAGATGGAGTATAGTTTTGCCACAGCTGTTGGATTATTTACGAATATTATTTCTTTTATACTAATATTAATGACCAATACAATAACAAAACGAATTAACGAATATGGAATATGGTAGGAGGAGGGAGAAAATGAGTAAAGACATGAAGATAAAAAGAAAAAATAAAATAAAACACTCGATTCCCAGTCTTATTTTTGACAGTATGAATTATTTATTTATGATTATATTTTGCGTTACTTGTTTGTATCCATTTTTATTTTTAGTTTCCATGTCCTTATCAGCAGGAACCTCAAATTTTGCCAGCCTTAGGCTAATTCCTGAGGTCATTGATTTTTCAGCTTATCGCAGAGTCCTATCGAATGAATTTATGGTTTCGGGATTTATCAATACAGTGATTCGAGTAGGAATTGCCGTTCCGTTAGTAATGCTGGCCATTGTATTTACAGCTTACCCTTTATCCAAAAAATACTTTCCCCACCGGGGATTTTGGACTGGATTTATTGTTTTTACCATGTTTTTTAGTGGCGGATTGATTCCATCCTATTTAGTCATTCGAGGGTTAGGATTACTAGATTCTATTTGGGCACTTATATTACCAGGCCTTATTCCCGCTTATAATATGATTATTGTACGAAATTATTTTATGTCTCTTTCTCCGGATCTTGAGGAGTCAGCACGAATTGATGGTGCCAATGACTTTACCATTTTGATACGTATTATTCTTCCCATTTCAGCTCCTATTATTGCAACGGTTAGCTTATGGACAGCGGTAGGGCATTGGAATGCTTGGTTTGATAGTATGATCTATATACAAAAAGCAAGTAAACAAGTGTTACAAGTTGTTCTTCGAAGAATTGTGTTAGAAGGAACCCAGGAAATGATGGACTTAAATACAGGAATGGATGATATGGCATCCATAAGCCCTGATAACATTAAAGCAGCTACCATTATGGTGGCTACGATACCCATCTTACTAGTATATCCTTTTGTTCAAAAATATTTTGTAAAGGGAATTATGGTTGGATCCTTAAAAGGGTAGAAGATATGAAAGATGTGTTAACATCTTGATTATAAAAGAAAATAAAAGGAGGAATTTTTATGTTTAAAAGTTGTAAAAAGTGGCTTAGCATGACTCTGATCATCTGTTTGCTCGTAACAACATTGGCAGGATGTAAGTCAAATAAAGAAAAGCCGGTGGACAGCGGGGAAAAAGCCAATACAGAAACCAGCGAAAAAAAGGAAGAAAACAAAGAAACAGATAAGAAGGATCCTTTTGCAAAATACCAGCCCATTGAGGGGAAGACCTATGATATTGCTTGGACATCAGGCCAACTAGCACCTACAGATGAAAATGCAGAAATGACCCAATATTGGAATGAAAAATGGAACGTCAACCTAGATATTTGGAACATTGATAGTGGACAATGGCATGAGATCATCAATTTACGATTTGCGACTGGAGAAATCCCAGATAAAGTAAGAATTATAGGTTTTCCTACTTTGAAAAAATATTATGATCAAGACTTATTAGCTGAAATTCCTGAAGATTTATTACAACATATGGCTCCTACTTTATACAAGTATCATACAACGGATGTACCTGGAGCATTAAGTTATGGGAAAATAGATGGAAAGCTTTATGCAATTCCACATTATAGTATTTCAGCTAATTATCGCAGACCTGTGGTTTGGCGAGGAGATTGGTTGGAAAATGTAGGTATTACCAAAACACCAGAAACCTTAGATGAATTTGAAGAAGCCATGTATAAATTTGTGAAAGAAGATCCAGATAAAAACGGAAAAAATGATACTTATGGTCTTTCAACAACAGGCTTAAATGCTGTTTATGGAGCTTATGGTTTCTTGCCATACAATTGGAAGACTCGTGATGGTAAACTCGTGTATGGAGGAGTACAGCCAGAGATGAAACAAGCTTTAGAAAAGTTAAGTAAATGGTATAAAGATGGTGTCATTGATCCAGAATTTATTACTGGTGAAAATAAAGGTGGCTATTCTCATATTTCTCACTCTTTTGTAACGGGTCAAGTAGGATATACGAGTCATGGATTTTATTATCATTGGAGACCTCAAATGGGAGAAGATGATAAAGACGTTATTGGTCACAATATTCAAGAATTACTAAAAACCACTCCTGAGGTAGTTGATTCCTTAATTTTTGGCTTACCTCCAGTAGGACCAGAGGGTAAGAGGGGAGTACCTCAAGAGACGATTGTTTCGGGTATCTTTGATGGATTAGGAAAGCATCTAGAAGAAGAACCTGATAAATTAGGAAAATTGCTTTTAATATTTGAAGATTTAGTGGCTAATTTTGATAACTTTATTACTGCTCGACAAGGGATGGAGGGCAAACATTGGGAATGGCAAAACAACATGCCTGTTCGTTTAGATCCTTATACAGATGGTAAAGAACTCAGTAAAATAGGAGCCATGCCTGTAATGACTCTCATTTCACCCTATGATTACGAAAGTAAACTTTTACCTTTACGTATTAAATTTGCAAATGACAATCAATTCGATGTGGGTGGAATTCGAGAAGAGTTATTAGCACCTTTAGAATCACAAGGAAAATACAAAACTGAATTGGATAAGATACAAGAAGAAACCTATGTTTCCATTATTATAGGAGATAAACCTATCGATTATTTTGATACTTTTGTAGAAGAATGGTATAAGAGTGGTGGCGAACAATTAGAAAAAGAAGCTAACGAATGGTACCAATCACTAAGTAAATAGAAAGGATTAAATCATGATAAAAGAATATGATCTAATTGTATCTGGTGGAGGATTAACAGGTGTGGCAGCAGCCATAGCAGCCAAAAGAAATGGGGTACAAAATGTTCTTTTAATAGAAAGGTATGGATTTTTAGGAGGCATGGCAACTAGTGGATTAGTAAATCCTTTTATGTCTTATTTTAAATCCCAAGAACCCTTTAAAAAAGAACATCAACTTACCTTTGGAATTTTTCAAGAGATTTTAGACCGGCTTCGAGCACTGAATGGAATGCCTAATGAAGACAAAAGAGTTTTTGATGCAGAAGTTATGAAATTAATCTTGAACCGAATGGTAATAGAAGAAAAGATAGATCTTTTATTTCATACCTATGTGGCTGATGTAAAAAAAGATAAAGAAGATCATATTGAAAGTATTACGATTGCGAACAAAGGAGGTTTATCTTCCTTAAAAGCAAAACTATTTATTGATTGTACAGGAGACGCAGATCTTGCCTATATGGCACAAGTACCTTGTAAAAAAGGACGAGAAGAAGATGGTTATGGTCAACCCATGACTCTGTGCTTTCGAATCGGCAATGTACAGCGATCCCAAATGCCTTCTAGAGAAAAAATCAATGCCTTATATCAGGAGGCAGTCCAAAGAGGGGAAATAAATAATCCAAGGGAAAATGTTTTGTTTTTTAATACCCTGCAAGAGGATGTCATTCATTTTAATACCACTCGTATTGTTATGAAAGATGCAACAAACCCAAAAGAATTAACAGAAGCAGAAATAGAAGCAAGAGAACAATGTTGGCAAATGTATTATTTCCTAAAAGAAAATGTAGATGGATTTCAAAATTCTTATTTTCAAGTATCTGCACCTCAAATTGGAGTGAGAGAATCCAGGCGTATCCTAGGTAAGTATGTATTAACGGGAGAAGATGTATTATCTGGGCAAAAATTTGATGATTCCATTTGTTATAATGCTTATACTATTGATATTCATAATCCATCAGGAACGGGAACTCTTATTCAGCATTTGGAAAAAGGTCAGTATTATGGTATTCCTTATCGATGCTTATTACCAGTCAATATCAATAACCTAGTTGTAGCAGGAAGACCTATATCCAGTGATCACGCAGCCCATTCCTCACTTCGTATTATGCCAACTTGTGTTGCTATGGGGCAAGCAGCAGGAACGGCTGCCGCCCTTGCTTTAAAAAATAAGATTTTACCCTACCAAGTCGATAGTAAATTATTACGAGAACAATTAATTCGAGAGGGTGCTATACGACAATAATATCCTATGGGATCAATAGAATTACGGAAGTGGTGAACATAATGATTAACACCAGTGATACAGAAAATATTCTGTTAACAAGAGAATACCAAGATCCAGTAGATTTAGGTCCAATGGTTACTGTTATTTTAGGTCAGGCTGGAGCTATTCAAGAAAATGCAGCCGGTGAAAATGAAGTTTATTTTCATACCAATGGTTTACCGGGAAGATTTTATGCTTTTGACGTAGAAACAGGAGAAGTAAAATTTACAGAAATCATTCCTAATTCAGAAGCTTTATGGGCCATGAAAGTAGGCAATGATAAAAATGTTTATTTTTCAGGAACTTCAGATAAAAAATTGTATCGATATATTCCTACAGAAAGAAGGATTGAAGAGCTTGGCTTCAATCCTTCTGATAGCTGGGTCGGAGATCTCGAAGCGACCGCTGATGGTAAAATATATGGGGGGACTTATGCGGCTGATAAGACAGGTGGAAAGGTTTTTCAGTATGATATTCAAACAAAGAGCTTTCGAAATTATGGAACCATTAAAGAAGGGCAAGATTATGTTCGAGGATTAGGGGGAGATGATCAATACATTTATGCAGGACTGGGAATCAATATTCATTTGTTTCAAATGGATCCAACAACAGGTTTCAAATCTGAAATTATAATCCCCCCCAATTCATCAGGATTTTGTACTGGAGAAGTAGGAAAAATTTCAGATGTATTTATCGTAGATAAAAAAATCTTTATTTGCATTAATACACACCAAATGATCGTATTGGATAAAGAGATCCATGAAGTAGTAAGCACATTCCAATGCAGTAGTATGATTTCAAAACCATCTCCTTATGATCCTAATTTGGTTTATTATGAATTTCAAACAAAACTGTATCAATATGATATGGAGTCAGATCAATCCATAGAAGTACCCCTCAAAGTTCCATTACCTGATACTGTACGCTTTAAAGATATGCAATGGATCAAATTACAAAGAGGCAAAAAAGCAGGGAAAAAAATATTAGCTATGTTGACCCAGCATGGAGATTGTGTTTTTTATGATCCCATGGACAATGAGGTATCTTTGATACATCTTCAAATTAAGCCAGATGCTGTTCGAATTCAATCCATGAAGCGAGGAATGGATGGAAGACTTTATCTAGGTGGATACCAACGAGGGATGAGTATTTATAATCCATTTACAAATCAAGTGGATGTCAATATATATTCTTTTCCACAACCAGAAAACATAGGATTTTTAAGTCATAAGGTATACTACGGTACTTATGTTTCTGCTGTTATATACCAATTTGAACCAACAAAACCTGTGGTTCCCCAAGAAAACCCAAAACAAGTATACACCATTAAAAATCAGCAAGATCGACCTTTTGCCATGACTTCTGGAGATCATAAGTTATTTGTAGGGACAGTACCAGATTACGGTTTCTTAGGAGGAAGTTTAGCAATTTATGATGAGCTCACTAATACTTGGTCTCAATATGATAATATAGTAGAAGATCAAAGTATTCATTCCTTAGTTTATCACCAGGGATTTTTGTATGGAAGCACTACCATATGGGGAGGTCTTGGAATTGAACCTACCGCTTCAGAAGCTAAAATGTTTATTTGGGATGTGCAAGCCAATACCAAGGTGGATGAATTTACCTTAGATATTCCGGGTATTGATATTCCAGCTAAAATGATAGGGGATCTTTCTTTTGGACCTGATGGATTTTTATGGGGGATCGTAGAAGGTACCATTTTTGCCATGGATATAGAGACAAAAGAAATTGTAAAAAGCAAGATGATTTTTCCAAGCATTTACAATACAAGTAAATGGAATAATTATCGTTTGATTTGGAGTTTAGATGGCATGATTTATACCACTTTAGGACGAAAAATCATGGTAATTGATCCTGAAACTTTACAATATAAAATGATTGTTGATTGTTCGATTAGTCAAATGGTACTTGGTGTAGATGGCAGTATCTATTATGCACCTGCTTCTGGAAGAAGATTATCTCGCATTGCCATTCCAGAGACAGATGCCACTTTGTCGGGTATTTACTTAAATGGAATCCTTTTAGAAGGTTTTTCGCCGGGTACGCTTCAGTATCATGTACCACTTCAAGAAGGAGTACAGATCACAGCAACAACAACTCAAGTAGAAGCTAGCGCTACTGTTATTTTACCAAACTCTCCTAATGAACCAGTAGTTATTCAAGTCATAGGAGCAGATGGTAAATCAAAATTAGAATATAAAATCAATCGCTGAAAAAAGTAAAAGATCCATCGATAATGGGATATGACTGTTTACGGAGGGAATGAAAAAATGGATAAACAAGGCAAAGATACAATAGTAAAATATGATCCTAGAATGGGACCCAATAAAACTTTTGATGGTACCATCCGGTGGTATTCTCCTTTAGAGGAACCCTTTCAAGTCGCAGGGTTGGCTTGGTTCCATGAAGAAAAAAAATATCGAAGATTACCTACCGTGCCATCCAAACCTATTTCAGAAGCAGTGGATCATATAGCGGATCATACAGCAGGAGGACAGATTCGATTTCAATGCAACTCATCTTCTCTTTCTATTCGAGTTAAACTAAAAGATAAAGCGGATATGGTCCATATGCCAGCAACAGGACAATGTGGAGTAGATTGTTACATAAGTTCAACGGATAGGTTTTTGCCATTGTATTATGTGAACACAACTAAGTATGATATTGCTCTTTCCGAATATGAATGTACATTGTTCTCTAATTGGGAACCAACCATGCGTAACATTGTTTTGAATTTACCCTTATACCAAGGGGTAAAAGAGATTTGGATCGGCTTGGATGAGGGGACAGAAATACTTCATCCTCCTGGTTATGTTTCTAATAAAAAAATCATTGTTTATGGGACTTCCGTTACTCAAGGAGGTTGTGCTTGTCGGCCGGGTATGGCATATACCAATATTTTAAGCCGTAGAATACCTTTAGAATTTATTAACCTTGGTTTTTCAGGAAATGGCAAAGGAGAACCTGAAGTCGCAGAGATTATTTCACAAATTAAGGATCCTGCTTGTTTGGTTTTGGATTATGAAGGCAATAGTGGAGCCATTGAACAGTTTCGTAAAACCCTTCCGGAATTCATAAGGATTTATCGAGAAGTTCATCCTACAATACCGATTTTAGTCGTATCACGTTTTCCTTATAGTAGTGAAAAATTATTTTCCCGTACAAGTCGGTTGCAAAAAGAACGTAAAGAGTTTGAACAATCCCTTGTAAACAAGTTACGAGAAAAAGGAGACTTGAATATTTATTTCTTTGATGGGTCTAAGTCTTTAGGTGGGGAGGATTTTTATGAATGTACCGTCGATGGAACCCATCCTACGGATCTTGGATTTTTAAGAATTGCAAATGCTTTTGAACCAGTTTTAAAAACTTTATTATTATAACAACGATAGTAGTTCAATGAGGCCGGCTAGTTCATCGCCGGCTTCATTATTATTAGTTTGAAAATCCATTGAATGCTTTATCGATGAATTGCTCTTTTATAAAAAAGACGTTATAATAAGCTAGTGTAAATGGTTGTTAGCCATTATCAATTGAAAATTGGGGGGGATTCATATGAAGTTTTTCAAACGGTTTGGGTCCGTTTATTATCGGTTGATTGCATCTTATGTAATTTTAATTTTGTTTTCTACTGCTCTTACTTCTTCTATACTCTTTCGGTATTTCTCCTCTAATTTTAATCGGCAAATTGAAAAAGTAAATCAAAAAATGCTATATCAGTTAAGTAACTCCATTTCCTCGAATATTATTGATCCAGTAGAAAGCCTATCCCAAGAAATAACCTTAGATCATGCGAAAAATTCTGATCTATTATATCTTTTTCGATATCCTTTAGAAGGAAATCATATTCGAATCTCATTAGTTTACCGGTATTTACAAAATATTGTTGCTATGTATCCTGATGTCATTGATTCTATTCAGGTTTATTATAAAGAAAAAGAAATGCTCATTTCCTCAAAAATGGGTATTGTATTCTTACAAGACAAACCAGATCGAACCCAGATGTATTTAGATTGGCTTTCAGAAATAGAAAATACATCAGAAAATATGATTTGGATTGATACAAGGTCCACTTT
>JAAYNZ010000187.1 GCA_012520595.1 Candidatus Epulonipiscium sp. | reverse complement strand
TACGAGCTGTTCCTGATCATTATCGAGAAGCTTCCTTAGCTTTAGGAGCTACTCCTTGGGAAACCATTCGACACGTTATCATACCTGCTGCTTCATCTGGAATGATTGCTGCTATTATGCTAGGAATCGGAAGAGCCATAGGAGAAACCATGACAGTTATGATGGTTACAGGAAATGCAGCTAAAATCCCTACTTCTCCCCTTCAATCGGCTCGTACCATTACCGCTACTATTGCAGCAGAAATGGGAGATACAGTTCGTAACAGTCCTCATTATCATGCATTATTTGCCATGGGGATTGTTCTTCTGTTGTTTACTACCTTGATCAATTGGATTGCAGATCACGTTTTACAAAAAAACCAAAAGGAGGGGAAAGCATGAAAAAAAGACAAAAAGAAAAAATAATCTATTTTTTCCTAGGACTGCTATGCGTAAGCGTTGTAAGCTTGGTTATTGCCATGATAGGTTTTACTTTTGTGAAAGGTCTTCCAGTTATGAATTGGACTTTCATCTCACAAATGCCTCGAATGGGAATGAAAGAAGGAGGAATTTTGCCTGCCATTATAGGAACTTTATATTTGATGTTAGGAACGGTACTCATTGCTTTGCCCTTAGGGATTTTATCGGCTATTTATCTTACAGAATACGCCAAACGAGGTCTTTTATATCGTGGAATTCGGTTAGCTATTTTTAATTTAGCAGGAGTTCCCTCTGTTGTTTATGGACTTTTTGGTCTTGGACTTTTTGTTTTATTTTTAGGTTTTGGTTCTTCTTTACTATCTGGGTGTTTAACCTTGTCTTGTTTGATTTTACCCGTTATTATTGCTTCTTCAGAAGAGGCTTTATTAAGTGTAGATCCTAGTTATCGAGAAGCTTCCCTAGCCTTAGGAGCTACTCGCTGGCAAACCATTCAGAAAGTAGTTTTACCTCATGCCATGCCCGGTATTTTAACAGGAGCTATTTTAGGTATGGGACGAGCTGCAGGAGAAACAGCACCTATTTTATTAACAGCAGTAGCCTTTTTTTTACCTAAATTACCCCAAAGTGTTTTTGATCAAGTCATGGCTCTACCTTATCATTTGTATATTATTTCGACCCAAGTACCGGACATGCCGGCAGAAATTCAATATGGAACTGCTTTTATTTTAATGGCTGTGGTAGGTATTTTTTTTGGAATTGCTACATGGATCCGCTATCATTTTCGATCCCTTGTAAAATAAAAGAGAGAGGAGAAGCATTATGGAGATAGAAAAAATCAAAGTAAATAACTTAAATTTATATTATGGAAATTTCCAAGCATTAAAAAAGATTGATATGTCCATTCCTCAAAACCAAGTAACAGCTTTTATTGGTCCTTCTGGTTGTGGAAAATCCAGTTTTTTAAAAACCATAAATCGAATGAACGATTTAGTTGAAGGAGCTAAGGTAACAGGAGCGGTATGCCTGGATAATGAAAACATATATGACAATATGGATGTTATTGAACTGCGGAAAAGAGTAGGAATGGTTTTTCAAAAGCCCAATCCATTTCCCATGAGTATTTATGACAATGTAGCCTACGGGCCACGAATTCATGGAATTAAAAACAAAGAAAAACTAAATGAAATGGTAGAAGCTAGTTTGCGAAGAGCAGCTCTTTGGGAGGAAGTAAAAGATCGGTTGAAAAAAAATGCTCTTCGTTTATCAGGAGGGCAACAACAACGGTTATGTATTGCTAGGGCTTTAGCTGTAGAGCCAGAAGTCTTATTGATGGATGAACCCACCTCTGCATTAGATCCCATTTCTACTTCAAAAATAGAAGATCTAGCTGTTACGTTAAAGGAAAGGTATACCATTATTATGGTAACCCATAATATGCAACAAGCGGCGAGGATTTCAAACAAGACTGCTTTTTTCTTGGAAGGAGAATTAGTCGAATGGGATCATACGGATCAAATTTTTAGTAATCCCAAAGACCAACGAACAGAAGATTATATTACAGGAAGATTTGGATAAGGAGGGATTGGAATGCGATATCAATTCCAACAAGAATTAAAACATCTTCATAAAGAGTTATTAAAAATAGGTTCCCAAATCGAAAGATCCTTACAAGATGCTATGGAAGCTTTATTAGAACGGAATGAAGCCTTGGCTCATCTAGTGATTCAAAGGGACGATGAAATTGATGATGGAGTGCAAAAAATAGAAAATGAATGTATTCGAATCATTGCTAGACAACAACCAGCAGCGGGAGATCTACGTTTTATTACTTCCACCCTAAAAATGGTTACGGATTTGGAAAGAATAGCCGATCACTGTGCAGATATTTGTGAATATACCTTAAAGCTGACCCAGGAGCTTCTGCCTCAGCAAAAGAAACCAATGATGGAAATGGGAGTCCAAGTAAAAAAAATGGTTCGTATGACGATTGACAGTTATGTATCCCAGAACTTATCTTTGGCCCAACAAGTTTGTAAAGAGGATGATATTGTAGATGAATATTTTTTATCATTCATTCATCGAATTGAGGAGGAAATGGAAAAAAATAAAGGATTTATTACACAAGGAATTTATTTACTGCTCATTGTAAAATATTTAGAAAGGATGGCAGATCATTCTACCAATATTGCAGAATGGATCTTATATCAAATCACAGGAACCTACCAAGAATATAATTAAACAAAGGTTCTTCTCTTGACATTTTCTTGTTTCTTTTTTATAATAAAAGTACAATAAACAAAAATAATGTATGAAAAATATAAATTTCATATTTGCTTACTGAGCAGATTTTACTTAAAAGACCAGTTTCCTAAGGTCTTTTTTATTTTTTGAGAGGTTGTTTGCAGATATACGAGCTTATGGGAAATTTAGATTTTCAACGTAGATATCTATATACACATTCATAAAAAAGTGAAGTACCAGTGAATAAAAAAGGAGGCCGTCTATGAAAAAGCAAGAAAGATTTATCCCAGAAGTCAACGGGACATTACGAAAAACCGATGTAAAAGTACCAGAAGTGATTCGACAAGCAACAGGAATCTATATTTTTGGAAAAAGACTACGTTCTTTCTTATTTTCTACCGATGTAGCCATCATAAAAAATACCAATGCAGATGCCATTATCGCTGTATATCCTTTTACTCCACAGCCAGCCATTACCCAAGCCATTATGTCTGTAGCCGATATTCCTGTTTTATGCGGAGTAGGAGGAGGGCTTACCAATGGAATCCGATCGGTGAATATTGCCCTTCATGCAGAATTTCAAGGAGCCATTGGTGTAGTATTAAATGCACCTACACCCAATGATACCATCCAACAAGTAAGCGATACCGTAGATGTTCCAGTAGTCATTACCGTTGTATCCGAGAAAACCAATATTCAAGAAAAATTAGATGCAGGAGCTAAGATTTTAAACATCAGTGGTGGCTCAGAAACCATAAATATTGTACAAACTATTCGCAAGGAATATCCTCATGTTCCTATTATTGCTACAGGAGGTCCTACGGCAGAATCTATTTTAAAAACCATCGAAGCAGGAGCCAATGCGATTACCTATACCCCTCCTAGTAATGGAGAATTATTTCGTGTAAAGATGGACTTATATCGAGAACAGGAAAGAAAAAAATACAATTCCTTATAGGAGGGAGAAGATGACTAAACAGATTTTTCATGTAGATATGAATTCTTTTTATGCATCTTGTGAACAGGTTCGAAATTCTACATTACGTAACCAACCTATTATCGTAGGAGGTGATCCCAAAACCCGGAAAGGAATCGTATTAGCTGCTAGTTATGAAGCCAAAGCACAAGGAATTTATACGACAATGCCTTTGTGGCAAGCCCTAAAAAAATGTCCTCAAGCAATTATTGTAAAAGCCGATCATAATTATTATAAAGAAATTTCTCATCAAGTTATGGATCTACTAGATCAATATACTCCCCTTAAAGAACAGATGTCCATTGATGAAGCTTGTTTAGATATGACAGGATGTGATGAGATTTTTGGACAGCCCAAAGAAATAGCAGCCATGATTCAAAATCAGATTAAAGAAGAAATCGGCATCCCCTGTTCCATCGGTATTTCTTCGAATAAGATTTTAGCAAAAATGGCATCGGATATGAAAAAACCTTTAGGGATTACTTTTCTTTACCCCCAAGTTATTCCACAAAAATTATGGCCTCTTTCCGTAGGAAAATTACATGGTGTAGGTGAAAAACAAAAACAGTTATTAGAAAAGGAAGGAATTTTCACGATCGGATCCTTAGCCAAATATCCCCTCAAAAGGTTAAGTCAGATCTTAGGGAATAAAACTGCTTTAATGATGCATCAGTATGCCAATGGTATTGATGAAAGGCCTGTGATTACTACGGATCCCCAAGATGTGAAAAGCATAAGCAATGAAAAAACCTTTTCACAAGATTTAGTGAATCAAGAAAAAATAAAAAAAGAAATATTATTATTAGCAGAAAAAGTTGGATGGCGATTACGACAAACCAAAGTACAAGGGAAAACTATTTTTATTAAAATAAAGTATTATAATTTTTTGACCGTAACTCGCAATATAACTTTACCCATGTCAACGGATGTTACAGATGTTCTTTACCAACAGGCATGGGGCTTATTTTTGAAAAATTGGAATCAAAAACCCATTCGTTTGTTAGGGGTAGGAGTGACAAACTTAGATACCCTCTCTTACGAACAAATTTCCTTATGGGCTTCTGCCAACGAAACTTTGGAAAAAAAGAAAAAAATCGATCATGCCATTGATCATTTACGAGAAAAATATGGATACGATGTACTACAAAGGGCAGCCACTATTCAGGGGAATTCATGTGAAAATGAGTAGACAGGAAGGACAATGATTTTATCAAAAGTATGGGAGCGAAAAGAAAATGAAAATCAGAAGTGGTTTACGAGAATTATTTTTCAGCCAAGAACCTTTAACAGAAGTAGACTATGAAAAAAGTCGGTGGTTATTTATTTACGAGGGAAGTACAGCTGTAACCATAGCCAATTTAACTAGTGGAGCTTTTTTAGCAGGGTATTTACAATTCATGGGGGCTACTGATCGTTTCAACGGATTGGTAGGAGCCATTCCTGTACTTGTTGGATTTATTCAAATTTTTTCTTCTGTTATTTTTGAAAAATTACCTCAACGAAAATTCTTGATTAGTTTATTATGTTTGATTTTTCGATTATTACTAGGTATTATTTTTTTAATTCCTTTATTTGTACAAAATCCAAGTTATCGTTTATTGGCCTTACCTTTGCTTTATGCCACTGCTCATAGTTTATCATCCTTTATTACCCCAGCAGCTTCTACTTGGATGATAGATTTAACTCCAGCTTCCCTTCGGGGAAATTATTTTGCAAAAAAAGATGCTGTTTCCTTAGGAGCTGTGACCATTGTTACTTTAGCCATGGGACGCATTTTGGATTTTTTTAAAGTAAACAACAATGAATACGGAGGTTTTTTAGTAATTTCCCTTGTGGTTGTCGGCTTAGCCATTGTTAATTTTATACTTTTATGTTCTATTAAAGAGCCACAAGTAAAGCAAAATACTTCACCTATCCATATAAAAGATGTTTTTACAACTCCTCTACAAAGCCCAGGATTTCGAAAAGTTATTTTACTCTTTATTTTATGGAACGTTGGACTCCAAATTGCAGGTCCTTTTTTTTCTGTTTACATGGTTACGGGGCTTAAATTAGATTATACATACATTATGGCCATTGGAGTGTTGGCATCTTTGATTCGTGTTTTTGCTACACCTTTTTGGGGACGGTTAGCTGATCAAAAATCTTGGTTTTTTTCTACCAAATTTTCTATAGGACTATTATCCATTGTTCATTTTTTATGGATTTTTGTTATACCTTCTACAGCACGATTTTTAATTCCTATCTTGCAAATTGCAAGTGGAATCGCTTGGGCCGGCATAGGCATTTCCTTATTCAATATCCAATTTTTATTTGCCAAAAGAGAAGGGCGTACTATGTACCTAGGATTAAATGCTGCCATTGGTGGGATTGCTGGATTTACTAGCACATGGATTGGATCAAGAATCGTAGGAACTTTAGAAGGGCGAGCTTATCAAATAAAGTGGTTGACCTTAGGAAATATGCAAGTGGTCTTTGCATTATCAGGAATTATTTTGTTTTTTTGCACCTTATTTGTAAAAATATATATGGAAAAGGCCAATTATCCTACAGAAACAGAATAAACTTAAATTATTCTGAATGCCGGCTCTTTTGACGGAAAGAAAAAAGAACAAAGGCTAAAAGAGGAATGAGAAATAAATGAAAAAAACAAAAATAACTAAAGAAAGTAAGAAAGTTAAATAAAACAAAGATATTTCTTGATAAAAAATAAGAGATAACTAAGACAAAGGCACTTAGAATATAAAGGGGAGCAGGATGGATCTTATTAAGATCTTGTTTTATGATTTTTAATAAGGCGTAGAAGGTAAGAGTATACTTTACGTACCATCCTCCTACCATTTGTATCATAACCAGTAATTCGCCAAATTCGATAAAATCAAAATAGCTAGGAAGTTGAGTTTGTAAAAGTTTGGGATAAAACATTTCGGTGATTCGGTTCATACTAAAAGTCATAATAACTCCTGTTATAGAGACAATTTCCATTTGAACCACAATAAAGAGGGCAAAAGCCAAAGGTTTAAAGATAGAATCTTTGTTTTCAATGTATTGAAAATAATAGATGGGAATAAGAACATGACTATATAAACCAATTATTTGCACAATGGATAACAAAAAACCAGAGGTAACCCCTTTTTCGAAGATAGGAAAAATCCAACTAGGTGTTTTATAAGCAGCCGTTTGGATTCCTAAGTTAATTCCAGCTAACATAATAAAAGAGATGCCGATGATGGTAACAATGAGAAGAGTATCTAAGTCTTTGTTAATAGTATAGATGGCTGGAATGACAAAAAAAAGCAGAAAATACCATGGGGGACTTTCAAGAAGCATATTTTCATGCATAGAATTGGCTTCAATGGAAGCACATTCGATCAGGATCATAAAAAAAGCAAATAAAAGCATAAAAAACAATAAAGATCCCATGTATTTTCCAAAGGCAGTTTTATACAGATAAAAAAAAGAATAATTTTTTGTCTTTTGTAGCACTTTAATCATATAAAAGGTATAGCTTATAAAAACAATGGAAGCAATAATTATAGCAACCCAAGAATCACGCAATCCATTTCGAATAAAAACAGTAGGATATGTTTTTAATGAAACAATGGTTGTCCCCCAAATAATAAACATAAAGTGTTTTTCATTCATTTTAAACATTTGAATCCTCTTTCCTTATTAACTCTTTTGGCTAGATTATATCCATTTCTTTCAAAATCATACTCAAATCAAATATAGTAAACACAATGAGAGAAGAAAGGATGAAACGAAACCATGGCTCCCATTTCCCTAGCAAGGATACAAAAAATCTTGCAAGACAATGAAGATATTACATATCGAAAGATTGTAAACAATGAAGAAACCATCATCATTATTTTTGCTGGGAATATTAGTGATGCACATTATATTAGTGAAGTGATTATCAAACCTTTGGTTGAAACAAAAGAAAAGAAGTTAGATGTAGAAACCATTCAAAATAGTATTATTACAGCTAGCAACACAGGTATCCTTCAAAAGGAAGAGGAAGCCATTCTTCATATTTTACAAGGGAATGCAGTTGTTCTTGTACCTTCATTATCATCAGGTATTTTTTGTGAAGTGAAACAATATAAAAAGCGAGCCGTAGAAACACCACCGGCAGAGGCTGTCTTAAAAGGTCCGCGAGAAGGCTTTACGGAAGACATTAGTGACAATATTTCCATGCTTACAAAAAGAGTAAAGGATAGTCGATTAAAGTTAGAAAAAGTGCATTTAGAGGATACTTGTAATACCCTTGTCATGATGGCTTATCTTGAAGATCGAGTTTGTAAAAAGACCCTTGCTTATATTCAAGAAAAACTTCAAAACATGCCTCCTGTCTTTGTTATTACAGCAGCTAAAATTGAAGAATTACTGGAAGAAAAGCCAACGGCCTTTGATACCATCGGATATACAGAAAAGCCAGATATTGCAGCAGCAAGATTAGGAGAAGGAAGGGTAGCAATCTTTGTTGATGGTACTCCTATTGTTCTTACAGCCCCTTATTTTTTTCTGGAAAATTTTCAATCTCCCGATGATTACTATTTAAATCGATATACCGTCAATGCCTTACGTCTTCTACGTTGGATTGGCTTTTTTATATCTGTTTTTGTATTGCCTTTGTATTTGGCTCTTATTACGTATCATTTCAGTCTCATTCCCACTGTTTTTGTTTTTCGCTTAGCTGTTTCTAGGGCAGGAGTTCCTTTTCCTGCAATACTAGAAGTATTGTTAATGATGTTTTTTTTTCAGATTCTGAGAGAAGCAGGGGTGCGACTTCCCCAGTCTGTAGGGCAGTCTATTAGTATTGTAGGGGCTCTTATTTTAGGGGATACTGCCATTAACTCAGGATTAGCCTCCTCTATTACAGTGCTTGTCGTGGCCCTTGTATCCATTTCTAGTTTCTTATTGCCTAAAGTCTATGGGGGGATCTGGCTTTGGTCTGATATTATGATTCTTTTTTCTGCTTTTTTAGGATTACCAGGATTTTATATTTCATTTATATTGTTTTGGAGTCACTTGTCTTCCCTAAGAAGTTGTGGATATCCTTATTTATTTCCCTTAGGTACATTAAAATCCTATCGGTATCGAGATGTAATTTTCAAGGGTGAAGAAATGGATATGTATAAGCCAATTTTTCATCGAGGTGAAGAAGATGAAAAATAAATTTATTTCTATTAGTTTATTATTAATTTTGATATTTGCTTTGACAGGTTGTTTTAGTTATCAAGACATTAATAAGGTTCTTTTTGTTACCTTGGTTACAGTAGATGTAACAGATACAGGAGAACCGATGATGAGAGTGGAAGCTTTTCACGCTTACAGAAGTAAAAAAGGACAAGGTGAAACAGGGAATCGGTTAGTCTTTGAATCGACAGGAGAAACGATTTTTGATGCCATACGAAATATGAACCAAAGTGCTATTTATAAAATGGATTATACCCAAAATAAAGTTTTAGTTTTTACAGAGAAAGCTGCTGAATACGGAATCCATAAATTTTTAGATATTTTTATGCGAGATCAAGAAATTCTTTTATATCCTTCTATTGTAATTTACCGAGGAGACATTCATGAGTTTTTGCATACTTCTTTTAAACAAGAAGATTTTACAGGAACTTATTTAAATCATTTGCTTAAAAATAAAGTCATAGCAACTCATTTAAAAAGAAATCAACTGAATCAATATTTGAATTATCGTGAAATCGAAGATCAAGTAGCAGCCATTACCATGATTACTATGGAGGGAGAGCCAGGTGAAGAAAAAATTGTGGTGCAAGGAAGTTGTATTTTAAAAGAAGATAAAAAAGTAGGAACGTTAGAAGACGAAAAAGCCAAAATATTCAATTTATTAAACAATCAATTTAAAAATGGGTTATTTACCATTTCTCATCCAAATAAAAAAGAAGAACACATTACATTGCAAGTATTAAAAGCAAAAACCAAAACCAATGTTCATTTTGAATCAGAGGAATCCATCTCCGTAGAAAAAAATGTCCATTTGCGAATTTCTTTGGGAGAAACTCAAGCTTCATTAGAATTGGATCAAAAAATGATAGAAACCATACAAAAAGAACTGGAAAAGAGCATAAAAAAACAAGGAGAAGATTTATTTCATCAATATGCTGAAAAGAAGATTGATCTTTTTCAAATTGGGGAAGCCATTTGTAGAAAAAAACCTTCTTGGTACGATGAGGATGTCTTTTCTAGAATTCATTTTGTTGTTAATGTAAAGGTGGATATGACCACCAGTTCACAAACAAGAGGATATCGTTAAGCATTGTTCTTAGAGAAAGATTTTGTTACAATAAAAGAAAAGTAACTTCAGGGGGGACGAAAATGCGTATATTGCATACAGGTGATTGGCATCTAGGAAAAAACTTAGAAGGGTATGAACGATTACAAGAGCAAGAACAATTTATTGACGAATTAGTCACTATTGTAGAAGAACAGCAAGTCCAGATGGTAATTGTATCAGGTGATATTTATGATCATAGTAACCCACCAGCGAAAGCAGAACGAATTTTTTATGAAGCATTAAAGCGTTTAAATCACAAAGGGGAACGACTTGTAGTTGTTATCGCGGGTAACCATGATAATCCAGAACGATTGACAGCTTCCGTTCCTCTTTTGTATGAAGAAGGTATTTTTTTATTAGGCACTTTTCACGATGTGATCCCAGCAGGTACCTACCCTACCTTTACTCTTCACCAATCAGGAAAAGGCTATATGGAAATCGAGTTTCAAGGGGAGCGAGTTCTATTATTAACTTTGCCCTATCCCAGTGAAAAAAGATTAAATGAGATTTTTGCGGAAGAGCTTCAAGAAGAAGTACAGCAAAAAGCCTATTCCAATCGAATTGGAGAAGTATTACAAGAATTAGCGTCTTATTATCGGGAAGATACCATTAATCTTTGTATTTCCCATCTTTATCTAAGGGGAGGTGCAGTCACCGATTCAGAAAGACCGATACAATTAGGAGGAAGCTTGGCCGTACATATTGATGAATTCCCTAAGGAAGCTCAATATATTGCCTTAGGGCATTTACATC
>JAAYNZ010000186.1 GCA_012520595.1 Candidatus Epulonipiscium sp. | reverse complement strand
TTACATGGGTTTTCGGATGAAGTAATGTGATCTCAATTTGTAAAGGTGTATTTCCTAATAATCGAAGAAGTTGAGTTTCTGTTACTTGTTTTATAGGCATGAGATTAAGTATAACAATTTTAAGCTCTCGAATGTCTTGTCGAATAGCTCGATGTTCATCCATAATAAAAATATTTTCTTTCGTTAATATCTCAACGGCAGGTAGTTCATTAGGTATTTTAATAGGCATTACTTTCACCTTTTCTTTTTTATTTTTTCAATTTATGCTTAAGGTAAAAAAATCACATCATATTTATTTCTTTTAGAGGAATACTATCATTATAGATAGATACTTACTTAGCAATTTGCGTATTTTCAATTATGAGTGCGTATCTCTATAAATATGTATTGTAACAGAAATAAAAAGGAATTTCTATATCTTCATAATATGTATTCCCATCGATTCAAAACACCTATTTCTTTATGATTTTGGGAGGAAACATACAATTTTATTAGAAATTATCAGATATTATCATTTATCATGGAATATTGATGTTTTTTTGATAACAGTTGTTGTTGAATTTTCTAAATATATAGTTTATTATATTGTTAGGATATTAAGTAAATCCCAAAATGATATCTATCAAAGATATCATTTTGGGATTTCAATAAAAACAGTGGAGGTGTTGTCTATGTTTAATATGATTCCTTTTGGAAGAGGACGAAGGAATACCCTAGCAAACTGGGATGATTTTTTTAATACGGATTTTTTTAGCCCCATGACTTCTATGAATCAATTATTTCGAGCAGACGTAAAAGAAACAGACAGTGCCTACGAAATCCAAGTGGATGTTCCTGGTATGGATAAAAAGGATATCCAAATCCATTACATGAACAACCAACTCACCGTACATGGAGAACGTTCTGCCGATACAGAAGTAAAGGAAGAAAATTATATTCGACGGGAAAGAAGTTTTGGTGAATTTAGCCGTTCTTTCTATGTTGATAATGTGGATGAAGAAAAAATTAGTGCTTCTTTCGAAGATGGAGTCCTTACTATTATTCTTCCTAAATTAGAAAAAGAAATGCCAAAAGGACGACAAATTGATATTGATTAGTGAAACAAATAAGTAAAAGAAGTGCATACCATGATCGCATGCACTTCTTTTATTGCCTTTTTTAATACCAACCGCGTAACTTCATGACTTCTGCTACTTTTTTCACTGAATGCATATAAGCAGCCTTACGAACTGTTACACCATAATCCTCTTTGATTTTCCATATATCATGAAAAGCATTTACCATAGCAATTTCTTCTTTTTGCTGAACTTCGTCTTCACTCCAGTAATAACCGTACAAATTTTGTACCCATTCAAAGTAGGAAACCGTTACTCCCCCTGCATTGGTAAGAATATCAGGTGTCACTGTAATCCCCTTTTTTTCTAATACCGTATCTGCTTCTGGTGTTAAAGGACCATTGGCTGCTTCACAAACTAATTTGGCTTGAATTTTTTGTGCCACTTCAGCTGTCACTGCATTTTCTAAAGCAGCGGGAATGAGTATGTCTACGGATAGACTCCAAAATTCTTCCATACTAATTTCTTGGGCTTTTGGATAGTCAACTAAATCCCCTTTTTCTTTCATATAGGCTTCTAAATCCTCATAATCAAGACCTTCTTTATTATAAAGAGCATAGGTACCTTTTTCTTTTGTCCATTCGGCAATGGCTACCACTTTGGCTCCTTGTTCTTGGCAATTTTTAACGGTAAAACTTCCTACATTTCCAAATCCTTGTACTGCTACTTTTGCTTTATCCATGGAAATACCTAGTTGTTGAGCTGCTTCTCTAGCTACAACTGCTACCCCAAAACCCGTTGCTTCTGTTCTTCCTTTGGAACCTCCCCATTGAACAGGTTTACCTGTAAAGACTCCAACTGCATGATGGCCTGTTAACTTATTGTATTCGTCTACCATCCAAGCCATGATTTGACCATTGGTATTTACATCGGGAGCTGGTATATCAATTTTTTCTCCTAAATATTTATAAAGTCCATCAACATAACCTCTTGATAATCGTTCTAATTCTCCTTGGGAAAGGGTTTTAGGATCTACGCAGATGCCTCCTTTTCCGCCTCCATAAGGAATGCCTGTAACACAGCACTTGAAAGTCATCCAGATGGATAAGGCTTTGACTTCATCAAGATTTACACCAGGATGAAAACGGATGCCTCCTTTAGCAGGGCCAATGGCATCGTTATGAACAGAACGATATCCTTTAAATACTTTTATGGTTCCATCATCCATCTTAACTGGAATTGAAATTTCAATCACTCGTAGTGGTTCTTTTAAGATTTCATATACAGATGGCTCAAGACCTAAAGCATCACAAGCAATTTTGACTTGTTTTTGAGCATTTTGTAGTGGATTTAAGTTTTCAACGGTCATCTTTTATACCCCCTATTATGTTTTCAAGTTTTATTTGACTTTTAAAATTATACCATAAAATCGTTTTTAAAGAAAGAAAAAAATGAAGTTTTTTAATTTCAAAATTTCTTTTTACATACTTTTCTTTCTAATTTTATTGACGACTTCTTGGTGTTCTGGAGTCCCTAAAATCTGTTTGGGATCTTGTTGTTTCTTTTGATTTTCCAGTATTCCTCGTTTATTTTTCACCGTTAAAATGCGATAGATTGATTGATCTAAACGTTCTTGGGGTATTTCTCCTTGTTGGACTGCTTCTAAAATACCTTGGTATCCTTCTTGCAGAGAGGAAGGCATAAGAAGGATGTCCGCTCCTGCTTTAAAGGCTTTTATGCAAGCCTCTTTGGTGGACCAATTTTGGGTAATGGCTCCCATCTCTAATGCGTCTGTAATCACAAGATTTTCATGTCCTAATTGTTGACGCAAGATGTCTTCTATAAGTACTTGGGAAAAGGTGGCAGGTATTGGTTCTTTTATGATATTGGGAAGTTGAAGATGAGCCATCATCACTCCATCTGCATTGGCTTGGATTCCTTTTTGAAAAGGAATCCATTCTCTTTGTTCTAATTGCTCCTTGGTATAGGGTACAATAACTTGTCCATGATGGCTATCTAAAGTAGTATCTCCATGTCCTGGGAAATGTTTAATGACGGAGCTTACTTGTTCTTCCTGCATTCCTTGAACCATGGCTGCTACCATCTCACCAACTAGGTCAGGATCAGGGCCAAAGGATCGTTCCCCAATAACTGTATTTTGTGGGTTAGTCCAAAGGTCTGCCACAGGAGCAAAATTCATGTTAAAGCCTAGTACCGAAAGTTCTTTGCCTAATAGTTTTCCTACCTCATAAGCTAACGTTGGATCTTGCGTTTTCCCAATAATGAAATTTCCTGGAAGAAAGGTTGCAGGAATTTTTCCACTACCATGAAGCCGACTTACCCTTCCACCTTCTTCATCAATACCTACAAAAAAAGGAATCGTACTTTGCTGCTGGAGATCCTGAATGAATGGTATCACCTGTTCTACTTCCTGGATATTTTCTTTAAACAAGATAATTCCACCTGGATGGTATTGGTCGATCTGTTCTTTTATGTGGTGGGTAAGGGCTTTTAAAGCCTGACCTTGTTCATTTTTACGAAAGGCAGGCATAAAGATTTGTCCTACTTTTTCTTCTACACTCATTTGATCTACCATCTTTTGAATGGGGTCTGTTTCTTCCATTGAATTGGTTTCCTGATCTGGTTCCATTTTTTGATCCGATTCCATAGTATTTTCTTTTGGTGGCTTTTCTACAGTTGGATTGGAAGGCGATTTTGAGCAAGCTGTCACTAATAAAATACACCCTATCCATGCCATCATTTGTATTTCCCTGAGGCCTTTCATTATCCTATCTCCTTCCTTTCCATCTCTTCTTCCTTTTAATGGCATTCGTTTAACCCTAAAAACCAAATCTCATTTTGTAAATATATACTAACATACCCTTCTATGCCCTTTCAAGCTTTCCAAAGGAACAACGCGAGTAAAGAGATACACAATGTAATCACAAAAAAGAGAATGAACAATTTCACTCTCTTTTTTATCCAATCATCGTATCTCCTAGGGAAGCTCCTGGGGCAACCATGGGAAATACTTTATCATCTTTTTCAATTTGGCAATCAATAATTACAGGTCTTTTTTCTGCTAAGGCTTTTGTCAGTACCGGTTCGACTTCTTCCAACGTACGAATTTGTAAACCTACGGCTCCAAAGGCTTCTGCTAATTTAACAAAATCGGTGCCACGATCAATATTGGTATGAGAATAACGCTGTCCATAAAACATATTTTGCCATTGACGAACCATTCCTAAAACTTGATTATTCATAATAATAACAATCAGAGGAAGATTATACGCTACTGCTGTAGCTAGCTCATTGCAGTTCATACGAAAGCTTCCATCTCCTGCAATATTAACAACTTGTTTATCTGGTTGGCCAATTTGGGCTCCGATACAGGCTCCAAAGCCATATCCCATGGTTCCTAATCCTCCAGAGGAAAGAAAGGTTCGGGGCTCTGTAAAGTTATAATACTGGGCCGCCCACATTTGGTGTTGTCCTACCTCTGTAGTTAAAATAGCTTTTCCTTCGGTTAGCTCATATAATTTTTCAATGACATAAGGAGCTGTTACTCGATCTTTCTCATAAGAAAGAGGATATTCTTTTTTCCACTGCTGAATTTGTTCCATCCATTCTGTATGTTTTTGTGGTGTTAGCCTTTGATTTAAAAGGGATAAAACTTCTCTTACATCACCAATGACAGAATGGTCTGTTTTTACATTTTTATTAACTTCTGCCGGGTCAATGTCAATATGAAGAATACGGGCATGAGGAGCAAATTCTTCTACTTTACTAATGACCCGATCACTAAATCGAGCCCCCACAGCTAGTAGCAGATCACATTCCATGATTCCTTTATTGGATGCCATGGTCCCATGCATCCCTACCATACCTGTATAATATGAATGGTTGGCAGGAAATCCACCCTGTCCCATTAAACTACATGTAACAGGAGCTTGCACTGTTTCTGCAAAAGTCATCAATTCTTCGGAAGCTCCTGCATGAATAATACCTCCACCTGCATAAATAAATGGTTTTTTGGATTGTTCTATTAATGTCTTTGCTTTTTCAATGCTTTTTTCTGTAATGTATTCTGTACAAGTCGAAATGACTTTAGGACTTTGCTTCTGGTATTTTGTCACCTGAGCTGTAATATCTTTGGGCACATCGATCAGTACAGGTCCTGGACGTCCTTCCTTCGCAATATGGAAAGCCTTACGAATAGTATCTGCCAAATCCTCAATATTTTTTATAATATAATTATGCTTAGTAATAGGCATGGTAATACCTGCAATATCCACTTCTTGAAAACTATCTTTACCTAATAGAGATAGGGCTACATTCCCTGTAATGGCTACCATGGGAATGGAATCCATGTAAGCTGTAGCAATTCCTGTCACTAAATTGGTGGCTCCAGGACCGGAAGTAGCAATGCAAACTCCTACTTTTCCTGTCGCTCTTGCGTATCCATCAGCGGCATGGGCAGCTCCTTGTTCATGAGACGTTAAAACATGCCGAATTTCATCTTGATGTTTGTATAGAGCATCATAAATATTTAAAACAGCTCCTCCTGGATATCCAAAAACGGTATCAACACCTTGCTCTTTTAAACATTCAACAATGATTTCTGCTCCTGTAAGATGCATGGATCAGTCATCTCCTTTCTGTTCTTAATCGGTCTTATTTAAAAACAGCTCCTGTACTAGCTGATGTAACCAATTTTGCATAACGAGCCAAGTAACCTGTTTTTATTTTAGGCTCTTTGGGCTTCCAGTGCTGTTTTCGATTGTCTAATTCTTCCTTGGAAACATGTAATGTAATTGTACCTTGAATCATATCAATGGAAATTAAATCTCCATCCTGTACAAAAGCAATGGGTCCTCCTTCAGCAGCTTCTGGAGAAATATGTCCTATGGATGCTCCTCTTGTAGCTCCACTAAATCGTCCATCGGTAATAAGAGCCACGTCTTTGTCTAAGCCCATTCCGGCTAAGGCTGAAGTAGGCGATAACATTTCCCTCATTCCTGGCCCTCCTTTAGGTCCTTCATAACGAATCACCACTACGGATCCTTTTTGAATCTCTCCTCCTAGGATGGCTTGAATCACTTCTTCTTCTGAATCAAAAACTTGGGCTGGCCCTTGATGTTGTAGCATTTCTTCAGCTACTGCTGAACGCTTAACAACACAGCCGTCCGGTGCTAAATTGCCTTTTAATACTGCAATTCCGCCAGTTGTACTATAGGGATTTTCAATCGGACGAATGACATTGGGATTTCGATTCATGGCTCCCTGAATATTGTCTCCTACTGTTTTTCCCGTTATCGTTATTAAATCTAAATGAAGTAAATCTTTTTTAGCCAATTCTTTCATTACAGCCTGAACGCCTCCTGCCTGGTACAAATCTTCGATATGGTGGCTTCCTGCTGGACTTAATTTACAAAGATTGGGAGTTTTTTCACTAATGGTATTGGCGATATCTAAGTTTAATTCTACCCCTGCTTCATAGGCAATGGCTGGAAGATGAAGCATACTATTGGTGCTACAACCAAGAGCCATATCAACGGTTAAGGCATTATAAAAAGCTTCCTTCGTCATGATATCCCGTGGTTTCATGTTTTTTTTCAAAGCTTCCATAACAGCCATACCTGCTTTTTTTGCTAAACGGATTCGTTCCGCATAAACAGCTGGAATGGTTCCGTTACCAGGTAAACCCATGCCTAATACTTCGGTTAAACAGTTCATACTATTGGCGGTAAACATTCCGGAGCAAGAGCCACATCCTGGACAAGCATGTTCTTCATATTCGTATAGTTCTTCTTCTGTCATGGTACCAGCTGTAACTGCTCCAACTGCTTCAAATACGGTGGATAAGCTAACATCTTGGGAGCAACTTTTTTGTTTTTGAGGCATTTTCCCAGCTAGCATAGGACCTCCACTAACAATAACGGTAGGAATGTTTACTCGTGCTGCTGCCATGAGCATACCAGGAACAACTTTGTCACAGTTAGGTACCATAACTAAAGCATCGAAACCATGGGCCATGGTCATGGCTTCGATTGAATCTGCAATAAGCTCTCGAGAAGCAAGAGAATAGTGCATCCCTACATGCCCCATAGCAATCCCATCGCAAACTGCAATGGCTGGAAATTCAATGGGGGTTCCTCCTCCCATTCGAACCCCTGCTTTTACTGCTTCTACGATGGTATCTAAATGAAGATGTCCTGGTACAATTTCATTTTGGGAATTGACAATTCCGATGAGAGGATTTTGAATTTCTTCATCGGTATAGCCTAATGCCTTTAGTAAAGAACGATGGGGGGACCGTTCGATTCCCTTTTTTACTCGATCACTTCTCATAAGCATTTCCTTTCTCTTTTTAATCTAATATCTATATGGATCATTTCTATTTTTATTCATAGATAGGGGTACCATGGTTTTGTGCATAATCATGAAATAACTGTCGTAGTACTTTGGTAATGGGACCGGATTTTCCGTCTCCAATGACCCGTCCATCTACTTCTGTTACTGCAATCACTTCGGCTGCAGTACCGGTTAGAAAGCATTCATCCGCATTATATACATTAAAGAGAGTAAATTCTTTTTCATATACTTCATAACCTGCTTTTTTTGCTAGTTCCATTACACTTAGCCGAGTAATTCCATCTAAAATACCAATATAAGTAGGCGGCGTATAAATGACACCTTCTTTTACGATAAAAATATTATCACCCGTACATTCTGCTACGACTCCATCATGATTTAGCATTAATGCTTCTGAAACGCCAGCACGGTTGGCTTCAATCTTGGCTAAAATATTGTTTAAATAGTTTAAAGATTTGACTTGCGGATCTACAATGGTGGCTTTGTTTCGACGTTGGCTAGCTGTTACAATAGGCATGCCTTTCTCATACATTTCTTCCGGATATAAGGAAATGGTAGAAGCGATACAAAAAACTGTCGCCTTTTTACAGTTATTCGGGTTTAACCCTAAGTCTCCTACCCCTCTCGTAACAACAAGACGAATATAAGCGTCCTTAAGTTGATTTTTTCTACAGGTCTCTACCACTACTTCTGTTAATTCTTCTTTTGACAACGGAATGTCTAAAAAAATCGTCTTGGCTGCAGCAAAAATCCGGTCAATATGCTCTTTTAATCGAAATACCCGCCCATTATAAGCTCGGATTCCCTCAAATACACCGTCTCCATATAATACTCCATGGTCAAAAACTGATATTTTAGCCTCTGATTTTTTTACAAATTCTCCATCTAGATAAATCAATAATTCTGATGACATTTACATTCGCCTCCGTTATATTTTATATCCATTTTTTTGATTTATAAGTTTTCTTGTACCAATTGACCCATTTCTGTAGTACCTACCTGTTTCATGCCTACACTCATAATATCTCCTGTTCGATATCCTTGTTCTAATACTTTTATAACTGCGGATTCAATGGCTCTTGCTTCTTCTTCTAGTTGAAAAGAATGACGCAGCATCATGGCACCTGATAAAATGGTTGCTAAAGGATTGGCTTTATCTTGCCCTGCAATATCCGGAGCAGAACCATGGATGGGCTCATACATTCCTAAGCTGTTTTTCCCTAAGCTGGCGGAAGGTAACATCCCAATAGAGCCTGTAATCATACTGGCTTCATCGGATAATATGTCGCCAAACATGTTGGTCGTTACAAGAACATCAAATTGTTTTGGGTTTCGAACTAATTGCATAGCTGCATTGTCTACATAAAGATGATTGAGTTCTACTTCTGGGTAGTCTTGTGCTACTTCTTCTACAACGGCTCTCCACAACCTGGATGATTCTAATATATTGGCTTTGTCAACACTGGTTACTCTCTTATTCCTTTTGAGCGCAATTTCAAAAGCCACACGTGCGATTCGTTCTACCTCTGGTTTACTGTAGGCTTCTGTATCATAGGCTTCTTCTCCATATTTTCCTTGTCGCCGCCCTCGTTCTCCAAAGTAGATTCCCCCTGTTAGCTCTCGAACAACCATTAAATCCAATCCACCTTCTACTAAGTCAGAGCGAAGGGTACAAGCTTCTTTTAAAGGTTCATACAAAAGAGCAGGGCGTAGATTGGCAAATAAACCCAATTCCCCTCGGAGTCCTAATAGGGCCTTTTCTGGTCTTTGGTCTCCTGGAAGGGTATCCCATTTGGGTCCACCAACAGCTCCTAATAATACGGCATCACTGTTTTTACAAATCGTCAAGGTTTCTTGCGGAAGTGGTTCTCCTACTTGGTCAATGGCAATGCCTCCTGCTAAGGTTTCTGTAAAAGTAAAGGTATGACCAAATTTTTCTCCTATTTTCTTTAATACTAAAAGAGTTTGTTCAACAATATCAGGACCAATTCCATCCCCTGGAATGGTTGCAATATGAAACTTCATCTTCTTCTCCCCATTCTTATTATCATTCATGTTTCTTTTAGATTTTGATCTTATTTCTTCTTACCTCTTTTCAGTTTGCTTTTTCCCGAATATAGGAAATCAAACCATCAGCTTTAATAATTTCTTGCATAAATTCCGGAAAAGGTTCTGCCTGATAAGACTCACCTTTCGTAAGGTTATAAATGGTTCCTGTATCAAAATCTACTTCTACTTCATTTCCTACCTCAATCTTTTGAGCCGCTTCTTCACATTCTAAAATGGGAAGGCCGATATTGATAGCATTTCGGTAAAAAATTCGTGCAAAGGTAGAAGCAATGACACAAGAGACACCTGAAGCTTTAATGGCAATGGGAGCATGTTCCCTTGACGAACCGCAACCAAAATTTTTATTGGCTACAATCATATCTCCTACCTGTACTTTTTTGGTAAACTCTTTATCGATGTCTTCCATACAATGTTGAGCTAATTCGTTTGGATCAGAGGTATTTAAGTATCTAGCTGGGATGATCACATCCGTATCCACATTGTCTCCGTATTTAAAAACCTTTCCTTTTACTTTCATTCTCTCTTCCCCCTTTAAGCAATTTCTTCTGGACTGGTTATTCTTCCTGTTAGTGCTGATGCAGCAGCAACAGCAGGACTGGCTAAGTACACTTCTGATTCAGGATGACCCATTCGTCCTACAAAGTTACGGTTGGTGGTGGCTACTGCACGTTCTCCTTGGGCTAAGATTCCCATATGTCCCCCTAGACAAGGTCCACAAGTAGGGGTGCTGACAGCGGCTCCTGCTTCTACAAAAATCTCCAATAAACCTTCCCTCATGGCATCTAAATAAATTTTTTGGGTAGCTGGAAAAATAATAGTCCGAACTCCTTTAGCTACTTTTTTACCTTTTAATAAACGGGCTGCCACTCGTAGGTCTTCTAAACGCCCATTGGTACAAGACCCGATTACCACTTGATCGATTTTAATATCCCCTACTTCATCAATGGTACGAGTATTGTCAGGTAAATGAGGAAAAGCCACTGTAGGTCGCAAGGTACTTAAATCAATTTCATAAACCGCTTCATATTCTGCATCTTCATCAGCTTGATAAATGGTATAGAGTTTTTGTGAATGATTTTTCACATATTCCAAGGTTTTTTCATCTACAGGAAAAATTCCATTTTTTCCTCCTGCTTCAATGGCCATATTAGCCATGGAGAATCGATCATCCATGGATAAATGGGTAATTCCATCCCCTGCAAATTCCATGGATTTATATAAAGCTCCATCGACACCAATCATACCGATGATATGAAGGATAATGTCTTTTCCACTTACCCAAGAAGCTGGTTTTCCTTTTAAGATAAATTTAAGGGCTGTAGGTACCTTAAACCAACATTTTCCTGTCGCCATACCAGCAGCCATATCGGTACTTCCAATACCTGTAGAAAAAGCTCCTAAAGCTCCATAGGTACAGGTATGAGAATCGGCTCCAATGACTACATCACCAGGAACGACTAAACCTTTTTCTGGAATTAAAGCGTGTTCAATCCCCATTTCTCCTACTTCAAAATAATTTTTAATTTCTTTGTCATGAGCAAATTCTCGAATGCATTTACATTGCTGGGCAGCTTTAATATCTTTGTTGGGTGTAAAATGATCAGGTACAATGGCTACTTTATTTTTATCAAAGACTTCTTTCATTCCAATCTTAGCAAATTCTGTGACAGCTACAGGTGTGGTAATATCGTTACCCAATACTAAATCCAAGTTGGCTTCAATTAATTGTCCTGCTTTTACTTCTTTAAGCCCAGCATGAGCAGCTAATATTTTCTGTGTCATTGTCATTCCCATTATAAGTCCCCCCTATAAATAAACTTGTATTTTTCTTTCAATGTTTTTTAATAATTTATATTCGATGGAATCCACAAGTGCCGTTAGACTGGCTTCGATAATGTCCGTTGAAACACCAACGGTGGTCCAAAAATCATGACCATCCGAAGATTCGATTAAAACACGAACTTTGGCTGCTGTGGCTGCTTTCGTATCTAAAACACGAACTTTATAATCCGTTAAATAGATTTCTTTCAATTCTGGATAAAAAACTTCCAAGGCTCTTCGAAGAGCTTTATCTAAAGCATTAACAGGTCCATCTCCCTCGGCTGCTGAAATTTCTTCTTGCCCATCTACATTGATTTTAATCATGGCTGAAGAACCAAATTCACTATTTTGTGCTGGATGTTCACCAATGGTTTTAAAATATTCAATTTCAAAAAAAGGTTTGTATTTTCCTAGCTGTTTTCTTACAATTAGTTCAAAGGTACTTTCTGCTCCTTCAAACTGGTATCCTTGGTGTTCTAATTCTTTGACTCGATCCATAATTTCTTGCACTACAGGATCTTCTTTGGTAACTGTAGGTGAAATCTTTTGAATTTTGGATAGAATGGTACTTCTTCCTGCCACTTCTGACATTAAAAGTCGCCGCTCATTTCCTACACTGTTAGGATGGACATGTTCAAAAGAATGAGACGCTTTATTAACTCCATCAATATGCATCCCTGCCTTATGGGTAAAGGCACTACGTCCTACATAGGGTTCTTTATCATCGAGATGAATATTGGCCACTTCTGCAATATAACGAGCTGTGGATGTAACTTTTGTCATTTGTTCTTCTGGAATACAGAATAAGCCTTGTTTTAATTGTAGGTTAGGAATAATAGTGCTTAAGTTGGCATTGCCGCATCGCTCTCCAAAACCGATATAAGTTCCCTGTACATGAATAGCTCCTGCTTCAACAGCCATAATAGAATTGGCCACTGCCATTCCTCCATCGTTATGGGCGTGAATTCCTATGGGAACTGAAAAAGTCTCTACTACTTTTTTCGTTATTTCATAGACTTCACTAGGAAAAGCTCCACCATTGGTTTCACAAAGAACTAAGCAGTCGGCTCCTCCATCGACAGCTGCCTGCAATGCTAAAAGGGCATATTCTGGGTTAGCTTTATATCCATCAAAAAAATGCTCTGCATCAAAAATGACTTCTTTTCCTTTTTCTTTAAAAAATGCAATGGTTTCTCGAATCATATCTAGATTTTCTTCCAAGGTAGCATGAATAATATTGGTAACATGAAAGTCCCAACTTTTTCCGAAAATGGCCACTGCTGAAGTCTCTGCTTGTAATAACGATTGAACATTTTTGTCTTCATGAACACTACTATCTCGCCTGCGAGTACTTCCAAAAGCCGTTAATTTGCTATGTTGAAGAGATGTATGTTTCATCTTTTCAAAAAATTCCAAATCTTTAGGATTAGATCCTGGATTTCCTGCCTCAATATAATCCACCCCTAAGCGATCTAAGGCCTCAACAATTTTTATCTTATCCTTGACAGAAAAGGAAATCCCTTCTGCTTGGGCTCCGTCTCGTAAGGTGGAGTCAAAAATAATAATTTTTTGGGTCATGACTCTCCCCCTTCGTCTGTTCCTGATTCATTTAGAATTTTATTGATGGCATTAATATAGGCTTTTACGCTGGCCTCGATAACATCTGTACTGAGTCCTCGTCCCGTATAAATATTCTCGCCTTTCTTTAGCTTTACGATAACTTCTCCTAAAGCATCCTTCCCTTCTGTAACGGATTGAAGAGAATAATCATCTAAGGTAAAAGTAATGCCAACTAATTTATCCAAAGCATTAAACGCAGCATCAATGGGGCCGTCTCCTGTAGCTACTTCTTCAATAATTTCTTCTTGTTTTCTCACTTGTACAGCAGCCGTTGAAGTAATGGTGTTCCCGCTATTAATGACAAAGCGTTCTAAGCGGTAGACTTGAGGGGTTCGAATACGTTTTTGATGAATCAGAGCTTCTACATCTCGATCGGTTACGACTTTTTTCTTATCGGCTAACTTTTTAAATTCTTCAAAAATACCATCTAGTTGTTCTTTGTCTAAGGAATATCCTAAATATTGGAGTCGATCTTCAAAGGCATGACGTCCGGAATGTTTTCCAAGAACCATTTTGTTTTGTGCAAGTCCAATGGATTCTGGTGTCATAATTTCATAGGTACTCTTATTGGCTAAGACACCATGCTGATGAATACCTGATTCATGGGCAAAAGCATTGCTTCCTACAATGGCTTTATTGGGCTGAACCTGAACCCCAGTAATAGCACTAATTAAACGACTGGAAGGATAAAGCTGTTTGGTATCTACTCTACATTCCTTTTGGTAAATGTCTTTACGAGTATGAAGATTCATTACGATCTCTTCTAAAGCTGCATTTCCTGCCCGTTCTCCAATTCCATTAATGGTACACTCTACCTGGATAGCCCCTGCTTCTATGGCTGCTAAGGTATTGGCCACAGCTAAACCTAAATCATCATGACAGTGAACAGAAATTTGGGTCTTATCAATATTAGAAACATTTTCCCTGACTCCCCGAATCAATCTGGCATATTCAGAGGGTGTGGCATACCCTACTGTATCTGGAATATTAATGACGGTGGCTCCCGCATCAATCACTGCTTGCAGTACTTGGTATAAAAAGGTTGGATTGCTTCGTGAAGCATCTTCTGCTGAAAATTCCACATCGGAACAATACTTTTTTGCCCGTTTTACCATGGCTACGGCTTGCTCTAATACTTGTTCTTTTGTCATCTTCAGTTTATATTCCATATGAATATCAGAAGTAGCAATAAACGTATGAATTCTCGGTTGTTTTGCGTACCGTACTGCTTCCCAAGCCTGATCAATGTCTTTGGGAAGAGCCCGGGCCAAACTGGCCACGGTGCAATCTTTGATGATTTCAGCAATACGTTTTACAGAGGTAAAATCCCCAGGTGAGGCAATGGCAAATCCAGCTTCGATTACATCTACTTTTAATTTTTCTAACTGTTTGGCTACCTCTAGCTTTTCTTCTAAGTTCATACTACAACCTGGAGATTGTTCTCCGTCTCTTAATGTGGTATCAAAAATTTTAATTTCCCTTCCCATGAATGTCCTCCTATTCTTTAACCCAAGACATCATCTTTCGAAGCTCTTTTCCTACTTGCTCCATTGGATGTTCTTGCTCCATTTTTCTTCGTGCATTAAATCCTGGACGATTGGCTTGGTTTTCTAAGATCCAATTTTTTGCAAAGGTTCCATCTTGAATTTCTGTTAATACTTTCTTCATTTCTTTTTTGGTTTCTTCTGTAATAATTCGTTTTCCTACAGAGTAATCTCCATACTCAGCTGTATCGCTAATGGAGTATCTCATAAAGTTAAGACCACCTTGGTTTACCAAATCAATGATCAGTTTCATTTCATGAAGACATTCAAAATAAGCACTTTCTGGTTGATAACCTGCTTCTACTAAAGTTTCAAAACCAGCTTTCATTAATTCGGATACCCCTCCACAAAGAACAGCTTGTTCTCCAAAAAGGTCTGTTTCTGTTTCTTCTTTAAAGGTTGTTTCTAAAATTCCTGCTCGCGCTCCTCCGATTCCTGCTGCATAAGCTAACGCTAAGTCTTTGGCGTTTCCTGTAGCATCTTGATAAACAGCAATTAAACAAGGAACTCCTTTTCCTTCTTGGTATTGGCTTCGTACAGTATGCCCTGGTCCTTTAGGAGCGATCATGAATACATTTACATCTGCTGGGGGTACAATCTGACCATAGTGGATGTTAAAACCATGGGCAAAAACCAATGATTTGCCAGCTTTTAAATATGGTTCAATGCTTTCTTTATATAATTTAGGTTGTTTTTCATCGTTGACTAAAATCATAATAATGTCTGCTTCTTTAGCCGCATCAGCCGCAACGGCTACCTTAAGTCCTGCTTCTTCTGCTAAAGCCCAAGATTTACTTCCCTGGTATAAACCAACAATCACATCTACTCCTGATTCATGAAGATTTAGAGCATGTGCATGCCCTTGGCTTCCATATCCAATAACCGCTACGGTTTTCCCCTCTAGTAATGCTAAGTTACAATCTTTTTCATAATATAATGTTGCCATCTTTACTCCTCCTCATATTTTTTTCTTTGTTTGATTTCTTTATCTCCACGCTCTAAGGCAGTGAGACCAGTTCTAACGATTTCTCGTATTCCATAAGGTTCAACAAGCCCAATGAAAGCGGCTATCTTTTCTTCATCCCCTGTCATTTCTACTACAAGGGATTCACTGGCTACGTCAATGATTTTAGCTCTAAAAATTTCGGCTATTCCTGTAATGGCTAAACGTTGTTCTGGTGTTACATTGACTTTAATGAGAGCCAGCTCTCGATAAATGGAATGTTCTGGTTTTAACTCCATTACTTTAATCACATCAATTAATTTATTGAGTTGTTTTTTTATCTGTTCTAGAATGTATTCGTCTCCTCGAACTACGATGGTCATCCGTGAAATGTTTGGATCTTCTGTTTCTCCTACGGAAAGACTGTCAATATTGTATCCCCTACGGCTGAATAAACCAGCCACTCGACTCAGTACCCCTGAATGATTTTCTACTAATACGGATAGTACATAACGTTTCATAAAAATCCCCCTCTCATAACGTAGATTCTTTTTCATTTACTATGCATTCGATGATATAGGTCCCCTTACTCGTGAAGGCTTCCTGAAAAGCTTTTTCCATTTCTTCATAGGTGGTTACTTGTTTTCCGTCAAATCCATATGCTTGGGCCAGTTTGATAAAATCCGGATTATGATCTAAATGAACTCCATGTAAAGCTTGATACCTTCGATCTTGGATTTCTCGTACCATTCCTAAACGTTGGTTATTAAAAAGTAAAATGATTAATTTTAAACCTGTCTGAAGTATTGTCCCAAGCTCTGGAAGACTCATTTGAAATCCTCCATCTCCTGCTACAACAACTACAGTACGCTTCGGATCTCCTACTTTTACACCAATGGCAGCTGGCAAGCTGTACCCCATGGTTCCTAATCCTCCGGATGAAAAAAACTTGCGTTTTCCATAAATATCAAAATTCCTGGCTGCCCACATTTGGTTTTGCCCCACATCAGCTACAAGAACAGCTTCCTGATCTAGAATTTGGGATAATCGTTTGACAGCATACTTAGGATTAATTCCTGGTTCTGTAGGTTGCGGTGGAAGATTTCTGCTTTTCCATTTTTCAGTTTCTTCTAACCATTCCTTACTATCAAAAGGTTCGATAGGTTCGATTTTTTCTGCAAATACTTGTAATACTTCTTTGGCGTCACCGACAACGGGAATTAAGGCTCCTATATTTTTCCCAATTTCTGCTGGGTCAATATCCACGTGGATGATATCTGCATTTTGGGCAAATTGGGGACTGCCCCCTGTAGCTCGATCTGCAATACGAGCTCCAATAAATAAAACAACATCAGCTTTATTAATGGCTCGATTGGCACTATAATGACCATGGGATCCAATCATACCTAAATAATAAGGAGATCCAGTAGGAAAGGCACCAATTCCCATAAAGGTATGTATAATAGGAATTTTGGCTTTTTCGATAAACTGCTGCAAAATGGGTTCAGCTCCAGCAGAAAGCACTCCTCCTCCTACACAAACCAAGGGTCGTTTTGCCGTTTGTAAACGCTTAAGTGCTCTTTTTATTTGCCCCGGATGCCCATGAAAAGTTGGACGATACCCTCGAATGACCACTTGTTCTGGATAGGAAAAATCAATTTCTTCTTCCTGTACATCCAAGGGAATATCAATAAGTACAGGTCCAGGCCTACCGGAAGATGCAATGTAAAAAGCCTCTTTAAAGATTCTTGGAATTTCTGTTGCATCTTTTACTAAATAACTGTGTTTTGTAAAAGGTTCTGTCGCTCCCGTAATATCCACTTCTTGAAAAACATCATGACCAATCATACTTCGTTTAACCTGTCCCGTAATAATCACAATGGGAATAGAATCCATATAGGCTGTAGCTATACCTGTGATGGCATTGGTGGCTCCTGGCCCTGAAGTCACAACACAAACCCCTACCTTTCCTGTTACTCTGGCATATCCGTTAGCTCCATGAACAGCCGCCTGCTCATGACGCACTAAAATATGTTCAATGGATGATTGCCGGAGTTCTTCATACAAAGGGATCACGGCTGCTCCTGGGTAACCAAATATGATTTCTACTTTTTCTTTTTGTAAACACTGGACAATGGCTTTTGCTCCTTGCATAACTTCTAACCTCCCTCCATTTTAAAATGAAATACTGCATCATTATAGTTGCAAAATTGTTTTGAAAAAATGTAAAAAAAATCGTCCCGCAGATCCATGATCAGCAGGGACGAGGATATACTCCACGCGTTACCACCCTTTATTTGCTTTTCTTTTGCAAAAAGCCTCTTACTAGGTTCCATCAAACCCTTGCCGATAACGGGGCATACCGTTGTTCTCTTACTTACTTTCAGGGAAACTGCTCCGGAGGGATTTATATTTTGCTGCAGTGTTGATTTCCACCACCCATCAACTCTCTGAAACTGACTCTGCAAAATATCGTTCTCCATCACTGCATTTATCTGAATATTAATTTTAATTAGTATGTATTGTAACAGGCTTTAAGAGTGTTGTCAACACTTTTTTAAATTTTTTATCTTTTTATTTTGGATTATAAAACATCAGTATAAATTCGAGTTCCTGATTCTCCTTGTCGAGCTGGTTCCACGATGATCTTGGCTGGTACTCGATTTTTTAATTCTTCTACATGACTAATGATCCCCACGGCTAGTTTTTGTGATGGAAGTCGTTCTAAAGCTCCGATTACAATATCTAATAAATCTTGATCTAAAGTCCCAAATCCTTCGTCTAAAAAGAAAATTTCTAGAGGAGCTTGATTTCGCAGCTGTACTTGAGAAGAAAGGGCAAGGGCTAAAGCAAGAGACGTTAAAAAAGTTTCGCCTCCCGATAAGGTATTGGCATTTCTTCTGGTTCCTCCATTAAAATCGTCTCTCATAATAAAGTTTCCTTCATCATCTAACTCTAAAGCATAACGACCTCTGGTAATTTCTTTTAAGGTTTTTGTGGCTTCTTTGGCAATGTATTGTAATTGATACATGGCAATAAATTCAACAAACCGATTTCCTTGTACTAATTTGTCTAATTCGTCTAATAAACCCCAACGATAATCCAATTCTTTTTGTTTTTGAACTAGCCTTTTTCTCTCTTTGAGTTTTTCTTCCATTTGTTCTAATTGGTTTTTGGTAATGGCGATTTGAGATGTTTTTTCTTCCAATACCTTTCGAGTTTCTTCTTTTTCCCTTTGAAAGGTCATCCATTGTTCTTCTTCCAACCAAGGTTCTGTTAATTTTTCTTGTAACTTTTGTAAATGATATACGATCTGCTGTTCTTTTTCTTCGTATTCTTTGATTTGGTGCTCCCACCTGTTTTGTTGTTCTTGTGAACAATGATAGGTTATAATTTCTTCCTTATTTCGAAATGTAGTCTTCTCCATTTCTACTTGTAACCTCTGGATTTGTTTTTGCTTGGATTCACTGAAAGCTCGTTGGGTTTGTTCTATGGTAATCTGTTCTTCTAATTGTCTTTGTCTTTGTTTTTGCAGCTGTTCTTTTTCTTTTCGTAAGGTTTCTTCTGCCTCTATGATTTTTACAATTTCTTGTTTTACTTGCTTTAAATAGGAGGTAGGTTCTTGTTCTTGAGTATACTTTTGAATCTCTCCCTGTAAACGTTCCATTCGTTCCTTTTTCTCTTTTCCTAATACCTCTATTTCTCTATTTTCTTCTTTTAATTTTTGAATATCTTGATTATATTGCTCTTTTTTTAACAAAAGGACTTTTATTTCTTTTCGCAGTTCTTCTTCTTGGGGATATAGGATGGAAAGTTCTTGGTCCCAGCGGCGAATTTCTTGAAACTTTTCTTCAATAGAAGTAAGCTGTAATTCTTTTTTCATCTGTTCATACTGCTTTTGCTGTTTCTCTTTTTCGATTCTCTGTAATTCTATTTCCGTTTTAAGTTCTTCTTGATTTTTTATTTCTTGTTCTAATCGTTCTTTTAATTTTACAATTTCGGCTTCCCCTTTATATTTTTTTTCTCGTTTTTCTTGCAACATCTTTTTTATTTCTTTGTCTTTCTCTTCCCATTGGTTTTTTTTATTTTGCATAGTCATAAAAATCTTTTCGGCTTCTTGGTATTGTTGTTTAATGATTTCTACACTTTGATTTCCTTTTTTGCTTTTTTGTTCTTCTAATTGGGCTTGCTGATGTTTTGCTTGAGTTTGTAAAAAAGCTTCTTGATTTTCTAGACTTCGTTTTTGTTCTTCCAATGGTTTTATTTGTTTTTCTAAAGATATGATTTTTTCTTTTAGTTTTTCATAATCTAGGTTCTCCCTTTGTTCTTCTTTTATCTGATTGGAAGTGGTGTGATACATACTGCCACAGACAAAACAAGGTTCCCCCTGGATTAGGGTTTCACGCAATCGATGAATGGCTTCTTCTCGTTCATACCGCTCTCGTTGTTGTTCATCCTGCAATTTTTCTGTTTGTAGGATTTCTAATTGGTGATTACATTTTTCTTTTTTTTGGCGAATTTCTTCGATTTCTTCTTTTGTTTTTTTATATTCATTTTTTAATTTCTGAATGATTTCCTCTTGTTGTTGACACTCTTTGATTTGATATTTACTTTCTTCAACTCGTTCTTTTTGAGCTAGTATTTCTTCTGCATCAGGAGGCAGATCCCTTTCTAATTTTGCTTGTTGTTGTTCTACTAACAATAGGAATTGTAAAATTTCGTCATACTGGCTTTTTTCATTTTGATAGGATTTTTGGGTTTCTTCAATCCTTTCTTTGCTTTGTCTGAGTTTTTCTATCCATTCAACTTCTTGTATTCTATATTCTTTATGTTTTTTCTCTAATTCGTAAGCTTCATAGATTTTTTCTCGTACAGAAGGTTCTATGATCATTTGCAGTTTTCGCTTTTCTAAGTTACTTAGTTGCTGTTCTCTTTGTTGAATGGTTTGTTCTTGTTGTTGGTACTCCTCTTGGATCAGCTGGATTTGCTTTTTTACATTTCGATAGGATGTAGCTAAAATTTCTCTTTCTTGTACTACTTGTTGTAGTTCTTTTTGAAGTTCAATGGCCCTTTCTAAATCTTGTTGTTTTTTTAATAATTGAGGATAGGTTTCATTTTTCTTTTTTAAGGCTTCTTGGTATTGTGTTTCGATCTGCATTAAAGCTTGGTTGATAAACTGGCTTTTTTCTTCTCCTACCTTTTGTTGTTGTTCTAATTCTTCTAGTTTTTTTTCAATTTTTTGTAGTTCTAATACATGGGGAAGGAGCTGTTCACTTTGGCGACTTTTGGTAAGCTTCTCTTTCATAGATTCTATTTCATTTTTTTGTTCTTGATGTTCTTGTTGTTGATGTTGATAGAAGGTATATTCTTTTTGATCATTCCACTGTTTTTCCCATCTTTCATATTGATCCGTATAATTCTTCCATTGTTGCTGTAGTATTTGCTTTTGTTCTTGTAATGCTTTGTATTCTTCTTGTATCATTGTATGGGCTTCTTTAGAAACATCTTGGTAGTAGGAAAGCTGGGTTTCTAAAACCAATTGTTGGTCTTGGTGCTTCCTCTTGGTCTTTCGAATTTTTTCTCTTAATTGTTGACCATATTCTTCCAGATCAAAAAGCCGCTCTAACATATTTCGTCGTTCACTACCTGATAACTTTAAAAAATCACTAAACTTTCCTTGGGGTAAAACAACAGAACGAGTAAAGTCTTCCATAGTGAGTCCAATTAATTCTTCTACAGATCTTCGAACAGGGCGAGCTCCTTCACTAATAACTTGTTTATCTCCTTCTTTATCCATTTCATAAAATCGAACCAAGGTGGTTCGATAACTTTGGTTATCTTTTTTAATATTCCGCTCCACAGCATAGATTTTTTCTTCCTCTCCTTGGTGAAGAGCAAAGGTGTAAGAAACGGATAATTGATCACATTCGGAGTTAATAAACTCTTTTGTATCTCTAGGAATTTCTCCGTAGAGGGCTAGAATCATGCCATCTAAAATGGTAGATTTACCGCTTCCTGTAGGTCCAAAAATACCGAATAAACCTTTCGAAACCAAAGGTTCAAAGGGAATCACCTGTTCTTCAATGATACTATTGAGTCCTTGTATTTTAAGCTGTAACGGTTTCATCTTCTTCCCCCTCTTCTTGCATAATGCTCAAAAATAAGTCTACCATTTCTTCTGTAGGCTCTACTTGCTTTTGGCTAAAATAAAATTCGCAAAAAAGTTCTTTCATGGTTTTATTCATAGGATCTTCGTATTCCATTCCTTCTGTTTCAGCTTCTTTAAAGATTGGAATAATTTCTACAATGTCTTTTTTTATTCGTCGTAAACTTTTAATTTCTTCTTGATGCAAAACCCGATCTGTTTCAATCTCTAAGTAGACCCATTTTTCTTGATCTTTGGCTTCTTCACATTTTTCTAAGGCTTCCTGTACGTTCTTACAACGCCAAATTTCAATGGGTTTATAGTTACGTAAAAAAACCTTAGTTACTTCTGCTTTTTTCCCTGGAACAACGTCTGCAATATAAACTGATTTTCCATAAGTAATTTCACTTTTACTATACTGGATAGGAGAACCTGCATAATGAGCGATAACATGGGCACCTTGGATGGTTTGGGGACGATGTAAATGCCCTAAGGCAATATATTGAGCTTCCTTAGGGAATTCATCAATATGTACGGCCAAGCTTCCTCCTAATTGTATCGGTCTTTCTGAATCGGTGACTGCACCTCCCCTTAGATAAAGATG
>JAAYNZ010000185.1 GCA_012520595.1 Candidatus Epulonipiscium sp. | reverse complement strand
TTCGAATGCGAGTAGATGGGGACTTACAAGAAACCATGCAGCTATCAAAATCTGTACATTCTGCTGTTATTACCCGTATTAAGATTATGGGAAAAATGAATATTGCAGAAAAAAGACTTCCACAAGACGGACGAGTTGAAATGAGGGTAGAAGGAAAAGAAGTGGATCTACGTTTATCTGTATTACCTACCGTTCATGGAGAAAAAATGGTAATTCGTTTATTAGATCGCAGTAGTTTTTTACTTTCTAAATCCCAATTAGGATTTTTAGATAAAAACTTAGAAAAATTTAATCGTATTCTTCAAGTTCCCAATGGGATTGTTTTAGTCACTGGTCCTACTGGTAGTGGTAAAAGCACTACTTTATATGCTTCTTTATACGAATTAAACCAAATTAAAAAAAATATTATTACGGTAGAAGATCCTGTTGAGTACCAATTAGCAGGAATTAATCAAGTACAAGTAAATAATAAGGCTGGACTTACTTTTGCTACAAGTTTACGTTCCATTTTACGCCAAGATCCCGATATTATTATGATTGGTGAGATGCGTGATACAGAAACAGCACAAATTGCAGTTCGGGCAGCTATTACAGGTCATTTAGTTCTTAGCACCATACATACTAATGATACAGCCTCTACCATTACACGTCTAATCGATATGGGGCTCGAACCTTATTTAGTATCTTCTTCTGTATCCGGAATTGTAGCACAACGCTTAGTTAAAAAAATTTGTACTCATTGTAAGACTGAATGGATGCTAGAAGAAAAAGAAAAAAAACAATTAGGCTTGAATCCAAGTGAACCTGTGGTTTTATTCCGTGGAAGAGGTTGTAATGTATGCAATCAAACAGGATATAAAGGAAGAATAGCCATTCATGAAGTAATGGAAATGACCAAAGAGATTCGCCATCTGGTGGATAGCAAAAGCAGTATTGAAAAAATACGTGAAAAAGCCATAGAACAAGGAATGATTCCTTTACAAGAAAATTGCAAACAACTTGTATTTCAGGGCATTACTACTATTGAAGAAATGACAAGGGTTACCTGGGATTTTGAATAGGAGGAGACTAATGGATATATTTTCTTTTATTCAGATGGCGTCTGAGAAAAAAGCATCTGATTTACATATTACAGTAGGGGCACCTCCCATGGTTCGAGTAGATGGATTATTACATCCTCTACAAGAGAATTCATTAAGTCCTCAAGACACAGAACAATTTACAAAACAAGTTCTATCCCAAGAACAATTTCATATGTTACAAGAAAAAGGGGACGTAGACACCTCTTTATCTATAAAAGAAATAGGACGATTTCGAATTAATGCTTTTAAAAGTCAGGGACATTATAACATGGCTTTACGTTTACTTGCGGCAACAATTCCTACCATGCATCAGCTACAACTTCCGCAAAGTATCCAAAATTTGATTTACAAACCCAGGGGATTGGTTCTTGTCACAGGTCCTACAGGGAGTGGAAAGTCAACTACTTTAGCCGCCATGATTGATGCTATTAATCAAAAACGGAAATGTCACATTGTTACGTTAGAAGATCCTATTGAATACATCCATACCAATAAAAAAAGCATTGTTAATCAAAGAGAAATGGGGCTTGATGCCCTTGGTTTCTCCCATGCCTTACGAGCAGCTCTTCGTCAAGATCCTGATGTGATTTTAGTAGGAGAAATGCGAGATTTAGATACGATTCATACAGCACTAACAGCAGCAGAAACAGGACATTTGGTTTTGTCCACTCTCCATACTTTAGGAGGAGCCAAAACCATTGATCGTATTATTGATGTTTTTCCACCTCATCAGCAAGATCAGATTCGGGTACAACTTGCCACTGTTTTGGAAGGAGTTATTTCCCAGCAATTGGTTCTCATGGAAAGAGAACAAGGTAGAAGAGGGGCTTTTGAAGTAATGTTAGGAACACCAGCCATTCGAAACCTAATTCGAGAGGGCAAGACTCACCAGATTCCGACTGTCATTCAAACCAGTAGCAAATTTGGAATGAAAACCATGGATCAATCTTTGTTAGAACTATATCGACAAGGAATCATCGCAAGAGAAACCTTATTAGAAAGAGCGGTAGATCCAGAAAATATCCAACGGTATTTTTAGAGAATAAAAGAGAAAACCTAGAAAGGGGAAGGGTATGCCTATTTATCAATACAAGGCAATGACAATGGAAGGAAAGCAAAAACAAGGGGTTTACACTGCTGCAACAAAAGAAGAAATTTATTCCCTTTTAAAACAAAAAGGGTATTTTCCTTTGGAAGTCATTGAAAAACAAGAAAAATCCACCATAGGAACTCTTTCTTTTTCAACAAAAATCAATAGTAAGGCCATTGCAGTCTTTTGTCGGCAATTTAAGACCATGTTAAATGCAGGCGTTCCTATTATTCAATGTTTAGATATATTACACCAACAAACAGAGCATAAAAAGTTAAAAAATATTCTAGAAGAAGTTTATGGGCAAGTACAACAAGGCCTTTCTTTATCCGAAGCTTTTCAAGTCCATCAACCTACCATTCCCTCCCTATTAATTCATATGATCGAAGCAGGGGAAGCCAGTGGAAATTTGGACTTGATTTTAGAGCGAATGGCTCTTCATTATGAAAAAGAATATAAACTAAATAATAAAATAAAGTCAGCTATGGTTTATCCCATGGTTTTGAGTATGGTTTCCATTACCGTAGTTATTTTCTTGCTTACCTTTGTAATGCCTACTTTTATGGAGTTATTTCAAGGCAGTGGGGTAGAAATGCCAGGTCCTA
>JAAYNZ010000184.1 GCA_012520595.1 Candidatus Epulonipiscium sp. | reverse complement strand
GAGAAATAGGATACTTTGGAGGGATATCAGAAGGATACCGCCTTCCTCAAACCATAGATCAGAAGGTAGTAACAAAATCTAAAAAGTCAAAAACCATTGAATTAAATTACAAAGAAGTGGTTTTTATTACAGGAAAGCCTGTTGAAATGGAAGGAACCTTAAGTATTCAAAGCAAAGGACGAGTGGATGATGATGTAGATAATGGAACGTATGATGAAGTTTATACAATAAAGATAGAAAATCCATTGACTAAAGAAGAATCTTTGGAACGTAAAATTACTTTTGAAACTCGGTATTATAAAGTAAAACAAGATCATATGACTCAGGTAATCAAAGATTCTACCCCTAAAAAATGGACAGAAACTGTTCGGATCAATGGAAAACAATATACATTGGATTCAGATAAATCTAGGTTTATAAAAAGTATGATTGAGGATTACACCCCTGGAGTTCAATATTATAGTGGCAAACTTTCTACAGAAGCTCACTATATTAATGGGGATGAAAGGGTGGTTGTATGCCTAGAAGGTCCCTTGTATGGCTATGAACAACCTTGGTCCAAGACAGAAACACAAGATTTACAATTTATAGTTAAATCTCAAGGAGGAGAAAAAAATTGGGAGATGGCAGGAACCATCACACCTTCTGTTATTACCAAAAAAACATTAAAGTATTACCAAACCCCTAACTTACCTCATTCCCTAGAAGGAACATATGAAGAAATTATGGAAAATCATGGTGGGCTTCTTTACACGATTACAAGTCACCATCCAGATCTTAGTCCAAAGCAAAAAAAAGGGAGTTTATCCGTTCCTTCCTTTAATATCTTTGAAATTTTAAAAGCTCCAAAAAATTTAGATTTTCTAAAGGGGCATTTTGCAGAAGAGGATATTAAAAAATTATATAGTATGAATATTTTAGACGAAAATCCTGTCTTTTTTAAGCCGAATCAAGCCATGCCACGTTCCCAATATGTAAAAGCTTTATGTAGAGCCATGAACATTCCCATTGAAGAAATAGAAACGAAAAAAACATCCCGGAGAAGTAAAGAACAAGTACAGCCTCAAATTTTTGCCGACGTTTCTCCTAATCATCCAGAGTATCCCTATATTATGGCAGCCCATAAAGCCCAACTGATACAAGGGGATGGAGCTTACTTTTATCCTGAACGCCCTATTACAAGAGAAGAAGCTTTTGTAATATTTGTTCGTATTTTAGGTTTAGAACGCCTAGGGTTAGATCCGACTCCTCGGACTCCCTTTGTTGATGATGCTTACATTGCTCCTTGGGCCAAGAGAGATCTTTATGCAGCGTATAATTTAGGTCTTATTAAAGGCAATCCAGAAGGAAAGATCTTACCTAAAAATTGGCTATCTAAAGCAGAAGCAGCTGCTCTTACCAATCGATTGATTGATTATCTTCGCAGTGATATGCTTCGAGATTATCGTGCCTTACAATATTAAAAAAGAGGGGGATAAAAATGAAAAAGCTAAAATCATGGGTATGTTTAAGTTGGATTACCATTTTTATACTGATATTCTCTTCTTCTCTTTATGGAGCTCCTTTGCTAACGACAGAAAAAGCTTCTATGACCATTCAAGAGGTAATGGAATTAATTCAAAATTCGTACGTAGGAGAAGAAGTATCTATACAGCAATTATTAGATGGAGCCCTAAAAGGAATTTTTAATACTTTAGACGAATACAGCACATATTATACAGAGAAAGAGTATGAAGAATTCATCGAGAATATTACAGGAGAATTTGGTGGTATTGGGGTAGAAATGCGGAAATATCCTGATCATTTAGAAGTTCTCCAAGTATTTTCCAACACACCGGCAGAGAAAGCAGGGATCCAAGTAGGTGATCATATTGAGGAAGTAAATGGAATTTCCATTAAGGATTGGGATCTAGAAAGGGTTGTAAATGAAATAAAAGGACCCATTGATACGGAAGTAATTCTTACATTGCGTCGAGGGAACCAGCATATAAAAGTAACTCTTACAAGAGCAGCCATTCAAATCAATCCCATTACTATTCTTCCTCTATCTGAAAGGCTACCTAAAAATAAACAGTCCAATGATGTAGTACCATTTTTATTATATGTAAAAATTTCTCAATTTAATGGACAAACCATAGATGCTTTTGAAGAAGTACAAAAACAAATAGAAGAACGTAAGATTAAAGGAATTTTATTTGATGTTCGTGATAATCCAGGTGGAGCTTTAGATCAAGTGGTTGCTGTATGTGAAAAGATTGTACCCAAAGGGCCCATTGTTCATATGGTAGCTAAGGATGGGACAAAGAGTACAGCTTATAGTTATTTATCCGAAGATCCTATGCCTATGGTTGTTCTAGTCAATGGCTCCAGTGCTTCGGCAGCTGAGATTTTTGCTAGTGCCTTGCAAGATTCAGATGCAGGTATATTAGTGGGACAGAATACCTTTGGTAAGGGAATTGTTCAACGGTTATATTCTACTTCCTATGGTGGTCATTTTAAAATGACCACAGAAGAATATTTAACTCGTAATGGAAGACATATTCATAAAAAAGGATTACAACCGGATGTAGAAGTCATCATTCCAGATATCATTCATCCCATTACAGTAAAATGGGATCTAGGTCATGAAGGAAAAGAAGTGGTACAGGTTAAAGAAATGCTACAGTTTTTAGGATATTCCATTTCTGACAGAACAGATCAATATGACGAAGTTACAAAAAAAGAAGTTATAAAATTTCAGCAACAATATGGTTTATATCCTTATGGAGTCATTGATTTTACAACCCAAAAAATGCTTAATCAAGCAGTCATAAAAAAAATCCAGTTAGAGGATATTCAACTTCAGAAAGGTTATGAAGTATTACGAGACTGGGTTCAGGAAGGTAAATAAATAGGGAATTTTTTTATGCAAGGAATTTCATATGTCAAGCGTTTTGAAAATATCCAAAAAATTTTAATATAAGCACCAGATTTCTGGTGCTAAATTTAATATTTGAGAAAGGCATCTATAGCAGAATCAGTTTTTACGTAACCTTAATAAGCTTACAGTTTTATGATTTTCAGTTAAGTGAATATTTTTCTATGTGACTGGTTTTTCCATGCTTTTCAAATGATTTTTTCCATAGATAGTTTATAGTAAGGAATGTCTTT
>JAAYNZ010000183.1 GCA_012520595.1 Candidatus Epulonipiscium sp. | reverse complement strand
TAAGGGGTTAATAAGCTTTGAAAAAGGAATAAATGACATGGATGCCCTTGACAGTATTTATCAATCCTATATGGATAATGACACACAAGGTTTACTAAATGATGAGTTCGACTATGTCATAGATAATCTTAAAGAGCAGGGGCTAATTCAAGAAGATGCAGGTATTGAAGAAGAGAGAGATGACCTTATAAATATCGTAGGCAACATTGCTCAAGATATTGAAAGCCTAGAACTCAAAAACAATCAAGGTGAATCATTTAAGGTAGTAAACTTTACTGTCGTTTCAAATAATGAACAAGGTGACAAGGTTTTTCATAACTGCTCTGCCTATGAAGATAAGGCAAAGATCCCTGAAACATTTAATAAGGGAGATTTTGTAAAGCTCTTTGGAGAGGTAAGAAAAAACATTGATGAGAATGGAAAAGAACATACAAACGTCCGTATCCTCGATTCTAAGCTCTTAAAAGCAAGAAATAGAGGGAAAGGTCAAGAAGAAAAGAAAGAGTCGATTTTAGGGGCGATTAAGAAACATAAGGAAGACTCAAAAGAGTTACAGTCCTATGCTAAACAAGCAAAAGATTTGCTCAATGAGCTTCATGCAGAAGAAAGATAAGAATTTGGCGGTGTGGTCTTCGGACTACATCGTCTTTTTTTATGTCTTAAAACATGCTAGGCGATATGGTATAATTACATTAATAAACTTCATAACTACGAAAGTGAGAGATGAAAATATGAAAGTTAGTTATAACGGTCTATGGAAAATTCTGATAGATAAGAATATGAATAAAAAAGACCTCTCAGAAAAAGTTGGACTTGCTCCAGCTACAGTATCGAAAATGGGCAGAGGCGAGTTTGTTTCAATGGATGTTCTATATCGTATTGGAAAAGCTTTGGACGTGGATTTTGGAGATTTGGTATCGATGAAAGTTAAGCAGGAGGATAAATAAATGATTGGAAATAAACTACAAGAAAATGAGAATTTAAAACCTAATAGTCTCGAGATTAGGAAATTAAAGGAAACATTTCCCCAATATTTCAACAATAAAGGTGAATTTAAAATCGATAAATTTAAAGATTTTCTAAAACAAGAAGAAGTCGAGATTTCAAAAGAAGGTTATGAACTTAAATTCCTAGGCAAGTCCTATGCTAAATACCTAAGCTCTTTAGAAACAGAGACCTACATCTCTCCCGATGTTGAACATAATTCTAAAGAGGAAAACATCAATAGCGAAAATCTTTACATAGTTGGCGATAACATCGATGCCCTGAAACACCTACTAAGTTCTTATGCTGGGAAAATCAAATGTATTTATATCGATCCCCCATACAATACAGGTTCTGATGGCTTTGTCTACCCTGATAATTTTCAGTTCAATCCAGAAGAACTTTCAAAGAGGATAGGAATTACAGAAGAAGAGGCAGGGAGGATTCTTGAACTAGCTGGCAAAAGTACTCACTCTGCCTGGCTAACCTTTATGTATCCCAGATTAGTATTGGCCAGGGACTTGTTATCGGAGGATGGGGTGATCTTTATCTCTATTGATGATAATGAACAGGCAAATTTGAAATTAATTTGTGATGAGATTTTCGGAGAGGAAAATTTTGTTGGAAAATTTAATTGGACTAGAAAGAAAAAAGGAGCTTTTTTAAATAAAAAATTCAGAGTTATGACTGAGAATATTATGCTATATCAAAAAAGTGATTTTGAGGGAGCTTTTTTTGGAGAAAGGGCATATAGTGATAAAAAACAACCGATTGTAAAAAGAACAAATTCATTAAAAGAGCTTATATTTCCAAATGATTTAGTCTATACAACTTTAAAGGATGGCAGTTATCCTGCTAATATTGCTGCTGGGGAAACAGAAGTAACATTTCTAAAACCATTCGAAGTTAGGAATGGAAAAATTGTATCAGAATTAATCACAAAAGCTCGATATATTTGGACTCAAGATTTTTTGAATGATGAAATTGACAAGGGTACAGAAATTTATTTATCAAATCAATTTGGATTTAATGTACTGAGAAGCGATCAAGAGGACAAGATAAAAGCCCCGTCAGATATTATAGATTCTAAATTGAATGTTGGTACTAATGAAGATGCTTCTTCAGAAATAGCAAAAATATTTAACACTAATGTAGGAGTCATGTTTGATTATGCGAAGCCTGTATCTTTAATTATTTATTTGATTAATATGATTACATACAATCAAAAAGATTCAATTATTTTAGACTTCTTCTCAGGCTCTGCCACTACTGCCCACGCCACTATGCAATTAAATTCGGAAGATAAGGGCCAACGCAAATATATAATGGTCCAATTGCCAGAAGAAATTGAAGAGAATAAACCTGCTTATAAGGCAGGATATAAAACCATTGACCAAATCGGCAGGGCCAGAATCGAAAAAGCAGCTCAAAAGATTAAAGAAGAGACTAATGCCGATATTGACTATGGTTACAAGCTCTATTATTTAGCAACTCCCGAAGAGAAAACCTTGATGGAACTTGAAAGCTTTGAACCAGAAATTAAGCTTATTACCGATGATATGGTGTCTGTCTTTGATAATGACCATTCTTCAGGAAAAGAAAGCATCTTAGCAACATGGCTTAATGAAGATGGCTATGGTTTAACGATGACTTCTCTCCCTTACAAATTAGAAACTTATCAGGCTAATCTTATGGATAAGTCCTTATATATTATCGACGAAGGCTTAGAAGACGAGGATGTAATGACCTTAATTAAACGTATTGAGGACGAAACATTGGACATCACTAGGGTTGTTGTCTATGTTCATTCGGTTCGCTTTAGCGTTCTTCAAGAGCTTAGAAAGAATCTTAAGGTGTTAAGAAATAATAAAAACGTGACATTGATTGAGAGGTTTTAGTTATGAGTATTGAATTATCAATTTTACCTCATCAAAATGACTTTCTAAAAGCCATCAGAAAAGCTTTCGAGGATATCCGAGTGGTGGATGGCGAAGATATTTATCAAAATCCGCTAATCGATTTAGAAGACTCTAGACTTAAGGAAAATATTAATAATTTATGGAACGGTTATGAAGACTTACAAGCTATTCCTAAAGACTGGCGTACAAGAGATGATGATAATTATTTAGGCATTGATATTCGTATGGAGACAGGTACTGGAAAAACTTATTGCTATACAAGGATGATGTATGAGTTAAATGAAATGTATGGTTTTAATAAGTTTATTATTCTCGTGCCTTCAACGCCAATTAAAGAGGGAAGCAAAAGTTTTTTACAAGCAGACTATAGTAAAAGACATTTTGTGGATCTATACCCTAATAAGTCTTTAGATTTATCAATCTTAGAACCTCAAAAAAGATCAAAGGGAAGAAAGATGTTTCCTACAGCGATTTCTGAATTTGCGAGAGGAACTCGTTTAGAAAAAAACAGGTTTTCTGTATTGCTAATGACATCGGGAATGCTCTTATCCAATGCAACTATGGCAAAGGATGATTATGATCAAACCATTTTAGGGAATTTTACACAACCTTATGAAACCTTAAGGGCGACGAAACCCATTGTCATTATTGACGAACCACACAGGTTCAAAAAAGAGAATCAAGCTTATAAAAGAATTCTCAAAGAATTACAACCCCAATGTATTATTCGATTTGGGGCAACTTTTCCTGATAAAAAAGGAAGTAAGGACAAAGATTATAATAACCTTATTTTTAACCTCGGCTCAAGCCAAGCCTTTAACCAGAATCTGGTAAAAGGTGTTGAGACCTTCTTAATCGATGCAGAAAAAGAAAATGAAACGAAGCTAAAGCTTATGGATTTCAAGAGAAGTCCTAAAGTTTGTGTTTTTCGAGATGAGGAGACTAAGAAAAGTCAGGAACTGGTTAAGGGAGATAGCCTTTCTATCTTTGGAGAAGAGTTTTCAGGTATAACGATTGAAGAAATTGGCCCTACATCCGATGATGCGATTAAAAGTGGGGTGACCTTATCCAACGGACAGATCCTGGCTAAAAGCGACATCGTTTATGGTGGAATCTATACAGAAACTTACCAAGAACTGATGCTTAAACAGTCTATTCTTAATCATCTTGAGACCGAGAAAGAAAATTTCCTTAGAGGAAATAAGATTAAAACGCTGAGCTTGTATTTTATCGACTCAGTTAGGTCTTATCGAGATGAGGGAGGCGATTCTGGTCATTTAAGAATTAAATTTGAAGATATGTTATCCGATGCTTTTAAGAAGGAGATTAAATCCATTGGTAATACAAAAGACCAAAGAC
>JAAYNZ010000182.1 GCA_012520595.1 Candidatus Epulonipiscium sp. | reverse complement strand
TGATATAATAAAAAGGTACGAATGATAAAACAATAAATTGAAGGTGGATCTATGTTATACTTTTTATAAGTGAAAGAATGGTAAAATCATGCATAGATAGGACTTGGTGATAACATATGGCTCAGAGGTATACGTTAGAAGATTTATTAAATATTATGAAAAAACTTCGTTCTGAAAATGGGTGTCCATGGGATCGCCAACAAACTCACGAAAGTTTATTAACACCTTTGTTAGAAGAAGCCTATGAAGTAATGAATGCCATCAAGGGAAAAGATATGGATAACTTATGTGAAGAGTTAGGAGATCTCCTCCTTCAAGTGATTTTTCATTCTCAGATTGCTTTTGAGCAGGGACAGTTTACTTTTGACGATGTAGTAAACGGATTGTGTCAGAAACTAGTACGTAGGCATCCACATATTTTTGGAGAAGCTGTTGTACATTCGGCTCAAGAAGTAAAATACAATTGGGAACAAATAAAAAGGGAGGAGAGGGGATCTCAGACCTATGGTGAAATGATGCAGGAAGTTCCTCAGGTTTTGCCTGCATTGCTTAGAGCTTATAAGGTTCAACAAAAAGCAGCTCATGTAGGATTTGATTGGGATCATGCCCAAGAAGTGATGGCTAAAATAGAAGAAGAATGGGAAGAATTAAAAAAGGCTCATGAAGATAACAACAAAGAGGGAATTATGGAAGAATTAGGAGATTTATTGTTCTCTATTGTAAATCTTTCGCGATTTCTTAAAATAAATCCAGAAATAACCTTGACAAATGCCATAGAAAAGTTTATAAATAGATTTGTATACGTTGAAAACACTGTTCTTGCCTTAGGTAAATCTTTAGAAGCAATGACATTAAAAGAAATGGATTTGCTTTGGGATGAAGCAAAAGAACAAGAGTTCTAGTGTGGAAGTTTTCAAATGGCTATTTAGGAAATCTCATAATTTTTAGGCTTACTTAGCCCACATATAAAACATACTTTTTATTCTTAAAGCCTCTAAATCTTTGCCTCAAGGGCTAAGATTATGAAATTTCCTATGTAAAAGCAAAAGAAGAGGAGGAGTTATTTATGAACAAATCAGAACTAGTTGCAGCAATGGCTGCTAAATCAGAGCTAAGCAAAAAAGATGCAGAAAAGGCATTAAAGGCATTTGAAGAAGTGGTTACAGAAGAACTATCCAGTGGCGGAAGAGTTCAATTAGTAGGTTTTGGGACTTTTGATGTAACAGAAAGAGCTGCTAGAGAAGGTAGAAATCCACAAACAAATGAGCCTATTCAAATTCCAGCTTCAAAAGCACCTCGCTTTAAAGCAGGAAAAGCTTTAAAAGATGCAGTAAATAAATAAGCTTAAAAATCTACACTTGATGCAAGTGTAGATTTTTTTATAGATAGGAGGAGATATTCTGTGCGATTAGATAAATATCTAAAAGTATCAAGATTAATAAAAAGGCGAACCGTTGCCAATGAAGCTTGCAATGCTGGACGTGTATTAGTTAACGAACAAGTAGCAAAATCAGGGACAAAAGTAAAAGAAGGAGATATCATTAAAATTCAATTTGGGAACCAAATAACAGAAGTAGAAGTACTAGAAGTGAAAGAACATGTGAAAAAAGAAGAAGCTGGACAAATGTATCGATATTTATCATAGAACTTTCATATTTGTATACAACCCCTCATATAATGCAATAAATGAAAAAATGAATAAGAGTAAATATAGAGGGGTTGAAGTTTATGGATGAAAAAAATGTACAAAACTATACACATACCGTTTTTTTACGTGATGGAGAAAAAATTAGCATTACAGGAGTTATCGATGTTTTGACTTTTGATGAGGAAACGGTTATTTTAGATACAGATCGAGGGATGCTTACTCTTAGAGGAATGGATTTACATGTACAACGCTTGGATTTGGAAAGACAAGAATTAGAGTTAGAGGGAGAACTAGAAAGTTTAGTTTATAGCCATTCTCATTCCTATGGAAGGGATGGAGGATCATTATTAAGCAAGTTATTTAAGTAGGGGTGAAAAAAGATGCCATCCATTCAAGAACAAACCCATCTATTTTTGATAACTGTGCTTACAGGAGTTGCTTTAGGTCTTTTGTATGATGGATTTCGGATTTTTAGAAAAGCCATTCCTCATTTTGATTTAATTACAAATATAGAAGATTTACTTTATTGGATTCTTGTAGCCATTAGTATTTTCTATATTTTATTTAATAAAAATTATGGAGAAATTCGAGGATTTGCTTTTTTAGGAGCAATTCTTGGGGCTATGTTATATTTCCTTGTTTGTAGTCCGTGGATTATGAAAATATCGGACATGATAATAAAAGTAATTTCTAAAGGCATTGGATTGTTGATAAGGATAGTAACGTTACCCTTTCGTTTTATGTATCGTATTTTTGGAAAACCCTGCAAAAAAATAAAAAGAAAGATCAATCGAGGCATTAAAAAAAATTTTAAAGCCATTCAAGTCCGAATGAAAAAAATTTAGAAAAGATACAAAGAGAAGAAGGATTTTAAAGTTTAACCTAGAATACAATAATATAGGCATAAAAAAAGAGTAGTGATGGTAAATAAACAATAGGAGGAGATACTATGACATCCCATAAAAAGAAGAAAAAAAGAAAAATGAAAATTCGTGAAAAGAGTTTGCTTCTTTTTTTGGTGATTTTTTTGGGAGCCATCAGTATAAAATTATATCAATTATATGGAATATATGAAGGATTAGAAAAGGAAGCCATGAGAATCGAGGAACAGATTCAACGAGAGAAAGAGAAGCAAGTGGTATTACTAAAGAATAAAGATTATTATCAATCAGATGCATATATCGAAAAAATAGCGAGAGATCGTTTGGGTCTGATTATGCCAGATGAAATTATTTTTGTTCCGAAATCTTACTAAAAACTATTGACAAAGATAGAAACCTTAGGTATAATACAATACGTTCGCATAAATGGTGTTTTGGCGGAGTAGCTCAGATGGCTAGAGCATACGGTTCATACCCGTAGTGTCGGCGGTTCAATTCCGTCCTCCGCTATTTTAAATTCAAAAAAGAAAATCATTTTAAAACAGCCTAGAAGGCTGTTTTTTTGTATAAAAAATGTCTAAAAATTTTATAATATTTTCAAGAAGAAATGACAAAAATTTCAAGTCTGTTCTTGTATAATAGATTTAAAGGTAAAAAATGGTAAGGAGGATTTGAAATATGTCACGTTTAGAGCTAACAGTAGGAAAAAAAATTTTAGACAAAGAAGGACGAATGGGAAAGATTTTTAGAAAAGATACTTTAATGGTGTCCTTTATTGGTTTTTTATTAGGGCGAGTTTTTTTATTTTATGAGATGAATCCCATGGTTATTGCCTATTATGGAGTTTTTGCTTCCAAAAGCAATTATCGCTTTTATCTTTTTATATCTACTGTATTAGGATTATTAACAATGGGGAATACTCTTTATGGGGTTAAATATATTTCCATTCTTTTAGTAATGACCATCTTATTATCTTATGGAGAAACAAAGAAAAAATCTTTTCCGTTAATGGGACAAGCTATCATGGGCGGATTACTTACTTTCAGCATGGGAGTGGGTATTGCTTTTTTAAATGGAATCCTTAGCTATTATCTTCTTTTAAGTTTATTAGAAAGCATTTTGGCTTTTTCTTTGACTTTAATTTATGGTAAAGGAGAAGATATTGTTACGGGTTCTTGGAAAAGAAGTCAATTTAGCCAAGAAGAAATTGTTGGATTTGCTATCCTTGTAAGTAGTGCTATAGCAGGTATTGGTGAGTTTTCAGTTATTGGTGTTCCTTTTACAGCTTGGATCAGCACCATTATTATTTTTTCAGTAGCTTATCATGGAGGACCTGCCATGGGTTGTGTCATGGGAACCTTATTAGGAACCATTTTAGTTCTTGGTGGTTATGAAGGATCTTGGATTATAGGTGCTTTTAGTGCGGCAGGTATGATAGGAGGATTATTTAAACAGTTAGGAAAATTAGGAGTAGCTGTAGGTTTTACTTTAGGGAGTGGTATTTTTATGTTTTATTTTCATGGCAAAGAGCTAGATGCTAGTTTAGTTAAAGCTTTTATTCTTGCTATTCCAGGATTTATGATTTTACCTGATTCTTGGTTGGATAAAGTATGTAAAAATATCTCCTTTGAAAATGATTTAGAACAAGAAGCCTACATTCGAAGAATTGCTACCATGACTAAAGAAAAGCTTCAAGACTTTTCACATGCGTTTCAGACTTTAGCTAATACATTTACCCATTTATCTCATAAGCGATCCACCCTTACCCATGAAGAAGTATCCAAGCTATTTGATGATATTGCATCCGCTGTTTGTAGTGATTGTGGTCTTTGCTCTCATTGCTGGGAAAGTGATTTTTATTATACCTATCAAACGGTATTTAGTATTTTAGGAGCAGCAGAAAAGAAAGGAAAGGTTGAACAATCTGATATTCCAAAGGACTTTTTAAACCGCTGTGTCAAAGCAGAAGAATTTATTGCAACAACCAACCAATTTTTTGAGATCTATAAATTAAATTTAACATGGCACAATCGGATTATTGAAAGTAGGGAATTAGTTTCTCAACAGCTTTATGGGGTTGCTTCCATTATGGATCGACTTTCTAGAGATGTACACATGGAAATTCAGTTTGATAAATATTGGGAAGAGAAATTACGAGTAGAATTAGATCGCAATCAAATCCCTGTTCGAGATGTAATTGTATTTGAAAATGTAGTGGGACGATATGAAATACATCTCCAATGTAAGTCGTGTAATGGAAAACGAGACTGTATTCGCAAGATTTTACCTGTATTACAGAAAAATTTAGGCAGACCTATTAAACCTCATCATACTCATTGTATTACTGAACCAATGTCTAATTTATGTACTCTTCGTTTTATCGAAGAAGAAAAATATAAATTAACCATGGGAATGGCAAGAGCTATCAAGGAACATAACACCATTTCGGGAGACAACTATACTTTTTTAGAATTAAAAAGTGGACAATCCTTATTGGCTTTATCAGATGGAATGGGTGGAGGGGAAAAGGCGCATGAGGAAAGTGCTGCTGCTATTGAGTTATTAGAACAATTCATGGACTCGGGGTTTGATAAGGACATTGCAGTTAAAATGATTAATTCTGTACTTGTGTTAAAATCCAGTGAAGAAGCTTTTTCTACATTGGATATGTGTGTTATTGATTTGTATACTGGATTATGTGAGTTAATTAAGATAGGAGCTGCATCAACTTTTATAAAGAGGGAAGATAGAATTGAGATGATAAAATCTACATCGTTGCCAGTGGGTATTTTAAGTCATGTAGATATTGATGTAAATCGAAAAATGCTAAAAAGTGGAGATATGATTATAATGGTTACGGATGGTGTATTGGATTCAAAAGAAGGCTTATTAGAAAAAGAAGTATGGATTGAGAAAGCATTGCAAAATTTTGAGGGGCACAATCCTCAGGATTTAGCTGATTATTTATTAGAACAAGCAAAAATAAATTCTCAAGGGAAAATCAAAGATGATATGACCGTGTTGGTAGCAAGAGTATGGAGAAATTATGAACGTACATAAATATCAAACGGAGGTTTGCTTATGAAGTATTATTTCTACAACAAAGTTGTCGTTGTAGATAATCTTTGTTCCCCAGTCTATGAAAAAGCCATTTTTGTTTTAAGAGAGAAGCCGGTTACAAAAAGTCTTACTAAAGATATGGTGAAAGAAGCAGAAAAAATCATAGAAAATTATGTTCAAAATCAATCCTATTTAGTTTCTACAGCATCTCAAAAAAAAATTTGTCGAAACACATCTGTTAAGCGAGATCGAATCTTAAATTGGTGTTTGATTGGAAGTAGTGGCTTGCTCGTTTATTTTTTAATTCAACTATGCATGTAATGACAGCAACCTCAAATCTTTGGGGTTGCTACTTCTTTATCCCTTGCAATTGTTTTAGAATTTTTGTATGATAAAATGTAAATAAAATAAGAAATGAGATAGGAAAATGATGTTCAGACAATTTGCAGAAACAATTAAAAAAGACAATAGTATACAACCTTATGATAGAATTATAGTAGGAATATCTGGAGGGGCTGATTCTGTTTGCCTACTTCATTTGTTATGGAGGTTACAAGCAGAGTATCAATTACAGATCTATGGTATTCATGTTCATCATGGATTGCGAAAAGAAGCAGACAAAGATGCACAATATGTAAAGAAATTTACTGCGTCTCTTCAAATTCCGTGCCAAATTTATTATGTAAACGTTCCAAAGGAAGCCAAAAGAAGAAAACTAGGGGAAGAAGAAACGGGACGTCAACTACGATACGAAATTTTTCAAAAAGAGGCTGCCTCAAAAAAAGTCAATAAAATTGCCGTAGGACATCATATGAATGATCAGGGAGAAACCTTTTTAATGCGTTTGATGCGAGGATCAGGAAGCTTAGGATTAGGAAGTATGAAAAAAGCAGAGGGCAATATTATACGACCTCTTTTGGGTTTTACTAGACAGGAGGTAGAGAAATATTGTTTAGAACAACAGTTGTATTATTGCCAAGATCATACAAATGAGTTATCAGCATATACACGTAACCGTATCCGTTTAGAATTAATTCCTTATATACAACAATATTTTAATCCCAATATCATTCATACCCTTTATCAAACAGCTGAACTTTTAAACGAGCAAGAAGAGTATATGGAAAAAGAGACCATCAAGCTTTATCCAAACTGTGTGGTAGAAGAAGATACTTTATTTCGAGTCAATACAGATGTTCTTCAAAACTATGACATTGTGATGCAAAAACGAATTTTGTATAAAGCATTAACTCGGTTTGCACAGCATAAAAGAGACATAGGGTATGTTCATATTGGTTCCATATTACAATTAATGGAACGTCAATCAGGAAAAGAAATTCATTTGCCTTATAATATTATTGTAAAGAAGCAGTATATGCATTTGGTTTTTACCCAAGGATCTTTTTCTGTTCAAGGGTACTGCTATTCTTTAAAAATACCAGGGAATCAATATATTCCAGAAATTAATAAATGGATTCAAACAGAAATCATTGAAAAAGAGCAACAAAGAAATGAATTTTTACAAAATAACTATACGAATTATTTGGATTATGATAAAATAAAGGATGAACTTGTACTACGTACTCGACAATCAGGAGATGTGATTGCTCTTTCCAATGTGTCAGGGTTTAAAAAAATCAAGGATTTTTTTATTGACAACAAAATTCCTTATGAGCAAAGACAACAAATTCCTCTTCTAGCACAGAATAAAGAAATTCTTTGGATTGTAGGGTATCGATATAGTAAAAACTACTGTGTTACCGACCAAACAAAAAACATTTTAAAAATTACTTTGTTGGAACATTTATAGGAGGCACTGAAAGTAATGATGGTAGAACATAAAGTACTGATTAGTGAAGGGCAGATTAAAGAAAGAATTCAAGAATTGGGTGATCAAATTTCCAAAGACTACGCAGGAAAAGAAATTTGTATGATATGTGTTCTAAAAGGTGGAGTTATGTTCATGGTGGATTTGTCAAAAAAAATTACTGTTCCTGTGACCATGGATTTTATGGCTGTATCGAGTTATGGAGAAGAGTTTGTTAGTAGTGGTATTGTAAAAATTATAAAAGATTTAGATGAACCCATACAAGGAAAGCATGTGTTAATTGTAGAGGATATTATTGACTCTGGACGAACCCTACATTATCTTATTAACTTATTAAAGGAGAGAAATCCGGCCAGTATTAAAATTTGTACTTTATTAGATAAACCGGAACAAAGATTGGTGGATGTAGAGGTAGAGTATGTAGGTTTTGTTATACCGGATCAATTTGTTTTAGGTTATGGGTTGGACTATTGTCAAAAGTATAGAAATTTACCTTATATTGGTGTAATTGAACCGGATAGGGAATAATATAGAGTAGATGTATTGCTTTTATAAAAAAATCATGTTATGATTACATGATGAATTACCATAGGAAGGATATTACAAACCTTGTGGACTTGAGTGGAAGGAGGAGGAGTATTGAATAAATACTTCAAAGGTTTTAGCTTATACCTTTTAATTTTTGTTATTTTAGTTTTAGCCATTATGCTTTCAGTAAACAACAATCCTTTGCGAAGACCAAATGAAAATTATATTTATACGGATCTTTTCAAACAACTAGAGAAAGATCAAGTTAAAAAAATTGATATTTATCAGAATCTAGAAATTCCTACAGGTAAAGCTCGTGCCACTTTGAAAAATGGAGAGATCATAGAAGTTAATCTTAATAATATTGATTCTTTTGAAGCAGAAGTACGACAAAAATATGAAAATGTTGCCATTGATATTAAAGATTTGCAAAGACCCAGTTGGTTTATGCAGTTATTGCCTTCTTTTTTAATTATGATGGTAGTCATTTTTGTGTTATTGTTTGTTATGCAGCAAGCACAAGGTGGAGGCGGAGGCAGTCGTGTCATGTCTTTTGGAAAAAGTCGTGCCAAAATGGTTATTGATGATAAAAAGAAAGTAACCTTTAACAATGTAGCAGGTCTAGATGAAGAAAAGGAAGAACTGAAAGAAATTGTAGAATTTTTAAAGCAACCTAGAAAATTTGTGGAATTAGGTGCTAGAATTCCTAAGGGAGTTTTGTTAGTAGGACCTCCGGGAACAGGAAAAACATTGTTAGCCAAAGCTGTTGCTGGGGAAGCAGGAGTACCTTTTTTTAGTATTTCTGGTTCTGATTTTGTGGAAATGTTTGTAGGGGTTGGAGCTTCTCGAGTTCGAGATTTATTTGAACAGGCAAAAAAGAACTCACCTTGCATTATTTTTATTGATGAAATCGATGCAGTAGGAAGAAGACGAGGTGCTGGTTTAGGAGGAGGCCATGACGAAAGAGAGCAGACTCTAAACCAACTATTGGTTGAAATGGACGGTTTTGGAGCCAACGAAGGTGTTATTGTTGTGGCAGCGACCAACCGGATGGATATTTTGGATCCAGCATTATTACGTCCAGGTCGATTTGATCGTCGAGTTGTTGTGGGTAGACCCGATGTCAAAGGACGAGAAGAAATTCTCAAAGTTCATGCAAAAGGAAAACCCTTAGGGGAAGATGTAAACTTAAGGGTGATTGCACAAACAACCTCTGGATTTACAGGGGCTGATTTAGAAAACTTATTAAATGAAGCTTCTATTTTTGCAGCTAGAGAAGATAAAAAAGTAATAGCAATGGAAGATATTCAACGAGCCTTTATAAAAGTTGGTATTGGTACAGAGAAAAAAAGTCGGGTTATTTCTGAAAAAGAGAAAAAAATTACGGCTTATCATGAGGCTGGACATGCCATTTTACATCATGTGCTTCCAGAATTAGACCCTGTTCATAGTATTTCTATTATTCCTACAGGAATGGCTGGGGGGTATACCATGCCTTTACCAGGTGAAGATCGATTGTATATGACCAAAAAACAAATGGAGCAAGAAATTGTTGCTCTTTTAGGTGGACGTGCAGCAGAAAAACTTATTTTTGATGATGTGACCACAGGAGCTTCTAATGATATTGAAAGAGCAACCAATATAGCTAGAAATATGGTTACTCGATATGGTATGAGTGATATTTTAGGACCTATTCAATTTGGAGATGATTCAGAAGAGGTTTTTATTGGGCGAGATTTAGGTCATACTAGAAACTATGGAGAAGAAGTTGCTTCTCTGATTGATAAAGAAATTAGACGTATTGTAGAAGAAGGTTATGAAAAAGCCTTAGAGCTTTTAAAACAACACAACCAAGTATTAGACCAGACAGCCCATTTACTCATAGAAAAAGAAAAAGTAACAGGAGCTGAATTCGAAGCTCTATTTTAAGAAGGAAAACAAGAAGTTTAAAAGAAAGCCTATCTTTGCATAAGAATGCATAGATAGGCTTTCTTTGTATTTTAAAAAATTATTACGTTCAGAGTGAAAAAATGTTGCACTAAAGAAAAAAATAAGTTACAATATGTATAAATATATATAATAAAGAATAAATATTCATTATATGAGGTGAAAAAATGTCAATGGATTTAAAAGGAAAATCATTTTTAACTCTTAAAGATTTTTCAAGAAGCGAGATCCAATATTTATTAGATCTAGCTCTTCGTTTGAAACAGAAAAAAAACTCAGGAACAAGGGGAAAGCTGCTAGAAGGGAAAAACATTGCTTTAATTTTTGAAAAACCATCCACTAGGACACGTTGTGCTTTTACGGTAGCTGCTGTTGATGAAGGAGCCCATCCAGAATATTTAGGAGTACAGGATATTCAGTTAGGTCATAAAGAATCCGTTGAAGATACGGCAAGGGTTTTGGGGCGTATGTTTGATGGAATTTTATTTCGAGGGTTTTCCCAATCAACGGTAGAAAAATTATCAAAGTATAGCCAAGTTCCTGTCTGGAATGGGTTGACAGATGAATATCATCCAACTCAAGTTTTGGCAGATTTTTTGACCATAATGGAACACAAAGGGGGCCTTCAGGGGCAGAAGTTTGTATACGTTGGAGATGGACGAAATAATATGGCAAGAAGTTTGATGATTGGAAGTGTAAAAATGGGACTTGACTTTACTATTGTAGCTCCTAAAGAATTGTGGCCCTTACAAGAGTGGATAGAGGAATGTCAAAGCTATATTCAAGAACAGAGGAACCAAATTATCATTACAGATCAAATTCATACAGAGGTCTTAGAAGCTGATATTATTTATACGGATGTCTGGTGTTCTATGGGAGAAGAAGATAAAGCAGCAGAAAGGATAAAGCTTCTTCAACCTTATCAAGTTAATAAAGAAATGATAGAAGCAACGGGAAATGAGGAAGTTATTTTTATGCACTGTCTTCCAGCTGTAAAAGGAAATGAAGTGACTACAGAGGTATTTGAAGGAAAACATTCCGTTGTTTTTGACCAGGCAGAGAATCGTATGCATACGATCAAAGCAGTACTTGTTGCGACTCTTATTGAAAATCTCAGTTGAATTTCTCAATTGTATCAGGTATCATAAAAAAGAGAAGTATGGTAAAACATACTTCTCTTTTTTACTTATTGAATAATAATGATTTGCTTTAAAATAGGAAGGGGTATAAAAATGAAGGGGCATATTCTTCAATTATTAGAGAACGCAGAGGACTATATATCGGGAGAAAAAATGAGCCAACAATTGGGTGTTTCTAGGACAGCTGTTTGGAAAACCATAAAACAGCTTAAGGAAGAAGGGTATGAAATCCATTCCAGCACAAATAAGGGCTATCGTTTGCTGCATTCTCCAGATCGAGTAACACCGGAAGAAATTCAAAAATATATTTTAACGTCTTATATAGGAAAAAGGTTAATTTATGAAGAGGAAATGGATTCTACCAATGTACAAGCCAAAAAGATAGCAAGGGAAGGAGCGGAAGAAGGTACAGTAGTATTAACAGAGCAGCAATTCAAGGGAAAAGGAAGAATGGGTCGCAAATGGGATTCACCGAAGGGAACAGGAATTTGGTTATCTTGTATTTTAAGACCTTCCATTCCACCTTCAGAAGTTTCTTTTATTACTTTATTAGCAGGATTGGCTGTTTGTAAAGCCATTGAGATTGAAACAAGGCTTTTACCTAAAATTAAATGGCCTAATGATGTTGTGTTGGGAGGTAAAAAAGTATGTGGAATTTTGACAGAAATGAATGGAGAAATGGAGCAAGTGTATCATGTAGTTGTAGGTATTGGCATTAATGTAAATACAAAGGATTTTCCGATAGAACTTCATTCCCTTGCCACGTCTTTATACTTAGAAAGTGGAGAAAAGTACTCAAGGAAAAAGTTAGTCGGGCAAATATTTACTCAGTTGGAAAAATACTATGAATCTTTTAAAGAGGAAGAAGGTAGAAAGAGAATTTTAGAGGAATATAAAAAATGTTGTGCAACCCTAGGACAAGAAGTACGGGTATTAGGTTCTCAAGAAGAATTTACAGGGAAGGCTCTGGATTTATTACCTACAGGAGAATTGATTGTGCAAAAAAATACAGGAGAAATGAAAACGGTACGTTCAGGAGAAGTTTCTGTAAGAGGAGTTTATGGATATTGTTAAAGGAGTAATAGAAAATGGAAAAAGAAAAGACGAAAAAAGCAAAACAAATTATTGTTACAGCTTCTTATTATGAAGAAAAATATTTTTTGAATCCTGAGTTTGTTTCTCTTCCGAAAGAAATTCAAAAGGAATTAATCGAGATTTCCATTGTATTAGCTCAAAAAATTCGTGGAATTTTTATGATAGCATTTAATGAGGAGGGAAATGTAATTTTAGAAATCCGTTCCATAGCAGGAGAGTATGATTTTGATGAAATAGGGGGAGAACTAGAGATTAAAAAGATCCAGCGAGAAAAGCAAGACTTATGGAATTCCCTTGAATATTGGTATAAATGGATATATCTATCTAATCATGGAAGATAAAAACGAATTGGAAAAAGTTTGACGTTGTTTAGAAAGTGACTTATAATTAACTTATATTAATGAAAAAATATAAAAAAATGTCGTAATATTACTTTTTAAAGCGTTAGAGGGGGAGCAAAATGAAAAAAAATTTTTTTCGTAAACGTTTTAAGAAAAAAACATTAAAGGGAAAAATATTAAAAAAACCCTTTATGTTTACAAAAACTGCAAAAAAAGCTTCGAAGAAAGTACCAAAGAAAGGCACAAAGGATAAGTTGTGGGATTTTAAAAAAGTTTCCATGAAAGATATTACGATTCAACAAAAAATCATAGGATCCTTTTTGCCTTTAATTATTGTGCCTATTTTGATTTTGGGAACAATTTCTTTCATGCGTTCTTATGATGTGTTTTCCAAAGAAGTAACTAACTTTTCAACAGAACTGGTGAAACAAACGGGTAAAAATTTAAATGTAGCCATTCAAGAAATTCAAAATACTTCTCTTCGAGTCATTGTCAATAAAGAAGTTATGAATTTTATTCAAAAAAATCGAGAGGATTATGATAATCCTTATGATTACATACAAAACAATCGACGTATTGATGAGTTTTTTAATGGGATTATTTTTACAAATCAAAATATTAAATCTATTAGTATTTATAGAGATGAAAATACACAGAGTAATTATGGAACACCTCCATTAGAACTGATCAATTTTTTTGAAGAAAAAACCTTTGCGTCTACAGATCTTTATCAAATAGCTGTAGACAATCAAGGTAAAGTCGTTTGGAAAGTAGGACAGGAAGAAGAAAATCAGAATATTTATTTGCTACGGAAAATGACAAGTCTTACAACGGGGCAACAGATAGGAATTTTGATTTTTACGATTTCGCCTACTGTCTTTCAAGATATTTATGATCACATAGATATTCAAAAGGGCATTGATATTTTATTAGTAGATCAAGATCAAAATATCGTTATGCACAGTGATGAAAACAAACAAGGGATTCGACATACAGCTTCCTATATGGAAGAAATAGAAAGTGAGAATACAAATAAAACTGGGCTTATTAAAAAACAAGGGAATTTGGTTGTTTATGAGTTATGTGTTAACGGATGGTATATCATCATTGATATTCCAATGAAAATTTTATTAGGACCTATTTATAAAGTCGGATTTTTGATTTTATTATTAATGGGGATATTTGTTGTATTAGCAGTAATGGCAGCCAAACAAATTGCCAAAAGTATTTCTAATCCTGTACATCATATTCAAGAAAATATGAAAAAGGCAGAAGAAGGAGATTTACGAGTTTCTTCTATTTTTACAGGAAAAACAGAAGTAGGTAAATTATCCACCAGTTTTAACCAAATGATTTATCACATTCAAATGTTGATTCAACAAATCCAAATAGCTGCAAGATCAGTACAAGATGATACACAGATCATTAGCCAAATGGCGAATGAATCTACGTCAGTGGCTCATCAAGTTTCAGGCGCTGTAGAAACTGTAGCCGTAGGGGCAATGGAACAGGCTAAAGATGCAGAAAAAACGGCTCAAATGGTAGAACAATTAACGCAAAAAATAAACAATGTAGTAGAACATATTCACATTGTGGTAGAAGTAACGGATCATATACAAGAGGCAGGAAATGAAGCCCAAAATATTATTGCTCTTTTAAATGAAAAAACAGATGAATCCATGATCATGTCAAAACGTATTAGGAAAAGTATTGAAGAACTTCATACAAAAGCCCAAAGCATTATTCAAGTAGTACAAGTAATTGAAGAAATTAGTGAGGAAACGAGCCTTTTAGCTTTAAATGCAGCCATTGAAGCAGCACGAGCAGGGGATGCAGGCAGAGGTTTTGCTGTTGTGGCAGAAGAAGTAAGAAAATTAGCAACGCAATCCAAAGATTCAGCAGGAATGATTACACGTACCATTGAAAAGATTCAAGAACAGTCTCAGTATACTGTAAATACAGTCCAAGAAACTCATCAGGTATTTGAAGAGCAAGAAAAAGCAGTACAGCAAACAGATGAAGTTTTCCAACAAGTAGTACAATCCATGGGGTTAATTATGGAACAAATTAAAGCAGTAGAGCAACTGATAGCGGGGGTTGAAAAGGCCAAAGTAGAGTCCGTGGATTCCATGACAAACATTGCTGCTGTTGCTGAAGAATCAGCTGCATCTACTCAGGAAGTCACTGCATCTAGTGAAGAACAGGTGGCGTCGGCAGAACAATTAGAAAACTTATCTGTTCAGTTGACAGAGATTGTAGAAAAAATGAATATTTCCATTTCTCATTTTACAGTGTAATCATTATGAACCTTCATCGTAGAGATTTTAGAATGCAAGGAGGAAGACCATGAAAAGGATCATAAAAAAAATGCAAGGTTTTTGGAAAAATAAAGGCATTAAAAAACAGCAGAAAAATCCGAAAAGTCCCAAGGAATTTCTTCATAAGATTTTAAAAAATCCCTTTGTTTCCAAAGATAAAGCCTTAAAAGGAAAAAAGGCAAAAACCATAAAAACAAGAATGAGTATTCGTATGAAACTCATTATTAGTTTTTTAGCTTTAAGTATTGTTCCTATTGTGACAGTGGGTATTGTATCTTATCAAGGGGCTTTTACAACAGTAGAACAGCAAACCACTCAATTTTCCACCCAACTTCTTCATCAGATGAAACTTTACCTGGAACAAAATATTGAACAAATGGAACAGCTAAGCATGCTTTTGATTACAAACACGGAAATCAATAAAATTGTAACCAAAGATTCTTCTATGTATGGAAGTGTTTATGAAAAGTTGGAAGATCAAAAAAAAGTAGATAGTTTTTTTCAAGAAAATATTTTGTTAGACACCAACATAAAACAGGCTGTTTTCTACAAAAGTGCAGAAGAATTTAAAAATTATGGTACCAAAGACTTGTCTTATACCTATTTTCAGCAGGGAATTTTTGAAGAAAGTGAGGCTTATAAAAAAATAGTAGAAGCCCAAGGAAGAGCAGTATGGCTATCAGGTTTAGAAGAAAATTATAACCAGATCTATTTAGCTAGAAGTATTCATGGTTCAGCTATTAATCGACCGGCAGGAATTTTTATTCTAGTGCTTTCACCAGAATGGTTGCAAGGTACTTTTAAATCTATCGATTTAGGAGAAAGTGTTGATATTTTTGCATTGGATTCAGATCAAATGATTGTGGCTCACACAGATTTAACTCAAATTGGAGGAGAATTAACCAGGGACTATGGAGTGGAGCGTTTATATGATCAAGATGATGAAGGAACAGGAAATTTTTTAGCGAATCAAAAAATGATTTGTTATATGGATTTAATCAATGGATGGAAAATGGTAACTGAAATACCCATATCATCCATGCTAGGAGAAATTCAACAGGTAGGAAGTACCATGTTAGGGTTGGCTATTCTTTGTCTTATTATTGCCATTTTTATTGCCATGATTATTTCTTGGAGTATTTCAAAACCTGTAAAATCTTTAATGAAGCTTATGCAGGACGCAGAAAAAGGAGACTTAACCATAGAAGCTCCTTTTAAAGGGAAAAATGAAATGGGTCGTTTTTCTCAGAGTTTTAATATTATGATTAATAAAATCAAAACCCTTATCTTTGAAACACAAGAAGCATTAAGCCAGGTGATTGAACATGTAAATGTTGTAGACCAAGTAGCCATGGAAACAGCCTCTGCTTCCCGCCAAGTAGCTACTGCAGTAGAAGCCATTGCAAGTGGGGCTATGGATCAAGCTAAGGATGCAGAAAATACTACATATGCCATTAATCAATTGGCTTTAGAAATTAATACAATGGTTGAGACCATACAGGTCATTACAGAAGTGACTGAGCAAACAAAATTGATTAGTAATAATGCAGTAGGAATCATTGAAACATTAAATACAAAAACCCAGCAGTCCACAGGGATGTCCGAAAAAATTCAAAATGATATTCAAGTATTGGAACAACAGGTTAAGGAAATTGTACAAGTGGTAAAATTAATCGAGGCTATTAGTGATCAAACCAACTTGCTTTCTCTGAACGCTGCCATTGAGGCCGCAAGAGCAGGAGAAGCAGGACGAGGTTTTACTGTTGTTGCTGATCAAGTTCGAAAATTAGCGGACCAATCCAAAGCATCGACGAAGATGATTAGTGGTATGATTCAAGGAATTCAAAAAGAAATCCTAGATACTAGGGCTGTTGTTGAGCAGGGAGATGCTATTTATAAACAACAAGAAGTAGCGGTACAACAAACAGAATATACCTTTGAAGATATTGTAAAAGCCATGAATGAAATTACACTTCAAGTGAATAATGTAAATCAGGCCATGGAAGGGGTCGATGCAATTAAGGCAAATACGATTGAAGCCATTGAGAGTATTGCAACCATTGCAGAAGAATCAGCAGCTTCTACTCAACAGGTAACTGCTTCAGGACAGGAACAAGTAGCAGCAGCAGAACAACTAGCTCATTTAGCAGAACAACTCAAGAAAACAGTAGATACATTGACGGCTTTTATGGAACGATTTAAAATATAAAAAACCATTGCTATAATGGTTTTTTTTTTGTATAATATTCCTGTAGCCAATAGCTTTGTGCATTGGACTATAGATCTCACATACTATGTATAATTTTATTTATCTCAGAGATCATATCTTGTATCTAAGTATAGAACGAGAATAGGAGGAATGAGAATGAAAGAAAAGAAAAACAATGCATCAACAAGGAAATTGGTGCTGATGGGGCTAATGATAGGTATTTCTATTATCTTAGCATCCACTCCCTTAGGTTTGATTCCGACACCGATTGTAAGTGCGACGATTCTTCATGTACCCACTATTATTATGGCTTTGTTAGAGGGGCCTATAGCAGGAATGGGGGTAGGTTTAGCCGTAGGACTAGCCACTTTAGTTCGAGCCCTTACCAGTCCTACAGGGGTCCTAGATCCTTTGTTTATTAACCCCTTTGTGTCTGTATTTCCCCGAGTGTTAATTGGACTAAGTGCATACTATGGTTCAGTTCTTGGCCAAAAGTTGTTTCCCAAAGCGTCTTTTCGAGAAACTATGGGTATTATTGTTGGATCTGCCCTAGGAAGTTTAACCAATACAGTAGGTGTTCTAGGAATGTTGGCTTTGATTTATGGTTCACGAGTGAAAGAATTAACTGGGACCAAGGCAATAACCTTATTGTTTACAGTAGCAGGAACCAACGGAGTGATGGAAATCATTGTGGCATCGATTCTCTCTGTTGTTATTGTAAAAGCATTGCATAAAATATTTTATTAAGTAAGGGATAAAATAAAGCAGACACAAAGTGTCTGCTTTTCCATATAAGAAATCATGCAGGACAAAAATGGAAGTTAGGCTTAAGTGAAGTATTTATGAACGATGATAGAGTGATCAATAGTGAATTTGATTTTTTCATGATAGGTGGATTAAAAAAGGAGGAAAAAGGTATGTTATTAGTAATCGATGTAGGAAATACGAATGTAGTGTTAGGAGTATATGAAAAGGATCAATTACTTACAAGTTGGCGTATGACTACGGCATTGAATCAAACATCCGATGAAATGGGAATGTTTATTTATCAACTTTTTAGACAACGAAAAATCGACATTCATTCCTTAGAACATGTGATTATTTCATCAGTAGTTCCAGATTTTATGCATGCTCTCGTAGGCGCCATAAAAAACTATCTTCATATTAATCCTATGATTGTAGGTCCAGGCATTAAAACAGGAATTAATATTATTATGGAAAACCCAAAAGAATTAGGAGCTGATCGATTGGTCAATGCAGTAGCTACTGTAGAATTATATGGAGCTCCTGCCATTGTGATTGATTTTGGTACAGCAACGACTTATGATGTTCTTTCTAAAGAAGGAGCTTACATTGGAGGGGTTACATCACCAGGTCTTAGAATTTGTGCGGATGCATTATATCAACGAGCGGCACAATTACCAAGGGTAGCCATAAAAAAGCCTAAAAATATCATTGCAAAGAATACAGTAGATAGCATTCAATCAGGACTTGTTTATGGTGCTATTGGAGAAGTGGCTTATATCATTGAAACCATACGAAAAGAAACCAAGGAACCCAATATGAAGGTGATTGCTACAGGGGGCTTAGCATCTCTTCTTGATGATGGGACAGGTCTTTTTACAGAAGTAAATCCAAATTTAACCTTAGAAGGACTGCGGATTCTATATGAGAAAAATAAATAGGAGGATGGAGATGAAGATAGGATCCGTAGAAATTAAAAATCCTATAGCATTAGCCCCTATGGCCGGTGTTACAGATCTCCCTTTCCGCCTATTATGCAAAGAAATGGGATGTGGGCTACTGTATACAGAGATGATTAGTGCCAAAGGATTACTCTATGAAAATGAGAAAACCCATTTTCTTTTAGAAATAGATCCTAGGGAACGTCCCATAGGTGTTCAGTTATTTGGTTCAGATCCAAATATTTTAGCTCATATGGCTCAAAAGGTTGAAGAGTATCCTATTGATTTTATTGATCTTAATATGGGGTGCCCAGCTCCTAAAATTACCAAAAACAAAGAAGGTTCTGCTCTTATGTTAGACCCTCCTTTAGTCGAAAAGATAGTATCTACCATTACAAAACAGATACGCAAACCCCTGACAGTAAAAATTCGTAAAGGATTTGATCAAGAACATATAAATGCAGTAGAAATTGCGAAGATTGTTGAAAATAGTGGAGCAAGCGCTATTACTATACATGGACGAACGAGAGATCAATTTTATAGTGGAAAAGCAGACTGGGATGTGATTCGGCAAGTAAAAGAGGCTGTCTCCATTCCTGTTATTGGGAATGGAGATATTCAAACACCAGAAGATGGGGAAAAAATGATGGAAGAGACGGGTTGTGACGGCATTATGATCGGTAGAGCCGCTCAAGGAAACCCTTGGATTTTTGAGCGAACTCTTCATTACTTACAAACAGGTGAGCTTCTTCCCATGCCTACAGTGGAGGAAAAAATCACAACAGCCCTTATACATGCTAAAAATCTGATTCGCTTTAAAGGAGATTATATCGGGATTCGAGAAATGAGAAAACATGTGACTTGGTATACCAAGGGCCTTTCGCATACAGCAGAACTTCGACAAAGCATCAATCATGTTCATTCCTATGAAGAATTGGAAAAAATTCTAATGGAATATTTGAATATTTTTAAGAACTCCTCAATACAATGATATTGATATAAATTCATATTGGAGGAGTAGCAGATGAATAAGAAATTTGGGTACTTTGTTTTTCCTCTTAGTAAGGAGAACATCCCTCTTCCTTTTTCTTGGATGCGGAAAGTACCAAGTCGATTTAAAAATTATTATATTAGAAAAAAGCAACCTTTATTATTTTCTGAAGTAGAGATATTGGGAGCTGCTGGTTATGAGGTGCAGCTTCCTCTTTTATTAGAAGAAATGAAAAATTATCATCAAGAAGAAATAAATCAAATCATGAAAAAAGCCTTGATTAAGTTAAAACAATATGAGGTTGAGATGATTGCTTTACCCACAGGATGGGAAAAAAATGAGGAATTGGATCTTCTTGTTGCCCAAGGAAGAGAAATCTGTCTTTTTTTTATTGTACCTGCTATTTTAAAAGTAATCAAATTAATAAAAAAGCCTTTAGAGTTAGTAGAAGTAAGTGTTGTTGGAGATGATAATAAGAAAATCCATCTTTTAATGGATTTATTATATTCTCATTTTAATTTTTTAACCATTATGACAGAAGATATCCATGCATTTTTACAAAGGGCAGAATCCATCTATGAGGACAATGGATTACGAGTAAATTTTATACAAAAAACATATACCAGACAAATTAGCGGAGATATTATTATTAACCTTTCAGAAGATGATACCAGTTTTTATTTTTGTCAAAAAGGAAGTGTTTATTTTGATTTTAGTGGATCCAAGGAACATACTAAAAAAATATTATTGAATCGGTCTGATCTTTTAGTTATTGATGATTTTTCTTTTCGTACAGAGGAAGAAAATCGATCATCTGTATTATGTGAACTTGCTTGGTATAGTCAAGATTCTTTTTTTAGGAAGTATGTAATCCGTGGATATTTTACAAGGGATTTGATAAAGCTATTGGATTATGGATCAAAGAAAAATTTAGAAATTGAGGACTTTTATCAGTATGGTAAAAGGCTTAGTAATAAACAATTGAGAGAATGGCAACGAAAAACACATGTTGACAACCTTTAGATGGTACGTTATAATTCTACAAATATGGATGAGATAAATGAAGGATAAGATCCTATAAAATAATTGAATTTTTCAACTTGCATTTTTAAAAGATAGATCATGAATAAAAAGTAAATGATAATTGTATTTTAAAATAAAGAGAAACACAGAAAGAAAGGAAGTTGAATATGGCAGAAAAAAAGGTAGTATTAACCTATGAAGGATTAAAAAAAATGGAAGAAGAGTTAGATGAATTAAAGATTGTGAAGCGGAAAGAAGTGGCGGAAAAAATAAAAGAAGCAAGGGCTCAGGGAGACCTTTCTGAAAATGCAGAATATGATGCAGCAAAAGATGAACAAGCAGAAATTGAATCTAGAATTGCAGAGTTAGAAAAAATTCTTAGAAATGCAACCGTGATTGATGAAGAAGAAGTAGATGTGGATGCAATTAATATTGGATGCAAAGTTACATTACATGATCTAGAATTTGATGAAGAAGTAGTGTATGCTATAGTAGGATCTACAGAAGCAGATCCTATGGAAGGAAAGTTATCCAATGAATCTCCAGTGGGAGCTGCTTTGTTAGGGAAAAAAGAAGGGGATGTTGTAGATATACAAGTGCCTGAAGGGGTTATACAGTTTAAGGTAGTGGAAATTAGTCGACAGTAAATTAGGAGTACGAAGGAAAAAGGAGGAATTTCGGTGTCAGAATCACAACCATCTTCTCGCCAAGAAGAACAAGAAATAAATCAATTATTGCAAATACGAAGGGAAAAGTTAGCAGAATTACAACAAAATCAAAAAGATCCCTTTCAATTAACAAAATATGATTTAACTCATCACAGTAAACATATTTTAGAGCATTTTGAAGAATTAGAAGGACAAAGTGTGTCTGTAGCAGGACGACTGATGACAAAGAGAGTCATGGGAAAAGCATCTTTTTGTCACATTCAAGATCAAGATGGACAAATTCAAATTTATGTTCGAAAAAATGATGTAGGGGAAGAGCCTTATACAGAATTTAAGCATTACGACTTGGGTGATATTATTGGCATCAAGGGAGAAGTGTTTAAAACCCAAAAAGGAGAAATTTCTGTAAAGGCAAAAGAAATCATCCTACTATCAAAAAGTCTTCAAATTTTACCAGAAAAATATCATGGTCTTAAAGACACAGACTTACGCTATCGTCAACGTTATGTGGATTTAATTGTGAACCCAGAAGTAAAGGATACTTTTATTAAAAGAACCCAAATTATTCAGGCCATTCGTCGCTTTTTAGATAACCAATCTTTTTTAGAAGTAGAAACTCCGGTTCTTCATACCATTCCAGGGGGAGCAGCAGCACGGCCTTTTATTACCCATCATAATACATTGGATTTAGATATGTACATGAGAATTGCTTTGGAACTTCACCTAAAAAGGTTAATCGTAGGTGGTTTTGAGCGAGTTTATGAAATTGGTCGAGTATTTCGAAATGAGGGAATGTCAGTACGACATAATCCTGAGTTTACTTTGCTAGAGTTATACCAAGCCTATACAGATTATTATGGCATGATGGAATTAACGGAAGATTTGATACGATATACAGCCCAAGAAGTTTTAGGAACAACAGTGGTTACTTATGATGGCGTAGAAATTGACTTAGGAAAACCCTTTGAGAAGTTAACTATGGTAGATGCGGTTAAAAAATATGCTCATGTTGATTTTAACAATATTCATACATTAGAAGATGCTAGGAAAGTGGCGGATGATCATGAAGTCGAGTATGAAGCCCACCATAAAAAAGGAGATATTCTGAATCTATTCTTTGAAGCTTATGCAGAAGAAAATTTAGTACAACCTACTTTTATTATGGATCATCCTGTAGAGATCTCACCGTTAGCAAAGAGAAAAGCAGATAATCTAGATTATACAGAACGTTTTGAGCTCTTTATTACACGGCGAGAATTTGCTAATTCTTTTTCAGAATTAAATGATCCTATTGATCAAAGAAAACGTTTTGAACACCAAGAAGAATTAAGGGCAGCTGGAGATGAAGAAGCTAATATGATTGATGAAGATTTTATAACTGCCTTAGAATATGGTATGCCACCTACAGGAGGTTTAGGAATCGGTATTGATCGTTTGGTTATGCTTTTAACCGATTCGTATTCCATTCGAGATGTGCTCTTATTTCCTACAATGAAACCAAGAGAATAAGCATAAAAAATCCCACAGGTCCTGTGGGATTTTTTATCGATAAGACTTTTTTTCAAAAAGGAGAAAAGGGAAGAATTCAGGATAACTTTGGATATACTCTAGGTATAAGTACATAATTTAAGAAGCAAGCAAATAGAGAGATTTGCTATCATATATTTTTTGCCTAAAAAACAAGTGTAACAATGAATAGAATATGTCGAAATAAATAATGAAATATGGTATAATTTTAGAATATGTATTTCAAGTACATTCATTTTTTAGAGGACAATAAGTAAGGACTGAACATAGTAAAAAGGTGGATATAATGTGATGAAGAAAAATAAAAAGACAAGGATTCATTGGATCATAGGATGCTTGATTCTAGGAGTTATTGCAACAGGCGTATATTTTGTCGGAATAAAAAAAGAAAGTAAAGAAATACAAAAGGAAAGTAAAAATACACAAAAAGAAACCCAAGAAGAGAAACAACAATCTCATGACTTTCAATTTGTATTATCAGATTATATGGAACAGCCGAATACTAGCTATGATGCGTATATGGAGCCTGTCAAAGTAAAAGGAATCTACGTAAATGGCTGGAAAGCGGGAGAACGTAAGTACATGTCTCAACTCATTCAGCTTATCAACGAAACAGAACTCAATGCTATGGTGATTGACGTAAAAGGCGATGATGGGCACATTACATACCAAACAGAAGCACCTTTAGCCCAAGCTATTGGAGCCACTACAAATTATATTAGGGATATTCATGGAGTATTGGATGAACTAAAAGAAAATAACATTTTTCCTATTGCTCGAATTGTAGTTTTTAAAGACCCTTATTTACCAGAAAAACGACCTGATTTAGCTTTAAAGAATCCTGATGGAACCATATTTCGAGAAAAAGGAGGGAAAGGGGCGGCCTGGGTCAACCCATATCAAAAAGAAGTATGGGATTATGTAATTGAAATTGCAAAAGATGCAGCAAGAGTAGGATTCAAAGAGATTCAATTTGATTACATCCGTTTTGCTACGGCAAAAGGAATTGATAAAGTCGATTATGGACCTTTGGCAGCAGAAAAAGGCAAAACACAAATTATTAATGAATTTACTCAATATGCCATGGAACAATTAAAGCCTTTAGGGATTTTTGTATCAGCAGACGTATTTGGTACTATTATTACTAGTAAAATTGATGCAGATATCGTAGGGCAAGACTACGCAGAAATGTCTAGACACCTTGACTATATCTGTCCAATGGTGTATCCTTCACATTATAATATTGGATCTTTTGGAATTCGAGATCGCCACCCTGATTGGTATCCTTATCAAGTATTGCACCAATCCATGCTTGCTTCGAAGCAAAAACTAGAAGAGATTCCAGAAGGAGAATCCAAAGCCATTGTTCGACCTTGGCTTCAAGCATTTACAGCTTCTTATTTACGGGCGCCCAATTACCAAGTATATAGTGGCAAACAAATTCGTGATCAAATACAAGGTGTCTATGATGCCGGGTTAGAAGAATGGATTCTTTGGAATGCAGGTGGGAATTATTCAAAAGACGGTCTATTACCTGAATGAAAGAATTTATAGAAATCTAGAAAAAGGAATCCTAGTATTTTAAGAAAATATAATAAATAGATGGCAAAAGGATGTGATGCTTTGATCGATGAAAAAAAAATTAGATTAATGACTAGATTAGCCACTTATGATAAGTATGAAGGAAAAATCGATCAGAAGATCCATAATTATTATCAATCTGACTATGTATATGTGAACAACTGGTGGACACGTATTACAGTATTCATTGGTAGCCTTATTCTAATAGGATGGTACTTGTTTGATCAAGTATTTATAAAAAGTGTTTCTATTATAGAAATTGATTATAAGTCCTTCGCTATAAAAGCAGCTATTTTCCTGATTTTAAACTTGTTGGTATATACTCTAGTCTCTACCTATGTTTATACTCGAAAATACCATCAATCCCAAAGGCGAATGAAAAGATATTTTCAGGTATTGGGAGAATTAGAAAAATATCAAAGTTCATCGAAGGCAGAGGAGGAGCCAAAAGAAAATCATGGAGCAGATATATCAATTACGGGAATTAATCATCGTATTTTATAAAAGGCATGAGCGAATTTTAATGCCTATAAGTAAGTTTTTTCTTGCTTTTTTTATATTCTATCGCATTAATCATTTTTTAAACTATTTTAAAGAAATCAGTAATCCTTTAATTATCTTCATACTATCGATTTTATCTGTGATCATACCTACGCAGTGGTGGTTTTTGTTACTTTTATTTATTATAGGAACCCAATTGTTTTTTGCCTCTCTAGAAGCAGCTTTACTCATTGTTTCGTTGTTATTGGTTATTTATTTAATGTATATACGTCTTTTCCCTAAGTTAAGCTTATTGATACTTGCCATTCCTTTGTGTTTTTATTTTAAAATTCCTTATGTGGTTCCTCTTTTCGCAGGTATATTTGTAGGAATTCATTCTATTATACCCATTTCCATTGGGGTCTTGATTTGGTACTTTAGTTTTGAGATTCCTAATTTACTGGAAATTCAATCTGGAGGAGACTATTTAAACATTCCAGACACACTTCATCGGATTTATATTACTGGCGTAGGAGACATTACCCATAATGGACTTTTTATTGTAACGGTTATTATTTTTTCCCTTATTATTATTACTGTGTATATCATTAGTCGCATGGAAATTGATTATGCTTGGTATGTAGCTATTGCTGTAGGGGGAATTATGAACATCGCAGGTTTTATGGTAGCTATGTTGGTTATGAATATCCGTATGAGCATTATAGGATTATTTTTATCAACCATTGTTTCTGTACTATTGGTTGTACTGGCTCAGTTCTTTTATCGAGTAGTTGATTACTCGAGGTCCGAGAAAGTTCAATTTGAAGATGATGAAAATTATTATTATGTAAAGGTTGTTCCTAAAATTATGATTGAGCGACCCAAAAGAGAAATACGAAGAATTATACAGGGAAAATAATAAAAAGTCATCGTTGATGAAATGCAACGATGACTTTTTATTATTTTCCCTAGTATTTTTTTGTGTAAATAAAAATTTTTTAAGATTTCTGTAATCTAAAAATGAGAGGAATTGATTTGACTATTTTTGAATTTTCTATTATCTTTCATTTTTCTACTAGCTACAATACTGGAAGAGCCTAAACTATAAAGTTTTTCATACAACGAAGAAGAATATTAAGAAGAGAACCAAAACCTTTTATTTACATTTTCCATAGGAGGATGCTATGATAGGGTCGAGTTTTTAGTTTTGAGAAAATAAAGAAAGGAGGAACTATTCTTTATAACCGAAGAACGGACAAGTAGCAAGTAGAAAGAGAGGAGATTTTATATGAAGAGCAAAAAAATGAAAGGTCTTTTTGCAAGGGTTTTAATGTTAGTGTTTACTTTTTCCACCCTTCTTCCAGTCAATACCTATGCCCAAGGAGAGGAAATAGTAATGGCAAAATTAAAAAACAGAGGGTTTAAAGAAGTAAAAAATCTAGGCGTTGCCGCATCATCTGTATCTTTAAAAACAGCCATTATGGCGAAAGAAAATGGGAAAGATGTAGGTTATACTACGGCTGATGGTGGCATCTTCAACGTAGTTGATATAAAAGAAAATAAACTTTTATATTCAGCCCAATTAGGAGAAGTAACACAAGTTTGGAGTCAATCGTTAGCTCCCGATGGGACTGTCTATATGGCAGGACTTGCGGATAAAAATGCAGGAGAGTTGTGGAGTTATAATCCTCAGACTCAACAAGTACAAAAAATAGGATCTCCCTCTGGCAGCGATCAACTTTGGAGTAGTACTGTAGATGAAAAAGGAAATGTGTATGTTGGTACTTATCCTACAGGAAAAATTATTAAATATGATGTAGAAACGAAAACGTTTATTGATTTTGGGCAAGTTGACAGTGAAAATGAATATGTACGTGCCTTGGCTTATCATGATGGTTACCTATATGCAGGTCTTGGTGTTGTTGGAAAAGCATATAAAATCAATGTTGAAACGCAAGAAAAAGAAAATATTACAGCCAATGCACCAGATATCATTGGAAAAGCCAATGCAGATATTAAATTTGTTTATGACATGGCTGTCATTGGTGATTATCTTTTTGCTAAATTTGACAGTGGTGCAGAAGACGCTTTGCTTTTTTATGACCTAAAAGAGCAAAAATGGTTGGATAAAAAATTAGCCAAGCCTCATAATGATTCAGAGAATGATTACGGTGTATTTAGTTTTCAACAATTACCTGTTCAAGATAACAAAGTCTATGTAATTTTAGAGCGACATATTCAAATGTTAGATCTAAATACTTTTGAAGTAACCAATACAGGAATCCTCTTTGGATCTAGTTTTAGAGGAGCTAGTTTTGTCGATTTTGAAGGTTCAGAAACCCCTTCTTTAGTTACCTTTACTAGAGGTGGAGAGACTCGAATTTTTAATTTGGGAACAAAAGAAGTAAAGACGAATCCTTGTGTTATGCTGGCAACACCATTACCGTTACACAATCTTGGGAAAGGACCTGATGGAAAATTATATATGACTACCTATCCAGGGGGACCCAAGGGAGCCCAATACGATCCTAAAACCAATCAATTTGCTTCTTATAATCATGGGCAAGCAGAAGGATTGGTAGCAGGAAAGGGGAATGATTTATATTTTGGCATGTATCCGGGTGCAGTTATTCAAAAAATGGATACAGAAACACTAAAGCTTACAACCCTATTTAATTTAAAAGATACCTACGAGCAAGACCGTCCTTATATTATGCAATTTGCAGAAGATAAGTTGTTGATTGGAACCATTCCAGACTATGGGAAATTAGGTGGTACTTTAACCATCTATGATACTCAAACAGAAAAAAGAGAAACTCATCGTAACATTATAGAAGGACAAAGTATTGTAGGAATTGCTTATAAAGATGGAAAAATCTATGGATCTACAAGCATAAGAGGTGGATTGGATACAACGCCTACAGCAGAAAAAGCCAAAATCTTTGTATGGAATGTAGCAGAGCAAAAGAAAGAACAAGAATTTGAATTGGATTTTCCTGAACTTGACAAGCCACCGATGATCAGTGGATTGATGTTTGATAAAGATGGCATCCTTTGGGGAGCCGTTGATGGCATCCTTTTTGCTATGAATCCGAATACCCTAGAAGTGGTCAAACGTAAGAATATCTATCCAACCATTAAAAATAGAGGAATGTGGAGACCCGTTCATATTATCCAAGGAAAAGATGGGCTCTTATATACGGATATTGCAGGGACCATTACAGTAGTAGATCCTGAAACACTAGATCATGTAAGTTTGGTTAATGAAAAACTTACAAGCGATGAAGTGGACTTTATGAGTTTGGCAGAGGATAACCAAGGCAATGAAAATATTTACTTTACCAAAAATGGAGGAACCGTTCTTCAAATGATTCCAGTTATTGAAGGAGGAATCGTAGAAGAGCCACCTGCAGGACCAGAGGTAGATGTAATTTCCATACCCGTTCCTAATGGAAGCTTTGAAGAACCAGTAGTAGATGGAAAAATTTCTGGGTGGTCTTCCTTATTTGAAGAGATTACATCTAATGTATCCTTTGAAGTGAGCAAAGAACGTAGTAAAACCGGTGAACATAGTTTAAAAGTGGTAGACCAATCCCAAGATGAAACTGTTTTTGCTCAAAGTGATCTCATTCCAGTGGTTGCAGGCATTGAATATACAGGTTCTGTTGAAATGTTTTTAGAAGATGGCAGTGCGAGTTTCTTTTTACGTTATTATGGTGAAGATGGCAAACAAGTAGGTGGAGACAAAGACGGTGTGAATATTATTCATGTTCGAAGCGGTCATAAAGAATGGCAAACAGTCAAAGCCATCGTTATGGCACCAGAAGGTGCCAGATATGCTCGGCTTTTTGCAGGAACGTCCAAGTATTTTACAACTTCTGGTGCTTACTATGATGATTTTAAACTTACCTATGAAAAAATCATTGAGCCAGAACCAGAAGAACCAGGTGTAATTGAGGTTCCTATTATCAATGCAGAGTTAGAAAAAACTGTAATAGATGGAAAAATTCCTGGATGGTCTTCCTTATTTGAAGAGATTACATCTAACGTATCCTTTGAAGTGAGCAAAGAACGTAGTAAAACCGGTGAATATAGTTTAAAAGTGGTAGACCAATCCCAAAATGAAACCATATTTGCTCAAAGTGATCCTATTCCAGTGGTTGCAGGCATTGAATACACAGGTTCTGTTGAAATGTTTTTAGAAGATGGCAGTGCGAGTTTCTTTTTACGTTATTATGGTGAAGATGGCAAACAAGTAGGTGGAGATAAAGATGGCGTGAATATTATTCATGTTCGTAGTGGTTATAAAGAATGGAAAACAGTGAAGGCAGTTGTTACAGCTCCTGAAGGTGCCAAATATGCTCGACTTTTTGTAGGAGCGTCCAATTATTTTACAACTTCTGGTGCTTACTATGATGATTTTAAACTTACCTATGAAGGGGAGATACCAGAAGGAGTTTCACCTGGAACTTTACTCTTATCTGCCCCCTCTAATGTAGAAGAAGAAAAAGAGTTTACAGTAGCTCTTGCTTATTTTGCAAGTGAATCCAAAGACTTATATGCTTTTGATGCTGTACTCGATTATGATTCATCCAAGGTCGAGTTGATCAGTATTTCTAAGGCAGGAGAATTTAATAAGTCAGATGTGGTTCTTGATTCTACTGTGGAAGAAGGAAACATTCGTGCCATTGGCACCCAAACGGGAGATCAGGTAGTGAGCCAAAATGGAGAAATTCTTCTTTTTACCTTTAAAGCTGTGGATCTTGGTGAAACAACCATTACTTTAAAGGGTAATTCAAAAGTAGCCAAGCCTACTTCAGGAGATACAGAAGCAGAATATCCTATCTATATGGACCGAGCTTATAAGATCCAGATTGTAGAAAAGGCTCCTACGCTAGAAGATGTGAATCGAGATGGAAAGGTGAACTTGATTGACTTAGTAGCTGTTGCGAAGAAAGTTGGAAAAGAAGTTAATGATACCAATGGAAGATTTGATGTAAATAAGGATGGTGTCATTGATCTAAAAGATGTAGAACAAGTGATTGCTGTGATTTTAAATAAAAAATAAAACACAATCATCGATGAAATCTTTAGGAAAGTATAATGATGGCATAATGGCCATCATTATACTTTTAACTAAGAAGAGAAAAGGAGGAAAAGCATATGATGAGAAAAAAGATTGCAACATTTATATTCATAGCAATGCTATTTTGCAGTCTATTTCATCCCTTTCAAGTGAAGGCCCAAGAGGGAATCCAACAAGAATTTTCTCCAGGGACTTTTCATTTATCAGCTCCTTCTACTATAAAACAAGGAGAATTTTTTCAAGTTATTATAAAATATGTAGCCAATAAGCCTCAGGGACTCTATGCTTTTGATGTACTTCTTGATTATGATGCAGCCGAGATAGAATTTATCCGTGTTGAAAAAACAGGTGAATTTCATAAAGAAGGTACCGGTTTTGACTATAAACATGAAAAAGGATCCATTCAAATGATAGGAACCCAGACAAAAGATTCTGTTGTCAAACAAAATGGAGATATTGTAATTATAACTTTCCAAGCTTTTTCTGATGCGGCAGATAAGACACAGATTATTTTAAAGGAAGAAACAAAGTTAGCAAGTATAGCTTCTGATGAGTTAGATATGGAATACATCTTGGGTAAGGATCAAATTGTAGATATTACTATTTTACAATCAAAGGATACTTCTCAAGAGGATACAGAAGATGGATCTTCTTCTAGTACTCAAGAAAAAATTCAAAACGAACTTAAAAAAGCAGAGAAGTTATTAGAAGAAGACGTACAAAAAGCAGCAGAGGCCTTGCTAGGGATCCTTAATAAAGCAACAGGTACCCTAAGTAAAGGAGAGCAAGAAGAAATTCGTAAAGTGGCTACAGAAGTGATCCAACAATTACAATCCATACCCCCTAAGATCATCACAGAAGAAGGTAAAGCCATCGCTAAAGTGGATGCAGCTTTTCTTACTAAAAATATGGAAATAGCCACAAAACTACTGGAAAAAGTAAAAGCCAAAGGAATTACAGTACCAGA
>JAAYNZ010000181.1 GCA_012520595.1 Candidatus Epulonipiscium sp. | reverse complement strand
TAGTGTCGATTAGGTGTTTCATATTCTACGTGAGAAGTAGAAATTGTGATTCCACGTTCTCTCTCTTCGGGTGCTTTATCAATGTTGTCATAAGACATTGCATTTCCTGTGCCATATCTAACGTTTAATGTTCCTGTAATAGCAGCTGTTAATGTTGTTTTACCATGGTCAACGTGTCCTATTGTTCCAATATTCACGTGTGGCTTATTTCTCTCAAATTTAGCTTTTGACATTGAATTCTTCCTCCTTTTGTTTTGAATGAGAAAAGTCTTAACATATAGTATTCACTCAACTTACATTATAGTGAATATTTCATAAGTTGGCAAGTGTTTTACTGTTTTTTATTCCACTGCTTTCCCTGCTAAAACCTTCTCTTGAATACTCTTTGGTACTTCTTCATAATGATCAAATTGCATCGTATATGTTCCTCTTCCTTGGGTTTTAGAACGAAGGTCTGTTGCATACCCAAACATTTCAGATAAAGGTACATAAGAATGAATAACTTGAACATTGTTTCGATGTTCCATTCCTTCGATACGTCCTCGTCTGGAGTTAATATCTCCAATAACATCACCCATGTATTCTTCAGGAACAGTAACGTCAACTTTCATAAGTGGTTCCAAAAGAACTGCGTCTCCTTTTCTCATAGCTTCTTTAAAGGCCATGGATCCAGCGATCTTAAAAGCCATTTCTGAAGAGTCAACTTCATGATAAGAACCATCATATAAAGTAGCTCGAACACCTAATACAGGATATCCACCTAACATACCACTTTGCATTGCTTCTTGAATACCATTGTCAATAGCAGGGATATATTCTTTAGGAATAGCCCCTCCAACAACCTTATTTTCAAATTCATAGATTTCTTCTGCATTGGCATCCATAGGCGAAAATTTAACTTTACAGTGTCCATATTGTCCACGTCCACCAGATTGACGAATAAATTTACCTTCTACATCGGCTTCCTTACGAATGGTTTCTTTATAAGCAACTTGAGGCTTACCTACATTGGCTTCTACTTTAAATTCTCGAAGCAGACGGTCAACGATAACTTCTAGATGTAGCTCACCCATTCCTTCGATAATGGTTTGCCCTGTATCTGGGTTTGTAAATGTTTTAAAGGTTGGATCTTCTTCTGCTAGTTTTGCTAAAGCAATACCCATTTTTTCTTGCCCAGCTTTGGTTTTAGGTTCAATCGCTACAGAAATAACAGGTTCAGGGAATACCATTGACTCTAAAATAACTGGATGATTTTCGTCACATAAGGTATCTCCCGTTGTTGTAACCTTTAATCCAACAGCTGCTGCAATATCTCCTGCATATACTTTGTCGATTTCTTGTCTTGTATTAGCATGCATTTGAAGAATTCGTCCGATTCTTTCTTTTTTGCCTTTAGTCGAGTTTAATACATAAGAACCAGAGTTTACACTACCGGAATAAACTCGAAAGAAAGCTAATTTTCCAACGAAAGGATCCGCCATGATCTTAAATGCTAAAGCAGCAAAAGGTGCATCATCAGAAGAAGGTCTTGTTATTTCTTCTTCCGTATTAGGCACTACACCTGCAATATCAGCAACATCTGTAGGTGCTGGCATATAATCAATGACTGCATCGAGTAATTTTTGTACTCCTTTATTTCGGTATGCTGAACCACAAAGTACAGGAATAATCTCTACCTTTAGCACTGCTTGTCGAAGGGCTGCTTTTAATTCTTGCTCTGTTAATTCTTCCCCTTCTAAATATTTCATCATTAATTCTTCATCAGTTTCGGCAATAGCTTCTATCATTTGCAATCGATATTCTTCTGCTTGCTCTGCCATATCTGCTGGAATATCTGTTTCTTCCATATCTTGTCCTAAGTCGTCTTTATAGATATAGGCCTTCATCTTCATTAAATCGATAAGTCCTATAAAATTTTCTTCTGCACCAATGGGTAATTGAATTGGTACAGGATTTTTTCCTAATCGTTCACGGATCATATCGACAACATTAAAGAAATCTGCACCCATAATGTCCATTTTATTTACAAATGCAATTCTAGGAACATGATATTTATCAGCTTGTCGCCATACAGTTTCTGATTGGGGCTCCACTCCACCTTTAGCACAGAATACCCCAACAGCACTATCAAGTACCCGGAGTGATCTCTCTACTTCTACGGTAAAGTCCACGTGCCCTGGCGTGTCAATAATATTAACTCTATGATCTTGCCAGTGACATGTTGTTGCTGCAGAAGTAATGGTGATTCCTCTTTCTTGTTCTTGTTCCATCCAGTCCATTTGTGCAGAACCTTCGTGAGTTTCACCTAACTTATGAGTTCGACCTGTATAGAATAAAATTCTTTCAGATAAGGTCGTTTTTCCTGCATCGATATGAGCCATGATCCCAATATTCCTTGTCTTTTCCAATGGGAATTCTCTGGCCAAAATAACTCCTCCTCTTGTATACGATCTGGTCTTATTTGATTGTGATTACCATCGATAATGAGCAAATGCTTTGTTTGCTTCTGCCATTTTATGAGTTTCTTCTTTTTTCTTCACAGCTGCACCTGTATTGTTAGATGCATCTATAATTTCGTTTGCAAGACGATCAATCATGGTTTTTTCTCCACGTTTTCTAGCGTATAACACAAGCCAACGTAATCCTAGCGCCTGTCTTCGATCAGGTCGTACTTCAACAGGAACTTGGTACGTAGCTCCACCCACACGTCTTGCTTTTACTTCCAAAACAGGCATGATGTTATTCATTGCTTCTTCAAAAACTTCTAAAGCATCTTTGCCAGTTTTTTCTGCTACATTTTCAAATGCACCATATACAATTTTTTGTGCAGTTCCTTTTTTACCATCTAACATTACGTTGTTAATTAATTTTGTCACTACTTTACTTTTATATATGGGATCGGGCAGTACTTCTCTTCTTTGAACATGTCCTTTTCGTGGCACGTTGCTTCCCTCCTTAATCAATCTTTCATTAATTCAACGGTACTCGTACAATAGCTGTACGTTCGTGCACAAGTACTACTTTCAACTACAATCAACTAGGGAAACCATAGTAAGGATTCCCCTAGTTATTGCAATTTATACCGTGATATACGTATCTATAAAAAATCCTGCAACCTACAGGTGATACTTTTATATAACGAGGCGGTACCTGGCACAATCATTTATACTATTATTATTTTGCTGCTTTTGGTTTTTTAGCACCATATTTAGAACGGCTTTGTTGACGATTGGCTACACCAGCTGTATCCAAAGCACCTCTTACAATATGATAACGAGTACCAGGAAGGTCTTTTACCCTACCTCCACGAATCAGTACCACACTATGCTCTTGTAAGTTGTGACCTTCTCCAGGAATGTACGCTGTTACTTCAATACCATTTGTCAAACGAACCCTCGCTATTTTCCGAAGAGCAGAGTTAGGTTTTTTAGGTGTTGCTGTTTTTACAGCTGTACATACCCCTCTTTTTTGAGGAGAAGACACATCCGTACTTCTCTTTTTTAAAGAGTCAAATCCTTTTTGTAATGCGGGTGCGCCAGATGTTTTTTCAATTGTTTTTCTTCCTTTTCTCACCAATTGATTAAAGGTTGGCATTCCTTACACCTCCTTTTCTTTCTTTACGATCGCTGCGGTTGCAGTTTGAACTTCTACTTGACAAAATTCTCCTAATTTTTTCATGGTATCAACCATGACCATAGGAATTTGTCTTTCTTTTGCAGACTCTATTACTTTTTGGGTCACATGAGATTGGGCGTCTTCTGCAATATAAACAACGTCTACCATCTCTTTTTGAATAGCCCTTAGAGTCTGTTTAACCCCTACCACTTTGGGTTGGGTGTGTAAACGATGCATCATAAATCCCCCTTTAGGTTCATTTTTATGACGATAATAAAATACACACTGATGAATTCTATCACTTTGACTGTCATTTGTCAAGATTTTATTCTTCTATTTTGGAATCTTCTTCT
>JAAYNZ010000180.1 GCA_012520595.1 Candidatus Epulonipiscium sp. | reverse complement strand
CTCAACTCTTTTCTCATTTTTGTTTTCACATCCTTACCTCCTTATAATTTTTGAGAATAGTATAGAAGTAATGCTTTTCTTGTAACAAACAAGAACAAACTACATCCTACTAAAGTCCAAAATACAGTTTCGTTAAAATATCCTGCTATAATAGCTGCAATCAATATTGCAATGGCACATATAAACATAATATATCCACCTGATTTTTCTCTAATCATTCCCATTCGCTCGTCATTTTCTGCATAATACAACCTTTTTAGCTCTTCTGGATTTTTTAAGGCTCTAATATATTGAATTATCAAATATATAAATATAATTTCAACCAATACAGTAAGACCGAGTTGAAACCCTTGATGAAACTCACTAAATATATTCATATCTTCCCTGCCAAGCATTCCATTCATTTTTAGTATATAACCAACTAGAATAGCAAGCCCAAAGAAAGTCATCACATAAATTCTTGCTAATAATATTTTCTTATACTCTCTCATCTTAAAATTCCTCCAATTCTGAAAAGTCAAATACTTCTTCAATTGTTAATCCAAAATAATGTGCGATCTTATATGCAAGTACTAGAGATGCAGTATATTTTCCAACCTCTATAGATGAAATTGTCTGCCTAGTAGTTCCTACAGCTAATGCTAATTCTTCTTGGGATAGTTTATTCTTTTTTCGTAATTCTCTTATTCTAGTTTTCAATACATCACACTCCTATCTATCTTGCTTAGTAAACTTTACATTTTTAGAATAGCATACTTTACATATTGTGTCAAGTTAACTTTGCATATTATGTTTTTCTGTTACAATTACAATAAAAAAGATAAGTAAATAAATTACTTACCTTTATAACTGTAATCAATCTATTAGATTTCGACTTGTTTATCTATGCTATCATTTTCATTCCAGTGTTTTTATTTTCAAATTATTTAAAATAATCTTGATATAAACTATATACTAAATCGGAATCATTTCTATATTCCATAGGCAGTATCTTTCTGTTAGTAAAAGTGATACTCAATGACTTACTTCAAAACCTGCTCCTTTTAGTGCATGTACTGCTTTTGAAAATTTATCTTTTTTCACTAAAATGTAATCTGTATTAAATGTTGATATTGCAAATATACTAATTTCATGCTTTGCAAGGATGGATGATATTTGTGCTAAAATCCCAACCAAGGAAAAATCTAAGATTCCTTCTACTCTAAAAGCTTGCCATCCATTTTCACATTCCAAATAATTTTTAGGTAGATTCTTCGTCTGACATACTATTGATATCTCCTCATCCGTTTTCCCGATAAACAAAAAGTCGCCATTAAAATTGATTTCATCTACGTTTTCTAATTTGCATACTGAAAACTCATTGTCTAATATCTTAATTTTCATTTTACTTTTCCTCATTTCTCAAATTTTCACGGATATACATTAGCTATGCAATACCCTCCATAATCTCCTCTTGAAAAATCAGGCTCAAAACCAGCCTTTCTAATCCGTTCCGAAATACATTCTTTGCATTCAGCAGCTTCATCGCCTGTACAAATTTTGTTATCATAAAGTGAGTAATCCTCTCGAATTGATGTAGGTGACAGATTAGGCATCACCACATTAGCTCCTGCTTGAAGCCCTCTCTCCCTTCCATAAGGATCGATGGTACCTAATGCCGTTGTAGCAGGAATCAATGCTTTAGGCAACAATAGACGAACCAATGCAATCATTAGTACTGTCATATCTACCGTTCCACTTTTTTCATTTGCAAAAATTGTATCATGATGAGGTATAAAAGGTCCTATACCCACCATATGAGGGTTTAATTTTTTTAAAAATAGTAAATCATTAACCAAGTGATCGATTGTTTGGTAAGGGGAATTCACCATAAATCCTGCTCCTACTTGAAATCCTATATCCTTTAAATTATAAAGAGCTTTTTCCCGAGTGAAAAGATTCATATTTTTAGGATGTAGCTGATGGTAATGGTCTTTTGTTGCTGTTTCATGTCTTAATAAATAACGATCGGCCCCTGCTTGAAAGTACTTTTTATAGCTTTCATAACTCTTTTCCCCCATAGAAAGCGTAATAGCAGAATCTGGAAATCTATTTTTAATATCGCCAATTAAATCTATCATAAAATCATCTGTATAATACAAATCTTCTCCACTTTGTAATACAAAGGTTCGAAAACCTAATTGATACCCAGTAATACAACAATCAATGATTTCTTTTTTTGTCAGTCGATATCGACGAACATTTCGATTGCTTTTCCGAATCCCGCAATAATAACAATCATTTTTACAATAGTTACTAAATTCAATCAAACCTCTAAAAAAAACTTTTTTCCCATAAGATTGTTCTCTCGTAGAACGAGCTGCTTCCAACAATTTTTCATCAATGACATGGCTATTTTCTTCTATTAAAGCTTTGAGTTCATTTTGCGTTAAACTTTTTATATCATATCCTTTTGGAATCATCTCAATCCCCCTACCTTTTGGTAAAAATATCACTACATCTTGGTAATATGCCATTTAAATAAGCCAATAACACACCGTAATTTGTCATGGGAATATTTTTATCTTGGCAAATGGATAGTCGATGAATCACTGCTTTTTTATTTAACATACAACCTCCACAATGAACAACCATTTGGTATTCATCTATGTTATGAGGGAAATCATAGCCTGTATAAAAATCAAAATGAAGTTGTTTACCTGTATATTTTTTCATTACTGTTGGAATCTTTACTTTGCCTATATCTTCATGAGTGGCGTTATGAGTACACCCCTCCGCCATTAATATCCTGTCATGATCTTTAAGCTGATCAACCATTTTTGCTCCATCAATAAATTGATGGATATCTCCTTTTTGTCTTGCTAGTAGCATAGAAAAAGAAGTCAGTGGGATTGCTTCTGGAACTACTTCACTAACTAACTTAAATAGCTGGGAATCCGTTACAACTAAATCCACTTTCTCTATTTCTTTTAAGGTTTGGGAAAGTTCATCTTCCCTAGTAACAAGACATCGAATCCCATGGTCTAAACAATCTCGTATAAGCTGAACTTGAGGCAATATCAAGCGTCCTTTTGGTGCCCCAGAATCAATAGGAACTACAAGAATCACTAAGCTATTTTGTGCTACTACATTCCCTATTAAACTATCCTCTTCTCCCTTTATTTTTTCTAATTCTTGTCCAATTTTTTCCTTAATCTGTGAAATTCCTGCATCATTTCGATGATCTGTAAAGACAGCATCTGGATATGTTTCCTGCAACCAATTTTTTTGTGCCTTTGATAGCAAATCCATCTTGGTAAAAACCACAATATAGGGAATGGATCTTTCTTTAAACAGTACGATCGTATCCTTATATTGAATAGGATCAAAGGAATTACTATCAATAACATAAAGAGCTATATCTGTCCGATTTAAGATTCCTTGGGTTTTTTCCATTCTTTCCTTCCCCACTTCACTTAGATCCCCAAACCCAGCAGTATCAACCAGAACAATCGGACCAAAAGGAACCAATTCCATAGCCTTGGTAACAGGATCTGTTGTAGTCCCCGGTTTTTCAGATACAATGGCTGCTTTTTGTCCTATAATGGCATTAAAGAGCGAAGACTTTCCTGCATTTACCTTGCCAAAAATAGAAACATGCTTTCTTAAAGCCATGGGTGTTTTTTGCACTTAGATCCCTCCTATATAAATAAATCTCTTTCCCCAGCTTTTAGTCTTGCTATATTATCGATAACTAATTGCCGAACTTGTTCATTTTGAATTTTAGGAATTTCTCTTTGAATGACTTTTTCTACTTTATTTTGAAATTCTTCATCTCCATAATCTAACATATATTCACACAAGGTCATTAGTGCATTGGGATGACAAACATTTTTAATATTTCCAGATTTGGCAAGAGACATAAATCGATCCCCAGTTCTTCCTTTTCTATAACAAGCCGTACAAAAACTTGGAATTACCTCTTCATCTACAAGCCAATCAATGATACTCGCTGCACTTCTATTATCCGTTACCTGAAACTGTGAATTGTTGTGTTCGCGAGCTGTATAACCTCCCACTTCCACTGTTGAACCAGCACTCACTTGTGAAATACCTATTTTTATTAATTTTTTACGCATTTCTACACTTTCTCTTGTCGATACAATCATGCCTGTAAAAGGAACTGCTAAGCGAATAATAGCAACTAATTTTTTAAAGGTCTCATCATCCACAATATGTTTATACATGGATAAATCAGCTCCCTCTGCTCCACATATTCGTGGAACTGAAATGGTGTGGAAACCAACACCATATTTTTCTTCTAAGTGCTCATTGTGCAACATAAGCCCTAAAACCTCAAAATAAGGATCTCCTAGTCCAAATAGAACACCTGCTCCTACATCATCTATTCCTGCTTCCATAGCCCTATCAAAAGCTGTTAAATGATATTCATAACTTTTTTTAGGCCCAGCGATATGCATTTCTTCATACGTTGGTTTATGATAGGTCTCTTGAAATAAAATATAGGTTCCTATACCTACGTCTTTTAATTTTTTATAATTTTCCACTGTTGTAGCTGCAATATTTACATTCACTCTTCGAATTTCACCATGATCAAGTTTCATGGCATAGATGGTTTTTATACAATCGGTAATGTAATCAATGCTACAATGAACAGGATCTTCCCCTGCTTCTAAGGCAAGACGTTTATGTCCCATTTTTTCTAAAATTCTTACTTCTTCCCTGATTTCATCCATTGTCAAACGACGTCTTGGAAATTCATTATCATGATTATAGCCACAATATCTACAACGATTAACACAATAATCACTAACGTATAAAGGAGCAAACATCACAATTCTATTTCCATAAATCTGCTGCTTAATATCCCCTGCAATTTGAAAAATTCTTTCTAAATGTTCCTTATTATCTGTCATTAATAAAGCTGCTACTTCTTTGTGGGTCAGACCTTTACATGCTGCTGCTTTGTCCAATATATGATGAATCTCACTGTTTGTTGTTTTTTTAACACTTTTAAGCAAATCGATAATATACTTTTCATTGATAAACATGGTATCACTCCTCTTCGATTTCTTTTTTAGAAATAGCTGTTTTTACATACACATGGGGAATGTTCCCTAGCTTTCCTGTTAAACTATTGATTTCATTTAAATCTCCAATTACTACAAGAGAAACGATTGCCATGTTTTCTTCTGGAAAAGGAATACCTAGCCGACCTTTGATCATCCCTTTAAACGATGAAACAACCTTATTAAACTCTTCTTGTACCCATTGTGGCTCTTCTAAAATAGCGCTTATGGCCCCAATTTTCTTCATTTTGCAACCTCCCATCTTCAAATTAAAATAAAAAAACACCTTTTTAAAAAGGTGAGAACCATAAATAAATGCCATGCTCAGCATGTCATAAATATATATCCGTCACCTTTCAAATCAGAGTTCATAAAACTCTTTTTTGTTAGGAAATAGGTTATAATGAACATCCAATGAAAGAATTCTCTTTTATTGGATGAACCATCTTTATATTATTCTATTCTATAGGTATTTTTTTGTCAATCTTCATTTTTTTCTGTTCTTTTAAACTCTACGAATAAATTTCCTTGAAAATGTAAAATGCCAATATCCCCTTCTGTTAAATAACCTACTTTGTGATCTGGAATAAGAAATTCTATTCTTTCTCCATTTTCTAATTCAAAGGTAGCATAATACTGAGTATGGGAGTGGTCTCCCCTTACATGAGTACGTTTAGCCACTAGCTTCGCTTTTACTGGTATAATAGGTTTTGTTTTATCTTTTGCCACACTTATTGCATTATAAATGATAGAGCCAAAAATAAAGATAAAACCAAAGAATATTATTATTGGTACAATTGTAAACATCACATCAAATCCCATATCCATTCATCGGCACCACCCTTTAGCATAAACTTTTTTTAAGTATAACACAGTATATGGTTGTAAACAAAGGATTTCAATTGATTGCTTCAATTTTAGATATTATTTTTTTATATACCTTCCACATATGAGGTTCATTTGTATATTCTTTCACCTTATCTAGTGGAATCCATTTGACATCACTATTTTCATCTATCTTACTAATAATCAGTTCATTTTCATCCCCTTTAACCAAATAAGCAACGGATAGATGTAAATGAGCTGATACATATTCTCCCTTTTTTACATGTCCTATAACAGGCAATACATCTAAAGAAAATATGGCTGTTGTCATAGGCTCTATATTTTTAACCCCTGTTTCTTCTTTTGCTTCTCGAATAGCTACTGCTAATAAATTTTTTTCTCCATCTGCATGCCCACCTGTCCAAGACCATGAATTGTATATATTATGATGTACCATTAGCGTTTTATCCCTTGTTTCATTTATGATAAAGGCTGAACTTGTTATATGAACGATCAGATTCTTTCTCGTTAGAACATCGTCAAACTCATGAATGCAGTATAAAAGCATTTCTTTATCCTTTTTCTCTTGCTCATTATATGGAATATATTTTTCTATTGTAGAAATTAAATGCATATTCATCCTCCTTTCTCCCTTCTATAGATATATACACTTATAATCTAAAATTCACAAGATTACATATTCTCTTTTATTTTATAGCAAATAAATCATCTTAACAACTATTTTTATCCATTTGAAACTTTCCTTTAAAAAATTCATATCTTTCTTTTACATCTGAATTATGGTATAAAAACTCATTCATAATATGCATGTTTTCTAAAGTAGCTAAACTTACATCATGTTCTATCATTTCTGTATCTTTTAATAAAGTATTTTCAATACCTAGATTTTTTAAAAATTTTTCAATGATTTTATGCCTTCTTAAAAGAAAAGCTCCTATAGATATGCCTTCTTCTGTCAATTGTATAACTCCATACGGTTGATAATGAACTAAACCTAATTCTTTTAATTTTTGAACTACTTTAGTTGCTGATGATGGGCGAACATTTAATTTTTCAGCCAATTGATTGATTCTTACATATTCTTTTTTCATGCAAATACGGTAAATCATTTCCAAATAATCTTCCATACTTGAAGTTAATAATCTCTCTTCTGCATGTAGTATCTGGTATCCCCGAACTGTATAAAATTCTCTTTCTTTTTTCAACTTACTCATCTCCTTTTTATTCACTTTTTTATTGTTCCAACTTCTGTCACAAGTACAAGTATTTTTTCATACCTTAATTATTAGTCACGGAAAATAAAGTTTCCCATGACTAACGTATGAATCAGAAAATGAAAAATGAGTAAAAAGGAGGTTATTTTATGACTAAAAAGTGGATTCCATTGGACCAATTACCTGTAGGCTCCTTTGGAAAAGTTAAAGAACTTGCTCTAGAAGGAAATATACGCAGGAGAATGCTAGATCTAGGACTCGTGTATGATACAACTGTGGAATCATTACGAAAAAGTCCAGCTGGTGATCCTACAGCCTACGAGATCCGAGGTACTGTTATTGCATTACGTTCCCAGGAAGCATCTAAAATCCTTGTAGAATCAATGTATAAGGAGGATTTCAATGAATGAAATGAATTCATCTATAAGTGATATGGTAATCGCCTTAGCAGGCAACCCGAATACAGGTAAGAGTACAGTATTTAACAGCTTTACAGGCCTTAAACAGCATACGGGAAACTGGCCTGGTAAAACTGTTGCCAATGCTCGCGGTACATTTGCTCATAAGGGAAAAAGATATACCTTAGTAGATTTACCTGGCACCTATTCCTTATTAGCTAATTCAGCAGAAGAAGAAATCGCCAGGGATTTTATTCAATCCAGGATTCCAAATGCTACCATAATTGTAACAGATGCTACCTGCTTGGAAAGAAATCTAATTTTGGTTTTTCAAATCATGGAAATTACAAATAAAGTAATCCTTTGTGTAAATCTTATGGATGAAGCTAAAAGAAAAAAAATCCATATTGATCTAAAAAAGTTGTCGACTATTTTAGGGGTTCCTGTCGTAGGAACAGCTGCAAGAAACGGAAAAGGATTAGAAGAGTTAAAAGATGTTATTGAAAAAGTGGCTAGTGGTGAAATCGCTCCAAATCCTTTAAAAATAAATTCTAATCTTCCAAATAATCATATTGATTTTACCAATGAAATGGATCCTAGTATTTCTACTATTGTTAAGATGGCAGAGGAAGTAAGTAAAGAAGTCGTTTCTTTTGAAAAGAAAAATTATCATCAGTTTGATCGTAATTTGGATAAAATATTAACTTCTAGGCTTTTTGGTCTTCCTATTATGCTCATGCTCCTAGGTATTGTTTTTTGGCTTACAATCCAAGGGGCTAATGTTCCTTCAGAAATATTAGCCAAAGGTTTATTCTGGATCGAAGAACAGCTACTCTTCCTTTTAAATCGAATCCATGCTCCTCAATGGATGTGTGATGTTTTTATATTCGGCATGTTTCGTACAGTAGCATGGGTTATTTCCGTTATGTTGCCACCAATGGCTATTTTCTTTCCTTTATTTACGCTATTAGAAGACTTAGGTTACTTGCCTCGAATCGCATTTAATTTAGATCATTTCTTTAAAAAAGCTTGTGCACATGGAAAACAAGCATTAACAATGTGTATGGGATTTGGTTGTAATGCTGCAGGTGTAATTGCATGTAGAATCATTGATTCACCCAGAGAACGATTGATTGCCACCATTACGAATAATTTTGTACCCTGCAATGGAAGATTCCCTTTGTTAATTGCAATGGCTATTCTTTTTATTACTAGCAGTCCTAGTTCTTTCCATTCCTTGTTGGCTACTTTATTTGTTCTTTTAGCTATTGTATTAAGCGTTCTTATTACTCTCTTTATTTCTAAATTATTATCCAAAACAATATTAAAGGGCCTACCTTCTTCCTTTGCTTTAGAATTACCTCCTTATCGCAAACCTCAAGTAGGAAAAATTATTGTTCGTTCTATCTTTGATCGTACTTTATTTGTTCTAGGCCGAGCCATTGCAGTTGCAGCCCCTGCTGGATTTGTTATCTGGTTTATGGCTAATATTAACATTAATAATGTAAGTCTACTAACCCATTGTGCTCAATTTTTAGATCCTTTTAGTCGGCTACTAGGATTGGATGGCTATATTCTAATGGCATTTATACTCGGCCTGCCAGCAAATGAAATTGTAATCCCTATCTTAATTATGAGCTATATGTCTGAAGGAGCTATGTTAGAACTAAATAGTTTAAGTGAAATGAAACAGCTATTTATTGAGAATGGTTGGACTTGGTTAACAGCTGTTTGTGTCATGTTATTCTCCCTAAATCATTGGCCTTGTGGAACAACCCTTTGGACCATTCGAAAAGAAACACAAAGTTGGAAATGGACCTGGATTTCTTTCTTAGTACCTACTATTACTGGAATTGTAATATGTTTTATTGTTGCCCAAGGAGCAAGGCTTTTGGGATTGGTATAATTTCTATATAAACTTCCGAAAAATATACATAAAAAGCAGTAGTAACATTCACTTTATAAGTGTTACCACTGCTTTTATGCTTTCCCTTCGCTTTACATACATTATCTAAACGAATTCATTATAGCTGATCTATCTTTTATTTTATCTAAAATAATATTTGCTAATTCCACTTTGCTCATCATAGGATAATGATTGATATTACCTTCTTTATCAATTATCGAAACAACGTTGGTATCCTCTTTAAACCCTGCTCCTTTTTCATTTATATTATTGGCTACTATAAAATCCAAATTTTTTTTCATTATTTTTTCTTTTGCATAACTTATAAGATCTTTGGTCTCTGCGGCAAAACCTACCAATATCTTATTGGCTTTTTTACGCCCAAGTTCTTGTAAAATATCAGGATTTCGAGTCAAGGTAAGGGTTATATCTTGATTTGCCTTTTTGATTTTATGTTTACTTTCTTCTATTGGTCTATAATCAGCCACTGCTGCTGCTTTAATAATAATATCGGCCCATTGAAAATTTGCATTTACTGCTTGTTGCATATCTACAGCACTTTGTATACCGATTTTCTCAACATAAGGAGGGCATTGTAAATGGGTTGGCCCCGAAATTAACTTTACGGAAGCCCCTCTTACAGCTGCCTGTTGAGCAATTGCATAGCCCATTTTTCCCGAAGAATGATTGGTAATATAACGCATAGGATCGATAGCTTCCACTGTCGGACCTGCTGTAACTAAAATATTTTTCCCCTCTAAATCCTGATTCTGATTCATATGTTTTAATACTTCCTCTATAATCACTTCTGGTTTCGGTAATTTTCCTTTTCCTAAATCACCACAAGCTAGCCAGCCGCTTTCTGGTTCTATAAAATAATATCCTTTGCTTCGTAAAAACTGAATATTCTCCTGTACAATCGGATTGTTGTACATATTTGTATTCATGGCTGGGGCAAAAACAATGGGGCATCTTGCTGCCATAATTGTAGTTGTAAGCATATCATCAGCAATACCATTGGCTACCTTTCCAATGACATTAGCTGTAGCAGGTGCAATTAAAATAAGTGAAGCTTTTTTTGCTAATGAAATATGTTCTACTTCCCAAGCCTTAGGTTCTTGAAATGTATCTGTGACTACATAATTATTGGAGAGAGTTTGAAAAGATAAAGGCGTTACAAATTCACATGCGTTTTTTGTTAGAATTACATTAATCCCTATATCCCTTTTACGAAGTCCACTTACGATATCCAAAGCCTTATAAGCTGCAATTCCACCACTGACTCCTATAACAATATGTTTCTTCATTTGCATTCTCCCATCTAAAAGATTATTCCTTATTCAAATTTCTCATAAGGGTAGAGCCAAGGGTTTTACCAATCGTTGCTGTAATAATGGCTGCCACAATTGCTTCTGGCACACCATTAACACCGACCACCCCCATAATAAAACGAAATAAAGATTCATAAGCAATTTCTTTGGAAGCAGCATAACTTTGTCCAAAAAAAATATAAATACCGCCCATTACCAAAATCGTATTGGTCATGGATCCTACAATACCCGCACTTAAATAAGCAACAATCTTGGTTTTATCTACTTTTGTTAGAATGCTAAATGTAAAAGATGCAGTCACCCCTATAAGAACCCTAGGTACAATGGCAACAATTAAGCTGTAAATATTGCCACCAAATGCTCCTACTGAATAAAATGGTGAAAATACAAAGGAAGTAATGGTTGGACTAAAAGTATTAATCATTACTGAAGTGATTCCAAAAACTCCACCTAAAATGGCTCCTGCTACAGGTCCAAGCATAATACCTCCTAAAATAACAGGAATGTGCACTGTAGTGGCTCTTGTCACGCCTACTGGTATAAAACCCAATGGGGTGCATGCAAGCAATACCTCTATAGCTGCAAATACAGCTATAAGCACCATTTTTTTTGTCTTACTTAATTGATTCATAAAAATTACCTCCTTGCTACCGCTCTTTCTATAAAGATGCAGTGCTTATTTTAGATAATTTATTATATCATATTCTTCAGTGTATTCAAGTTCTCTCTATTACTTATCACCACTTCACTTTGTTATTCTTTTATTCAAAATCCAACACTTGCTGTAATTGGGCTGATTGAAAAGCAGTATCAATCAATCTCATCACTCGTAAGACTTGTTCATTCCGAACTTGAATTTGTTCTTGACCAGATAAAGTATTTATTACATTTCGATAAAAATCAGTTACATCAGCTGTTTGTTTAGGAAGCTTTTCTTCAAAAATAGTATCCTTACGACGTGGTGCCATGGTCTTAGTAAGTCCTGCAGCTGTTCTTACAGGTACAATATCTTTTTCCTCACTGCCTTTTACTCGAAGGATCTTGCCATTTAAACTCCAATCCTCAATAATAGCTGATCCATTGTTTCCTAATAGATACCATCGTGGAAGACTGATAAAATTACTAGTCCCCACTTCCAATAAAGCTGTTTTTCCACTCTCAAAAGTAAGTATAAGTTTAAAACCATCATCCACTTCATCGTTTGTTACATGAGTAAGTTGGCAATACACTTTTTTAATTTTTTCTTTTACCATTAAAACAATTTGGTCTAAAATATGTACTCCCCAATCTAAAAGCATTCCTCCACCATGTTCTTTTTTTTGTCGCCAATCACCTGGAATTCCTCGTGAACCATGTACCCGTGATTCAATGGTAAAAATCTCTCCTAGCAAATTCTCTTCATATATTTTTTTAATAGTAAGAAAATCTTCATCCCAACGTCTATTTTGATGAACAACAAATAATTTATGATATTGGTTTGCAACGGAAATAATTTCCACCAACTCAACACTGTTTAACGTAACCGGTTTTTCACAAATTACATTTTTGCCCGCTTTTAAAGCTTTGATAGCAATTTCTTTATGGCTGTCATTTGGTGTCGCTATTAAAATAATATCAACTTTAGAATCAGCTAAAACACAATCTAAGCTTTCATATACTTTTAAACCTTTCTGCTTTGCATACTCCCCTCTTTCTTCCTTTATATCATAAACCCCTAAAACTGTAAGCCCGTCTACCTCTTTGATTCGTTCATGATGTTCATTTCCCATTCCACCAAAACCTACAATAACAAGATGATACATTTTCATTTTAAATCCTCCTTGTATATGAATGTAATCCGTTACATTCATGATACTGCTAACCTATTTTAAATTCAAGTACTTTTTAATCTTTTTATGAAAATAGTATGTAATGACTATTAACATTTATATATCTATTGTAAGTACCTATATGGCTCAAATGCAAAGTAGGTACTTACAATATTTGAATCTAGAATGTATCTAAATCTTCCTATCTTCTATACGTTGTATGATCATTGCCTAAATAATGAAGGTCAGCAAAAATCTTTATCCTATTGTTATTCTTTTCATGTCGAATTTGAACATTTGTTGGTCTTCCATCATCACCTCTATTTTGTAAGTGGTTATTTAAAATTTCATAGGCTATTTCATCATTATAATCGTCATAAATTTTTTTATATTCATTCGCTGAGATTTGTAATTCTATACGATGAAGACCATCATTAACCATTCTCTTTTCAAGAATACTATTTATCATAAGACCAGATTCCTCCTTATAAAAAAAACTTCTTTATATTATTTTCTCTATAAAGAAGTTTTTTATGTTATTTAGTATGAATCTTTATTTTACCACTTTCAATCATTTCCTTAACAGTAAAAATGGCTGCAATGGTTTTACTATCTTTGATTTTCCCACTAAAAATCATATCTATAATTTCTTTTATGGTATATTTTTTTACAGTTACATACTCATTTTCATCTAACTTTTGCATACCTTCTTCAAGACCAAGAGCAGCATAAATCTGAATCACTTCATCACTAAAGCCTACTGCACTATAAATAGAACAAATATATATTAGTTTTTTGGCTCGATAACCTGTCTCTTCCTCCAATTCTCGAACAGCACATGTGGAAGGCTCTTCTCCCTTCTCTACTTTACCTGCAGGAATTTCTAATATATTACCATCTTCTACACATCTATATTGTTCTACGAGTATGATCTTCCCATGATCGTCAATGGGCACTACAGCTGTTGCACCACTGTGTAATAATACATCCCATTTTGCCTGTTTACCATCAGGAAATTGGATGGTATCTTCTGCCACAGTAAAAATTTTACCTTTAAAAATTTCACGTCTATGGATTCTTTTTGCACTTTGATTCATAATCTCTTCCCCTTTATTCCAAAATATTTTTTCTATTCTCCTTCTATTTTATCTTGTACCACTAATTGTGTCTACATCTCTTCCTTTTTTAAAATAAATATGGTAAGTAATTTTATAATTCATCTCAACTTTCTTAAACAGTTTTAAACTTTTGGGGTATAAAATGAATAACAATAAGAACGAGATAACTAATAATTAACAATATATAGTAGCTAATTCCTCTGCTGACTAACATGGCAGCTGTTAACATATTGGCTGGGAAAAATGTTTTAAATAATACTATAAAAGTACCTTCTGCTGCTCCTACTGAGCCTGGTAAAGGCAGTGAAGATACTGCAATATTTAGTATGGATTGTAAACCTATAACTTGCCAAAAAGAAAAACCATTTAATCCAAATGCTTTGTAAACAAAAAAAGGAACACTATACATCGCTGTCAATTGAAAAAATGTTATTATAAAAATCTTTATGATGACTTTTATGTTTTTTCGTATAAGCTTTGCTCCCTGCTTATATTCAACGATCTGCTTCTCTATATTTTCTTGTGTTTTTTGTATATCTTTAATAATCTTAACTTTATATAATAATGCGATTACTCTTTTAACTATTTCAAATACGACTTTCTCTGAGAAAATAGCTACTAAAATGGAACTTACAAGTATTATATTAATAGCAAACCCAAAAATAATAAATCCATATATGGATTTTATTTTTTCTATTACTAATGAAATATTCATTAAAAAAGCGAACAAGGCATAACAAACCATGCTAATTTGATAAATAGCAATCGTAACTAAAATTGTCAAGGAAGAATGGGAAAGATTTATATTATCCTTTTTCATATAATATATCTGCATAGGCTGCCCACCGGAAGCAGAGGGTGTAATAGAGCTAAAATAAAATCCTACAAAAGAATATTTTAATGTTTGTAAAAAAGATGATTTTTCTCCTACTAACGTTAACATGATTTTAAAATTAAGAGCTTCAGAACAAATAAATAAAAAAGCTGATACTAAACCACAAGCAACCATTATTACATTAAGCTTGCCTATTGTTCGAAATAAGTTATATAGATCTTGATCTTTTAATAAAATAAAGAATGTAATTCCCATAAGAATAAAAAGAATAATAATATAAATGAAATGCTTCTTTTTATCCTGTTTTTCGTTGTTTGTTACATCCGAATTTTTATCCATTGATCTCCTCCAAAGTTACAAAATTAAATCCCCTGCTTTGTAAACAAGGAATGGCTGATTCTAAGGCTTCAATTGTCCTTTTTGGTGCTTTATCCCTTCCTCGTCCGTCATGTAGGCAAATAATTGATCCTTTCCGTGCTTTTTTTATTAATCTTTCGGTTATATCTTTCGTGGTAGACGACTTTTTCCAATCCCCAACCATGACATTCCAAAGAATAAAATCTAAGTTATATTTTTTTATATATTTTAGAGTAAACAAATTAACATGACCCCATGGTGGGCGAAAATACCTTATATGCAAACCATGTTTTTTCATAATAGACATTGACATTTCAAAATCTTTTTTCGTGTAAAAATATCCATGGAATAGGGCATTTTTATGCTCTAAAGAGTGTAAGCCTACGGTATGTCCTTCCTTAATCATTCTTTTTATAATTTCACCATTTTCATCAATGGTTTTTGCAACGATAAAAAAAGTGGCCTTAATATGATATTGATATAATAAATCTAATAGCTGATTGGTATAAATACTATCAATCCCATCATCAAAAGTTAAAGCAATATCATTTTTATTTGCTAAATATTTAATCGCTTTGGTGGGGAGCCATTTATGATAAAAGGTAGGAACAATACAATAAAAAAGATAAGTAATGACAATAAATAATATTAATTTTTCCATTATGCCACCACCTTATCCTTAATAAACCTACTTACAATATCCAAAACCACATTGCTATTTAAAGTATCCCTCATTTGTTTCATATTATTTTGGATAGCCGAAAGCTTCTTTTCATCTTGAAGCATATCCAAAGCAATTTGCGCAATATTCTCAGAGTCATTCCATATAATTTGTCCAAGACCTTGTTTCTCAATAAAATAAGCATTATTTTTTTCTTGTTCTAAAAAAGGATAAGGAACAAGAAGAGGAAGTTGAGCGTATATGGTTTCAAAAAGCGTAATTCCTCCTGCTTTTGATATAATCAGATCGGCCTCTTCCATGTATTGATAGACTTGATCTGTATATCCTACGACTTGAATATTGTCATATTTCCCAAAAAGTTTATGATATGCTTTTTTATTTTTTCCTGTAATAACAGTAACTTTAAGATGATTCTCTTGACTTAAAGTTTTATAAAAATCATCATCAAATGGAATCAATCCAAGCCCGCCACCCATAATCAATAAATTCTTTGTTTCTTTTTCACATCTATTTTTATTTATAGAAAGTTTTTTAAAAGATTCTTTTACAGGTATACCACTTATGATTATACTTTTACGTTCAATACCATTTTTTATTAAATGTTTTTTAACTGTATCGGTAGGCACTAGATATAAATCTGTTTGATCACTAATCCATTCATTATGAATGCTTATATCTGTAATACAAGTCACTAAAGGTATCTGATGATTCATTTTAGTTTTATATTCGGATACGATTCTGGAACAAAAAGGTAAGGTTGATATTATGATATCAGGGTTATTTTCATCAACCAGTGTTTGTATTTTTCCTATAAATAGGTTCATTAATAATGTAATAGCATCAAAATCTGAATTTGTCGTACTCCTATATACAAGATTATACAACCTACTTACTTTCTTTACTAAAAAATCAAAGCTAGAATAAATTAAGAATTGTAATTTAGGTGTTATATAATCAATAATATCAACGATTTTAACATTAGCCTTAGTTTGTTGTCCCTCTATTTCTTGTTTTAATGAAATAGCAGCTGAATAATGTCCCATCCCAAAGTGACCTGTTAAAATTAAAATCTTCATTGTAATCCTCCTTATTTTTCACTTTTATGATGAGATCATTGTAGCATTCTATTCTTAAGATAGACCTACAAAAACCTTACAGTTTCTTAAGGATAAAAGTTGAAATAATAAAAGGCTTTTTATCAAGCTTTTGGAATACAAATTTCAAACTTGGTTTTAAACCTTTCTTCTTTTTGGGATATTAGTTGTATCTTCCCATTATGTTTTTCAACAATTCTTTTTGCAATGGCAAGGCCAAGACCTGTCCCCTGTTTAGGATTTCTTGACTCATCACCTACCACAAAAGCATCAAAAATTCTGCTCCCTATGTCCTCAGGAATGCCAACTCCATCATCCGAAATAGTTATCTTATATAAATGATCCATTTCTTGCAAAGTAATTTCAATTGTTGTTCCAGGAGAATTATGCTTAATGCTATTGGATATAATATTTTCGAAAACTCTTTGTATCTGATTTTTATCTAAGTCACATAACAATTCTTTTTCTGATATATCTACTTCTATTTCAAAACCTTGTTCTGTAATATAATCATATCTTTCTGCTATATAGTTCCTTAGTAATTCACTTATGTTTTGTCTCGTAAAGTGAAATTTAAAGTCGGGATGTTCTAGTTTATTATATTCCTGAAAAAGATCAATAAGTTCTGTTACATTCATGCTTTTTTGATAAATTGTATTTAGGTATTTTCTTTGTTGTTTCTCATCTTTTATCACTCCATCAGCCAATGCCTTGGCATAACCTTGAATAATTGTAAATGGTGTTTTTAAATCATGAGAAATATCTGATAACATCTTTTGTTTTTCTTCTTCCAACTGTCTTCTTTCTTCTTCGCTTTTTTTCAATTTAGTCACCATTACGTTAAAACTATCACAGATCTGCATAAATTCTCGTGGCCCTTCAAATTCAATTTTTTGATTACTTTTCTCTTCTGCAAAAGCAGTCATTGCCTTATTTATTTTTTCTAATGGTTTTTTTACCTTTCTATTTAAATAAATGATAAATAAAGTTACATTTAAAATATATAAAAATAAAAATAAATACACCATGTATTTTGAATTTCTACTAATGGCTCCAAGAAAGCCTTCAATATGTTGATGATCAATTTTAGCAATCAAAAAATAACTATTTCCTTCTTGATCCTGAAAATCATATTTCTTTACTTGATACCTTTGAAAATAAGTACCTGTCATGTATTCTAGCTCTCTTTTTGTATAGTGTTTTTTTTCTTCTTGATCATTGCCAAAACGATAAATAACATTATATTCCTCATCTAACATTTCTACCGAAGCATATTGGTTTTGAGGATCTTCTTTTGGACTGCCTTTCTTTAATAAAAGAGTTAATGTTTGCCCATTCTTTTCTTTTATTTTATAACTTTCTACTCGATCAAATGTTTCATAGTAATCACTAATCGACTCCATCTCTTTTTGTGTATATGAAGCAACATATTCTTGAACATTACCATTACGGTATATCACATTATAGTGAGGATCTAAGATTTCAATCCATCCATTTCCTTTAACGATGCGATCCACATCGATTTCATCATATCTCCCTTGTTCTAATAAATCCTTTTGAACTTTTAGTGTTTCTGGTGGTAAGTTAAGAACATGATCAATCACCAAAGCATAGATCGAAAAGATGGCAAAGAACATAAAAACATTGACTAAAGTAAAAAAAACATAATTTTTAATCAGAAGGCCAAAAAAACTATTTACAAATAATCTTTTCTTCTTTTTCAATTTTATAGCCAACTCCCCTTATGGTTTTGATATACTTTGGATTTTTAGGGTCATCTTCTATTTTTTCTCTTAACCTAGAAATGTGAACCATTAATGCATTCTCATCATTCATAAAATATTCTCCATGTATAACTTCATAGATCTGGGTTTTGGTATAAACTCTGCCTGGTGACTTCATAAATAGAGCCAAAATCTTATATTCCGTAGGAGTCAATAAAATTTGTTTCCCATGTTTAGTTACCATGAATAACTCTAAATCCATTTCCAACTCTCCTAAGGTAATTATTTTCGTTTTATTCTCTCGCTTACTATCTTCAATATCATTTAAATTATAGCATCTTCTCAACATGGATTTAATTCTAGCGACTACTTCTAATGGGTTAAAAGGTTTTGTTAAATAATCATCTGCCCCCAAATCAAGTCCTAAAATTTTATCACTATCTAAATTTTTAGCAGATACAATTAGTATGGGAATATTATAATTAGCCCGTATTCTCTTCGTAACCTCATATCCATTTGCTTTTGGCAACATAATGTCTAAGACAACTAAATCTACATGCTGATTTTTAATAATGCTAAGAGCTGTTTCCCCATCACTAGCTGCAATCACTTCTAAATTTTCTTTTTCGATATAGAGTTTTAATAACTCCACAATATCCTCATCATCTTCGGCTATAAGTATTTTGTATTTATCCATTGCTCCTCTTCCTCCTAAAACAACTTCAATTACTTAAAGCAATTGATCCTACTCCATATTCCTGTTAGAAGCCTATCATCTAAGAAATATCTTACTACATTATAATACTCAGTTTCCTCTTTTTAGTCTGTTTTTATAATAAAAAAGTTCATTAAAAAACAATTCTATAATAATATAACTCTAATCTAAATATTCAATCTATGAATTATATAAAAAGATAAAAGGAAAATAAGGCAAAAATTAAATACTGGCAAATGCCAGTATTTTGTTAAAATGATCTTTTTATCTAATAGAATCAAAGAGTTTATTATCTTTTTTCAAATAAGCTTTTTATTCCCAATTGCTTTTATACTTGTCCCACCAAGCCTTTGCAATGTCTACATATTCCTTATGAGTGGATGCATCAAAATCTAAATTTACTTCAATATATTCTCCTTTTGTAAAAACTTTTACATCATCTGATTGAGAAGCTAATAATAAAGCATAAAGAGTTAGTGCTCTTTCATAATCATTCTTTGTCTCTAAATTTTTAATCAGGAAAGGAATGGATTCCTTTCCTATATTTCCCAATTCCTCTGCTGCTGTATACCAAACTTTCTCATTTTCTCCTCCATAAGTAGAAGTAAAATCTTTATCTTTTAATTTATGAATATAGTACAAAACATCAGCAATTTGTGTTCCCTCTTCTTCTTTACTCTCTTTATTCACTTCATCCTTTTTTTCTTCGTCTTTTTCTTTCATAAATGCATCCCATTTTTCAGCTATCTTTTGGTCAATACGAGCTTCCATTTCTTCCTCCGTCATTGTGGCCGTGGGAGTAGAAGTACATCCTACCAATATCAGTATACTTAGCAAAACTGTAATTAATTTTTTCATATTATCGTCCTCCTTCTGTCTATAGTATACACTAAGGATGTTACAAAAATAATTCTTTTTTCTAACAAATTGTTTTCTGATCACTATATAAGTACATATGGCATATTCTACAGTAGAATATGCCATATAAAAACCATGTAGAGCAACAGCTTAACTACATGGTTTTTAAGAATTTAGATATAGATATCATTTTATTTGGATTTCCCTCTATCTTGTAAATTTCACAAAACGTTTTTTGCCAATTTTCATAACATCATTATTCATCAGGTTTTTATCCATATCATCCTGTACTAATTTTTCTCCATTTAGCTGAACCCCGCCTTGTTTTATCAACCGTATAAATTCACTTTTGCTTTTTACGAAATTCATTTCAATCAGTCCTGGGACAATATCATTCACTTTTTCCATCTCCGCGTCCATCAAAAACTCAGGTATATCATCTGGAATGGCTTTTTTACTAAAGGCCGTATCATAATACTCCATGGCTTTTTCCACTTCTTCTGATGTATGATACAGAGAAGTTATAATTTTAGCTAAGCGATATTTAATATCTCTAGGATTGACACCTTCATTTAATTGCGCTTTTATTTTGTCTATTTCATCGGGATGTTCATCGGTAGTAAGTTCAAAATATTTAATGATTAACTCATCTGGAACCTCCATAACCTTTTTAAACATTACTTCTGCAGGTTCACTGACACCGATGTAGTTGCCAAGGCTCTTACTCATCTTCTCAACACCATCTAAACCTTCAAGAATAGGCATAAAGATGGCAACTTGCTGTTCCTGTTCTAATGTTTTTTGCAAGGTTCTACCCATTAAAATATTAAAAGTCTGATCTGTTCCGCCTAACTCAATATCTGCTTTTAGTTCAACGGAGTCATAGGCTTGCATTAACGGATAGAAAAATTCATGAATACCAATGGGAACTTGATTTTGATATCTCTTTTGAAAATCATCACGTTCTAGAATTCTAGCAACTGTAGTAGTTGCAGCAAGCTTAATTACATCTTCAAAAGTAAGTTTTGAAAGCCATTCACTATTAAAACGTACTTCTGTTTTTTCTGTATCAAGTACTTTGAAAATTTGTTGACAGTATGTTTTTGCATTTTCTTTTACTTGTTCATCTGTCAAAGCAACTCTACCTTTGGATTTTCCAGTAGGGTCTCCTATTTTTCCTGTAAAATCCCCAATAACAATAACTGCTCGATGTCCTAAGTCTTGCATTTGTTTGATTTTACGCAATACAACGGCATGTCCTAGATGAATATCCGGTGCAGATGGATCAAGACCTAATTTAATGGTTAGGGGTTTATTTTGTTGATAGGATTTTTCTAGTTTTGCAAATAATTCTTCTTCGTTTACAAGAGTATGAACTCCTTTACAAATAATACGCATCTGTTCTTTTGGTGTTAACATATTGAACATCTCCTTTAAATCATATTTTAACACTTACAAAGTTCATAAGAAAATAAAGCTACACAATAAAAAAATCCCGTCCCTTCGTTTCCAAAAGGACGAGAGTTCATCTCGTGTTACCACCTTCGTTTATAAGCAATTCACATTGCTTACCTTATCAAGTACATCATCATAAAATGAGATACTTTAGCACAATAACGGGTGCAGGTATCCGTCGCAGCCTACTAGGCAAAACCGTTGGGTACGAAGCTCAAAGATGTATTCACAATCAGTATCCATGTACCTCTCATCAACCGGTTACTTTCTGTTTGGCATCCTGGTTGCTACTCATTCTTATCGCAGCCTTTATTTCGTATACATTAAAATGTAAGATTATACAAATCTTTATTTTACAATCACTAAATATAGCAAAATTATAGCTTATATCTTATAACAAGTCAACAGAGAAATGATCAACATACCATTTCTTTACTTACTTAAAACCGTTTTTAAATAATTTGCAATTTCTTCGTCTTGACAATTAGCAAAGAAATATTCTTGGAACTTTGGACCACTAATGGTTTCTTTTAAGAAATCTTGATCAATGTTTTTAAGGATGGTTAACATATCAACATGAGTAATTTTTTTAACTTCATCTAAAATCTTCTTATTACGTTGTTCCGGAATGGCACGTTCTCTAGGATATCCTTGTCCACTTTCCCCTTCAAATAACTTTTCGAAAACATATTGTAAGTTTAACTCAGCACCCCATCCAAATCCTTTTGCATAAGGCATTGCAATGGCATTTCCATCATTGATTTGAGCAAACATATATGCATCTGATGGATCAATAATAAGACCACAAAGTACATTAGGGAAAGAATTGCTAGCAAGCATAGCACCTGAACCTGTACCACATCCTGTTACAACAAAATCTGCTGCTTTTGAATTAATTAAAATAGCGGTTAATAATCCTGCTTGTACATACGTTAATTGGTTTTCATCATCAGCACTATACATACCGTAGTTAAATACTTCATGTCCTTTCGGTTCTACAACACTTTTAAGTGTGTTGTAAATTAATTCATTTTTTGCAGCTTGACTATTTTCATTAATTAAAGCAATTTTCATTATTTACACCTCTTATTTTATTTTGTTAGACTT
>JAAYNZ010000026.1 GCA_012520595.1 Candidatus Epulonipiscium sp. | reverse complement strand
AGTATCTGTAGATCCAGAAGCAGATTCAACCGTAATGGTTACTTTTTTAATGGCTTCCTCTGGAGTATCTCCTGTAATATAGAATAAAAGATCAGCAGTTCCCTTGGATTTTGCTGTAACTTTTACTTTGTCTCCATCTTTTACAGCAACGATGTTCTCATTACTAGAACCAACAGAAATAATACCATATTTATTAATATTCTTAGTAATTTCAGCATTATCAATAGTAATGCCTGTATCTAACTTTAATTCATAATTTACTGTTTCATTTTCTTTAATAGTAGTAGATGCTCCTACTAGTTTTGCTTTGGAATCAAGTACGGCACGTAATGTTGCTTTTCCTGATGCAATACGCGCCTTTCCATTAGGATCTACTTGAGATGCTATGTTTGTATATGCCTTTGTTAACACCGCCTCATTCCAGCCAAGGTTTAATAACGCTGTTTTAATTGCATTATCCTTAATGGGACGTTCCACTAATAATTTCATTTTGTCTACGCTTTGTAACAATGTTTCTAATTCTTCCAAATTGGTTGGCATAGCAAAACCTTCTGGAACAGGGTATTGAACATAGTTTAGTGGATTGGCTTTTATTTCTTTTAATAAGGAAATAACATCATCCAGTGTTACATCAGGAAATAATGCTTTATAAGTTGATTTATGTTGTTCTTTAAATTCTATAGCTCTCTTCTTTAATTTCTCTTGATCTTCGGAATAGTATAAACTTCCTAAATCAGCAAGAAAATCTTTAACAGCCTCTTCGTTCAATCCTTCTATTGCTTTAACCTCGGCTGTATAAAGATTATCTTTTATTGCAGTCCAAGTGCCATCATTTTCTTTAATACCAGCCATCGTAGTTCTTACTTCTCTAATAGCCTCTTTATCACTGTCTGTGAAATATTTGTAATTGCTACTTAATAACTCTACTAACTGATCAATTGCTCCATCAGCGTTGTCTGGTATTTCTGCTGCCACTGTAGGGATTGTAAAGACAGACAGAAACATTACCAGTGACAGCACCCACGAAATAATATTTTTCGTCTTTTGTTTCATAAAATTCTCCTCTCTTTTTATTTATTTTTTAGTTGTAAAAACACCATTTTTTATTTATTACAATGGAATATCCATTGCAACAAATAAAGATAGTATATGTAATTATATCACTTTGTATAGTGACATACAACTAATTACCATTTTTAGATTTTTTTATTTATATATGAACACCATGATCAGGTGTTTTTTTCTTCTTTTTTCTTCTTCTCTTTTTAGCTGTTGTATCCTCTTCTCCATAGTAAGCTTCATAACTGGAATAATAGTAATAGTAATAACTGCCCGTATTATTTTTCTTAATTTTATTTAAAACCACACCTAGTACATTGGCTTTCACTTGTTGCAGTACATCTCGTGCTCGTTTTGCAGCTTCAATAGTGGTTTGTCCTGATGCAATGACTAAAATTACACCATCAATATAAGTGGAAAGTACAGCTGCATCTGTTACACTACCTACAGGAGGAGCATCAATTAAAATCATATCAAACTGTTCTTTTAAACTTGTAATGAAATCTTTCATCTTCTGAGAACCTAATAATTCTGAAGGATTTGGTGGAACTGGCCCACTGGTTAATACATAAAGATTCTCCATGTCTTTCGGTTGTTGTATTACATCTTCTGCATGGGCTTCTCCCACAATTACATTGGTTACTCCTTGTACATTGGCGAGATCAAAATATCGATGAACTTTGGGTTTCCTAAGATCTCCATCAATCAATAATACTTTTTTACCCGTTTGGGCAATGGCGATAGCAATATTCCCCATGGTTACCGATTTTCCTTCTCCAGGTCCAGCACTGGTAACTAAAATGGTTTTTAGTTCTTTGTCATAGCTAGAATAATGAAGATTGGTTCGAATCATCCGATAAGCTTCCGAAATAGGAGATTTAGGTTGTAAATAGGTAATTAAATTAGGATTCATACCGTCTCTTCTCCTTTCTCTGACTCCATCAAAGGAATGGCTCCGATTACGTTGAATTCAAGATATTTTTCTACATCTGCTGGAGTTTTGATGGTGTTATCTAAAAACTCTATTAAGAAAATGACACCAATGCCTAACATAATCCCTAAGATACCTGCAATGGCAACATTTAATTTTTTATTGGGTTTAACAGGTACTTTAGGAACAATGGCCTCATCAATGATCACAATATTTTCTACTTTCATGATTTCCACCGCTTTTTCAATAAAAACATTAGCTAATTCATTGGCAATTTCCATGGCCACCACAGGATCATTATCGCTTACTGCAATTTCAAAAATACGAGTATCTTGAACCATATTGACTCCTATTTTTTTTGCAAGTTCTCCTGAATCCATGGATAATTCCAATCTTTCAATGACTTCATTGGTAACGAGCCTTCGCTTAGCTAATTCTCGATAATCTTTCACTAGCTGTTGGTTCAATTGTATATCTCCATATTCAATTCCTTCTTGTTTACTTTGTTCTCTTCCTACAAAAAGAGTGGTCTTGGATGTATAAATAGGTTCTAATACTAAAAAAGAAACAACGGCGGCTACCGCTACAGCAATTCCTGTAGTAAGCAATAAAACCCACCATCTTTTTATTAGGATATAAAACATTTCCCTTAAATCAATTTCTTGTGCTTCTGGATCCATTTTTTTACCTCATTTCTAATGTCTTAAGCATGCACATCCTTATGCATTTAAGAGCTTTTGTAATGTAATATGAAAAAAGCTTTTTTTCTTAGGTTGATAGTTTTTAGGCGAAGAAAAAGGAAGCAATTGATTTTGCAAGATATATTTCCCATTTTTTTCAAATACTTGTTGTGTCTTTTCACTACCCACCCATTGTGTCGCTAATTCATAGGATTGTAAAAATCGCGGTGCACGCTTTGTATTCGTATGGGCATCACTTCCAACAAAATGAACCATATTATGTTCCCATAAAATTTTTGCTGTTTGAGCCACTTTTTCTCCGAAAATCCCTGTCATACTACTAGTATTGATTTGGGCAAAACAACCTCGCTCCAAAAATTCATATAATTGATTGGGATCTTTTTGAATTTCTCGATACCTTTCAGGATGAGCAATAATAGGAATTAACCCTTTTAGCTGCAATCGATATAATACATCTTTCGTATATGATGGTATTTGTGACATAGGAAATTCAATTAATAAATAATTGGAATTAGCAAGAGATGCATAAGCTCCTTTTTCCCAAAGTTCCTCAAGATCTGGATCTAAAAATAACTCTTGCCCCATATGTAATTGGATAGACCATCCATTCTGATCGATCTTTTGTTGCACTTCTTGCATACGAGCAGCTAATAATGACTGATCATATGTATTATGACCTACAATAAAATGTGGGGTAACAATGATATGTTCTATTGTTTCTTTTTTTGCAATTTCTAACATTTCTGTAGATATTTCTTCATTTTTAGCACCATCATCCAGACCCCACAAAATATGACTATGAATATCAATCATGATTATCGACCTTTCTAGCATTCAAAATATGTCAAAAAACAACATTATACATTCATGCTAAAACAATGATATAAAAAAAACAATGGGTATTTAAGATTAGTTTAATAATGAGCTATACTTAACTACAAGCTGTTTAACTCTGTTATATTCTTCTTCTGTTAATTTGCTTTTTAAATGTTCTTTTGCTTTTACCTTATCTTCTGCTGTAATTCCACCCTTGGAAAGATTAAGAAGATAACCAACATCTACTTTTGATGCTAATTTAACTCCTTCAATACGATCATTCCAGTCCACCTTTTTTTGTAATTCGTTTACGTCTTTTCCACTTACGGTTTTAATCGGCACCGATATTGTTTTTTCTTCTTTATCCTTATCTTCTAATTTGTCAGTATTTTGATCTTTTTTCCCACTATTTTTAGGATCTACCTTTTGTTCTTTTGAGTTCTCCACCTTTGTACTTTCTTTTCCATTCTGTTTTTTTATTTCTCTTCGATCTTCTTCTGTATCTTTTTTACCTTCTACTTCCATAGCTTCTTGTTTATTTTCCTTTGTTTCAGATTTAGTTGTATCCTGAACTTGTCCTTGTTTTGCTAATTCTTCTCCCACTGCATTTAATAACTCTGTCAAATCTTCTTCCGAGTCAAATAACTCCTCTGCTGCCTTTATGGCTGGTGCGATATAATTGGGCTTTATATAGAATTCAAAAATCGTCAAACCGCTAATTCCTAAAATCAGGAAAACACTTGCAATACCAATGGTTATTTTCTGCCACTTTTCCATCCCGATCACCTTTCACTTATGTAAATTTACAATCTTTCTCAATGTTATTATAACAAGAAAACATTGGAAAGGAAAGTGCCTTTTTTGTAAAATTTTGTTCAGTTCTATTATATTACTATTTTCTTTTAATGTCAATTTTTATCATATAAAATACCACACTTTTTCTTCTTTTTTATATGACTTATTAAAACTAAAACTCATTAAAAGAAGAAAAGATGTGGTATTATGTCTTGCCTAATTTTAAAAAATATTTTTATTTGGATCCATTTTATTTTTCCATTTTAGATACGGAAATTTCGTAAGCCATTCTTATGATACTCGTTCCATCTTCTAGTTTCTTTTCATATTGACGACTTTGAATTCGTCCCCATACTTTTAATGATTCTCCTACTTCTAATGTTTGTGCATACCTTGCGTTTCTTCCCCAAGCAATACAGGGAATATAATCGGATTTACTATAAGGTCGATTAACAGCTAATAAAATATCTGCAATTTCTCTTCCAAAAGGAGTTGTTCGATAATTGGGTTTCTTGCAAATAAATCCGCTTAAAAGAATTTGATTTGGATTTTTATATATAATCCCGTCTGTTAAGACAAAAAGCTCTCTAGCAAAGATTGTTAACACTAACCTGTTTTTTTCTCCATCATGACGGTTATACGAACGAAATTGACCTTGGATTTCTACTAATGTTCCTTCTGCAAGGGTTGATCCATTTAATAATCTCTCCGAAATAGTAACTGGTAAAATATCAACTGTTTCACTTAATCGAGGGACTTCTACATAAAAAGAATAAAACCCTTCTCCATATACTTCATGGCTAAAATCAAAACCTGAATTAACTTTCCCTATAATCGTAACTTGATTATTTTTTATAACTTGTTCATTCATTGTTTTCCATCTCTCCCTTTCCTATTCATGGGTTTTGTATTTTTGCTAGTATTATTCATATTCATCTTTTCATTCATTTAGAATTGTTTTCGAATGAAATGTGGAAGGATTCATTTCTATGGGTGAGAATGGAATCTTTTCATAAAAATTATTGTCGTTGCTCATCAACAACGTTGTTGTCACAGCTCCCAATATCGTATGCACATTTTCTTTCTTAAGTCCTCGTACAACAATGGGAAATTCTTGGGGTTCAATTATCACACCTTTTCCTGTCAATAATTTTCGTTGAATACAGCATTGTATTAGAATTTCTCCCTTTCGATCCTGCTGAATGCTAGAAGCAGTAACACTAGCTCTCGGATTAATCCCATAAGTAACTACAGTAGACTGATAATTTTGCAAAAAAGTAAAAACATTGGGATCATCCATATTTACAACAAGAATTCCTTGAAAATTCGAGATAGGAAAAGCTTTACCTCTAGAACTAGGTAAATGAATATATTCCCCAGAAGTATACAGTAAAACATCGATTGTTTTTAACACAGAGTGTGAAAATATCTTTTCTTCTGTTACATCAGTTATTTTTAGTTGTTTCTTTAGTATTGGGTCTGTAAAGTTACGATATAACTGATCAATTAATTGTATGATTGTTTCTTGATCTTGACCATGGCCGATAACACCTATTGTAATCATCAGATACACTCCTCTATGCTATCACATATATATCTTTTAGTTTGAGTGAGTTTCCATGGTTTTATGTATGAAAATACACTTTAAAACTTCTAAACAAAAAAACATGGTTTATAGAGCTTTTATTTGCCCTCATAAACCATGTTTCCTGAAACAACCTTTTTTGTAACTTGCATAATAATGGATATTAATTTGATTCAGACAATTACCTCTTTAAAAAGCAATGACTAAACCACCATCATTGGCATACGTAGAACTTAATCCAGCCATTTCCACAATAATAATCTCTTTAAAATTATATCTTTTTTGCACTTCTTTCTTAAAATCCAAAGCTCGATTTAAACAATTACAATGAGCAATTCCTAAAACCTTTTCTTCTAAATTCGTACCTTCTTCACCAATAGTGTCAATGAATTTTTGAAAGGCTCGTTTATAACCTCTGGCTTTGTGTACTAATCGAATATGCCCATCATCAGTCGAACCCATAATAGGCTTAATGGAAAGAACATTGGCAATTTTAGCGATTACAGGGTGAAGCCGCCCTGCTTTCGATAAATTTTCTAGGCTTTCCAACAAGAAAAAAGTTTTCATTTCTTCGATATATTTAGTTACCTTCTCAACAATTTCCCATTCATTAATGTTTTTCTTAGCAAGATCAGAAATCTTAAAACTAATGAGAGTTTCTCCTACACAAGCACTAAAAGAATTAAAAACATGAATAAACTTTTCTCCCACTTCTTCTAAAAACATATTTTTCGCTAATACAGCACTATTATAAGTTCCGCTCAATGCCGAGGATAAAGTTACAACAAAAACACTTTCTTTCCCTTCATAAGCTTTCATAAATTGCTGAGGTGAAGGACAAGAAGTTTTAGGTGCCTCAGCATATTCCTTCATATCCTTTAAATACATTTGGATATCTAAATGCTCATCATCCGTATAAATCTTATCCCCTATTTGTAGCGTTAAGGGAACAATTTCCACATCTAATTCCTTTCTCATTTCTTCTGTCATATCACAACTACTATCAGCTACAATTTTAACGGTCATGCACTTGCCTCCTATAAATCACTTGATCTATCTTTATAATATATTATTATTTCCTTTTATACATTCATTTATTGTATGTTATAAAAAGAAAGTATATGTCTTATTATTAGAATAGCATGATTTTCAAAATAATGAAAGAGTAAAGTTGATTTTATCATTAAAATACGATACGATTGACAAAGGAAGATATGTATTTAGATAAAAAGGAGTATATTTATGATTGCTTTAACAATCCTTGATCTTCGGTTATTTATGCAAGAATTATTAAAAGGTTCTATTTTTCATCCATTCGAAGTTCGAAATGTGGAAATCCAAACCTTTACTACCTTCCAAATTTCTGGGCAACTTCATAAAGATTTTTTTCTTATTGAAGAACAAGAACTCCTTCAAAGAAATTATGCTTTATGGAAAGAAATTCAACCTTTTGTCTTTCAAATGGTCAAAGGCTCTCGATTACCAAAAAAATTAAAACTTGTTTTATCCTTTCCAAAAGAAGAATGGCATAACGTTCTCCCTTTAGAACAACAAAAACAAACAAGTGCCCTCTTTCTTAATCTTCTTTATGAACACCCAAAAATGACTTGTACAACAGGTGTAGCCTTACCATCCTTTACTTTGGATAAGACAGTAGAACATTTATGGGATGAATTTATCCAGTCCTTTTTACAACAACACCAACTTGGTGTAGAAAAAATTTTTTCATAACTTGTTAGCACTCTTTTTAATTGAGTGCTAATTTTCTCTTGACAGATCTTTTTTTACCATTATTATAGTATTTAGAAAGTATTTTATACTTATTATTTTTGATAAAGGAGGAAAAAAGATGATGCATGAAAGTGGAAGTCTCTCGATTCATAGTGAGAACATTTTTCCTATCATAAAAAAATGGCTTTATTCAGATCAAGATATTTTTATACGTGAATTAGTATCCAATGCTTCTGACGCCATTATGAAGCTAAAAAAATTAGAAACTATGGGTGAGGCACAAATACCTCAAGATACTGAATTTAAAATTCAAGTTGTAGTAGATGATCAGAAAAAAATTATCCAAGTCATTGATAACGGTATTGGTATGACCGCTGAAGAAGTAAAACAGTATATTAATCAAATTGCTTTTTCAGGGGCTGAAGATTTTTTAGAAAAATATAAGGACAAAACAGATCAAGATCAAATTATTGGACATTTTGGTTTAGGATTTTATTCTGCCTTTATGGTGGCAGACCAGGTACAAATTGATACTCTTTCCTATCAAGAAGGAGCAGAACCTGTAAAATGGATTTGTGATGGTGGCACAGAATACAAAATGGAAAAAAGCAATCGCAAAGAACGTGGAACAACCATTACACTCTACATAAGTGAAGAAGGACAAAATTTTTTAAATGAATATACTCTTCGAAGTACCCTGCAAAAATATTGTTCTTTTATGCCCGTAGAAATTTATTTTGAAAATCCAAACCAGCCCCCTACAACAAAAGAACCTAATTCTGATATTGAAAAAGATGAAAAAAAACCTGAACCTATTAACAATCCTTCTCCACTCTATTTAAAACACCCAAATGATTGTACTGATGAAGAATATAAGGCATTTTATCGTGAAGTATTTTTCGACTTCCAAGATCCTTTGTTTTGGATTCATTTAAACATGGACTATCCTTTTAAAATGAAAGGGATTCTTTACTTTCCTAAATTAAAAAATGAATTTGAAACAATGGAAGGACAAATTAAGCTATACTGCAATCAAGTATTCGTTGCCGATAACATCAAAGAAGTTATCCCTGAATTCTTATTGTTATTAAAAGGAGTTATGGATTGTCCTGATTTCCCTCTTAATGTTTCTAGAAGCTTTCTTCAAAATGATGGTTATGTTAACAAAATTTCAAATTACATTACTAAAAAAGTAGCTGACAAACTAAAATCTCTTTATAAAAAAGAAAAAGAAAATTATGAAAAATACTGGGATGATATTCACCCTTTTATCAAATATGGTTGTTTACGAGATGAAAAATTTTATGAAAGAATGAATCCTTTTGTTCTCTATAAGACAACAAAAGGCGATTATGTAACATTGGATGAATACCTAGAGCGAAATAAAGAAAAACATGATAAAACTGTCTTCTATGTAACCAACGAACAACAACAAGCTCAATACATTCATTTCTTCAAGGAAAATGACCTAGAAGCTGTGATTCTACCTTCTACCATTGATCAGCCTTTTATTTCTCATATTGAAATGAAAAAAAGTGAAGTTTCTTTTAAACGGGTGGATTCTGACTTATCAGACGTTATGAAAACCGAAGATGATTCAAAAAGTTCTGATGAAACAAAGAAAAGCATTGAAGAGATGTTCCGAAAAGCTCTTGGAAAAGAAGATTTAAAAATTCAAATTGAAAACTTAAAATCTGAAAATATTTCTGCCATGATCTTACTTTCTGAACAATCTCGAAGAATGCAAGATATGAGCTATATGTTTGGAAATTTCTCCCCTGGAATGTTTCCCGAAGAACAAACCTTAGTAATTAATCAAAGAAATCCTCTCGTTCAACGCTTGTTCCAACTTCAAAAACAAGCAACACAAGAAGAGGACGTGAAAATGATCTGTGAACATTTATACGATCTTGCTCTTCTTAGTCACAAACCTTTAGATGCCCAAAGTATGAATCGTTTTATCCAGCGAAATCAAACAATTTTAGCTCGTTTACTAGGATAACCATTTTTATTATTTTATTAACAATATAATTATCTTTAAATCAGTCTTACTGGCCATATAGATATACGACCTCAAACTCTAGTTTCATAAGTATCTATATGGCTTTTCTGCTCCGGCTGTCCTTTCGAGTTGTTTCTAAAAATCCTAATAAGAAACAACTCGATGACAGAGGTGGCAATTTAAGCAAATATAGATACTTACTATAAGATATTTAAATCCATACATCTATATAGATATGCATCTTGCAAAATTTGAATTCTTCGAGTAATTATCTATACATTAACTGTTTCATTCACAGAAAATAAATATAATATCTTTTCTTTTACTTTTTTCCCTGTAATTTGTTCAATGGCTTTGGTATATAAGTCCATTTGTATTTGATATCGTTTTTTAATTATCTCTATGTTTCCATCAGGGACAAAATCAGTCTTATAATCTACAAGAACAATTCCGTCTTCTTCTTCAAAATAACAATCGATCATTCCCTGTACCAAAATAAATTCTTCTTCAGATATTACTTGGAGTTCTGAATACAAAGTTTCTACCGGAACTCCCATGACAAAAGGAACTTCCTTTTTAAGAAGCAAAGCCTTTCTCATCCGTTCAGCTAAAGGAGAACGGCTAAAAGATACTAAATGTGAAATGGAAATAACTTGCTTTTCTTCTTCTGTTAAAAGCCCTTGATTTACCATGTCCTGAAGTTGAGATAAAATGGATTGGAAATCCAATGCATCGTGAAGTTGCAGATGCTGTAATACAAAGTGAAATAGAGTCCCTTTTT
>JAAYNZ010000179.1 GCA_012520595.1 Candidatus Epulonipiscium sp. | reverse complement strand
TTTTCCGGAATCATGAATGAAAACTCCCAATTGCCTTCTGTAATCTTCGGCGATTTCATATAGTCAATGGTAATGGATAAATCATTTAACTGCTTCGGATTTGTTATATTGTCATAAATAAGTTCAATGTATTCATCATGGGGTTCTTTGCTGTAGCTTTCATAGGCATATTTCCTGTCAGCTATAAAGTTAATTCCTGCTGCTGAATCATAAACGATTTCTTTTTCTGAATTTACAAGTTTTGCATTGATGTAGTGACCGTCAATTAAAGCGGTATCATCCAATATAGCTTTCATTTGTATGTGAAATAGCCCATCTACAAAGCCTATATTGGAAATTGAAAACATATCGGTATGGTCGAATGGAATGTCCATTTCATCAAATTCTAATAATCGGGATTCTTCATACAGCTTATGATCACCACCACCACCGCGCTTCCAAACTTCATCTTGAGACATGATTTTTGGCGTATGTCCTTTTAGAAGTTCACTGATATTAATATTGCTTTCCGGTAAATCTTCAAGAAATTCACGTCCGGTTGAAAAACCGTTTACTGTAAGCGTTGCACTTCCTTGATGGTCATTTCCTAATGAAGTAATCATTAAGGTTGCTGTTTTTGTTTCATTATTATAATCAATGACGCTTATGTTTCCTCCATACCCCTGGCTTAATCCCCAACTTGTAAAATCAAGGGATTCATCCAATCGGTTGCCCTTTGTATCTGTAACAGTTGCAAAAATTCGCAAAGTATTTTCATCATTAATGGCGGAAATTAGTTTAATAACAATCCCGTCATATTGGCTTTGTATAGACGCTTTATTTTCAACAAGGTTTCCACTTTTATCTTGATCATGATTTTCATGAACAGGTGTAATATCGTTTATGTCAACTAACGGTTTAATATAGGATTCAATATATTCGGAGTTTTCTCCAAAGATAATTCTATATACTTTGCTTATATCAATAACCCCAGCATAGGCCAGTGTCGTAGCGAATACCATAGATGCTGCTACGCCAACTAATGCCAATTTCTTGAATGAAAATTTTCTTTGTTTCATTTTTGCTTTTTGTGCAAATTTATTCTTTATGTTTCTTGCGTTCTCTACTGTATATGCAGGGACATATTTTAGCATCATATCAATTTCTCTATCATCTGGCTCATGAATGAAGTCATTATTATTCATTAAAAACCCTCCTCGTTTATTAATATCGTTTTCAGTTTCAATTTTCCTTGATACAGCTTGTTTTCAATTTTTTTTGATGGCAGGTTCATTTTCTCAGAGATAACCTTAGGCCTTTCATTGAAAAAATATCTTCTGATAATAATTTCTTTGTCAGGCTCTTTCAAGTGATCCAATGCCTCTAAGATTTTTTCCCTACTTTCTTTTGTTAGCATAGACTGAAGCGGGCCTTCATTATCACATGCGCTGGAATGTTCGTAGATTATCGTAACATTTCCCTTTGTCAGTTTCCTATACCTGTCAATTGCTAGGTTTTTCCAACTCTGACTAAAAAAGATTTGAAACTACCTTTTTTGGGGTCATACATTTTGGGCTTTTCCAGCAATTTAATATATACATCGTTTATACAATCTTCGATGTCTTCGGAAGAACCAGTTTTTTCTAAAATATTACCTACTACAACCCATAAGAGTTTATTATAATGCTCCATTATGTAATCAAATATATCCATATCCTTTTGCCGCAGCCTTTTTGCAATTTCTTCATCCGTCATTTTTCATCATCTCCTTTTGTTTATATCGCTAATTAACTCTTATACATATATAACGATTGAACTAAAGAAAACACTTAAAAAAGCCGTTGATTATTTTTCTTTTCAACGACTTCTTAAATTTTAACATAGTGGGATAGTCAAAACAACGCATAAATGAGGAGGCATTTTCACGTTAGTTGGCCTGCATTACTCACTCTAGAGAGGGTGATGGATTTTTATTTTATAGAAATGTGATTTTGCTCTTTGCTAATAATTTTCTAAAAGATACAGAGCTGTGTAGCATTCTAACTACCAAGTCAAATGAAATTAAAGAGGAATAGGAGGAACTTTATGGATTAATAAAATAAAAGAGATTCTTGGATATGATTTAGAAGTAGTAGATTTTTTCGATACATCCTATGTATCGGTTTTACTTATAAACACTATTAGTAGCTCTAGCTAAAAATTATATTATCACAGGTAAATACAAAATCCATATGAAAGGGACAATTGTTTTCTCCACCAAAAAAGTGATTCATCCCTAATCCTATATGATAAGTTCCTAAAGCCTTTTCATCAATAGGTGTAAAACCGATTAATTTTTTAACTTTAGGATTTAGTCCAATACCAAATTCACATAGGATTTTATATTTTTCTGGTAGGGCATAAAGGAATTCGTTTATTTCTTTGGAAGAAGATTTTATAAGTATGCCATTCTCAAAAGTCAAAAGCACATCTTTATAGGTCTGTTCTTTTAAATGGATGACAGGTACTAGTAAATTACCATTGCTATTATTCTCGATAGGTGCTATATAAACTTCTCCCGGAGGGAAATCTCCACATCCATCATCGATAAACCATTTCCTATTATTAATATTTAATTTCAATAAATATTTTTTATTAGTAATTATCTCTATATTATTTTTGGCTTTTAAACTGTCAACTTTCTCTCTACAGGCCTTTTTAAGATTAGGAAAGTCTACAGATAAAGCATTGCACATAGATGAATTATAAATATCATAGTCTAAACCAGCTTTTGAAGCGTTTATCTCTGTAGGAACGTTAAGCTGTATATAATTTTTTTTATCTTGAGTTAAAGAATTAAATAATTCACCTAAATATTCTTGGAATTTAGGAATTTCTGGATCAGAAATTCCATTGGGTAAACTTGGTGTATACATGAAGATATCTATTACATGTTTAAAAGAAGACAGATACCTTAAGTGTTCTTGTGCAAACTTCTGATCATTACGGATTAAATTGAGAACTACCTTTTCAAAAAAAGAATTTGAACAATGATGTTTAAAAGGAACGATCCCTTTTTTGCTTACGTTCTCTGAAAGTAAATCTAAAATTGTTAAATCTTCATTATCACCCCAAAAATTTAATAAAACAAAATCTCCTTTATCAAAGGGAAATCCTTCACAAATATTTGGAATAAGGTCTATAAATTCCATATCAATACCTCCTAAATAAATTTATTTCGATATATATCAAATTATATTCTAATACAAAGCTTTTCAAAAAGCAATCTATTTTAACAACCATAGAATTAAATATATAAAAAACATATAGATATATATTGAAATAATAATTTCAATAGTATAAAATAGTGGTATAAATTATGGGAGGGAAAAATATGAGAGATATAAATTATTTAAGGGAAAATTATTTAATCTTCCTAAACAAAAAACAAGAAAATTTGAAAAAGAGCATTGAAGATTTACAAAAACAAGAATGTGTAGATGAGGCTAATTTACAGAAGATAAGACTAAATATAGTGGAAATATTTTATAAGATGTTTAATATTAGTCTTAGTGATAGTCCCGTAGCACTAAAAGAAAAATATCTAAGTTTTTTTGACAAGATAACAGAGCCTTGGCATATAAACAAAGAAAAAGCTTTAGAATTTGGAAAGGAAAGTAAAGCAATAATTGAAGAATTAAAAATACAAGAAGCTGAAGAATTAAAGAATCAATTTAAAGATTATTATAATCAGATAGATTTTAGCTAGGGGTGATAGAGTTGAACTCATTGGAGATTTTTAAATGTTTATCCGATAATTCAAGGTTAAGAATAATAAATGATTTGATGATAGAACCCATGTATGTTGAGTTATTGTCTGAAAGGCTGGGCTTATCTACTTCAACCATCTCTTTTCATCTTAAGAAATTAATGGATGCTGATATAGTGTCATGTAAAAAGGAACAATACTATACAATTTATAGCTTGAACGAAGAAATATTTACAATGAATCTTAAAGACTTAATAAAAGATAATAGAAATGAAGAAGAAGTATTAAATCAAAGAGAAGAAAAATATAAGCAAAGGGTTATAGAATCCTTTTTCAAGTATAATAAGCTAAAGAACCTACCAGTACAGAAAAAGAAAAAGCAAATAGTTTTAGAAAAAATAGTAGAAAGTTTTGAGTGGGACAGAATTTATACAGAAAAGGAAGTGAATCTGATAATTGCAGATTTTCATGATGATTTTTGTACTATAAGAAGAGACTTAATAAGTTTCAATCTTATGAAAAGAAAAGATGGGGTATATAAAAGAATATAAGATGGAGTTAGTATTCGTACACTACATCATTATGATTAGACTGGAATCTTGACTCCAAAGGAAACTAAAAAGATTATTAGTAGTCCGTCCTCTAATCAACAAGAAGTGTTAATCTTACAGCGGAAAATTGTTGATTGAGGAACGGAATAGAGCAGATAAAATGATTGAAATCATTGATAAAACGATCAAGCATATAATAGGAGAAATTACTTTTCTAGAAATTATATATGCTAAACATGTTTATTTAGCCAATTAATTACATCTCTCATTACTTCATCCTTGTTTATTTCATTCAACATTTCATGCCGACCATCTTTGTATAATTTATATTCCAAGTTCTTTATACCAATATTTTGATATGTTTTTACTAGTTTTAATGTTCCCCTTCCCATACTGCCTACTGGGTCTTTATCTCCTGTAAAAATATATATGGGTAGGTCTTTAGGTATTTTTTCTACATTGCTTTTCTTAAAGATTTCCTTTAGTCCTCTAAAAAAATCATAATAGAAGCTTGTGGTAAATATTTCGCCACAATAAGGGTCTTCAATATATTTATCCACTTCTTTTTCATCTCTAGATAGCCAATCGAAATCCGTCCTATTTGGTTTAAATTTCTTGTTATAATTACCAAAACTTAAATTATTTAGACGGAGACTCCTTGTCTTAGGTCCTTTTTTAGCAACTTCCCTTTTTGCTATACGTATTCCTACATGTAATATAGGACCTTGATCACCTGAAGTTCCGGACAATATGACCCCTTGTATACCATTGCCATAAAGGCTAATATAACGTTGAGATAAAAAGGAACCCATACTATGGCCAAATAAAAATAAAGGCAAATCCTTGTTTTCTTTATAGCGAATAAAATCTGTAAATTCCTTCATATCTTCTACCATTCTATTGAAGCCATCAGGACCTATGTATCCTAATTCATCTATAGATATTGCTGTATTACCATGACCTCTGTGATCATTGGCATATACTATATAACCTTGAGCAACAAGTTCTTTGGCAAACCCTTTGTACCTATATGAGGTTTCAGCCATACCGTGGGCTATTTGGACGATCCCCTTTATATCTTCATTTTCTGGACGCCAATTATATGCATATATTTTATGATTATCTGAAACTTTAAGTTTTAGAGTTTTTTCAATCATTTTTATCCCCTTCCCTTTATGGAATTATTATACTAAAATGAAGTTGGTAGTACAAGGGAACCCTCACTAAAAAAAGATATTAAGAAATACTCATAAAGATTACTAAGATAAAGTTGAAGGTGACTTTAATACTTTTATAATTTTAACCTGTTGCGCTAGTAAACTTAAGATAGGATAAACTTACCAGAGTATTTTTATAAAAAGATAGTACCCTTTGAAATGAGTTTGGGTATATTATCCAAATATGAGTTCTTTAATATTACCTATTAAGTTTCTTTTTTAGAAGCACAATACCCGTATTCTGCATCCACCTTAAAGGTTCTATGAAAATGGGCC
>JAAYNZ010000025.1 GCA_012520595.1 Candidatus Epulonipiscium sp. | reverse complement strand
TTAGGAAAGATGATTATTTATATATTACTCTTGCAATATGAGTATAATTCTGTTAGAATATTTACGTTATATACTTAGGGTAAAAGCTACTTTAAAGGAGGTGCAAGCCATGGCTAAATGTACTATTTGTGACAAAGGCGTACATTTTGGTATTAAAATGAGCCATTCCCATAGACGATCAAATAAACAATGGAAACCTAATATCAAGAAAGTAAAAGCAATTGTCAATGGTTCACCAAAACGGATTCATGTGTGTACTCAATGTTTAAAATCAAATAAAGTAACTCGTGCAATGTAAATAAAAAACAAAGTTCTTAGGAACTTTGTTTTTTATTTACATACTTTCCCGTTCATTTCAATGGAAACCACATAATTTGCGAAGAATTCTACCAATGGGTTTAGGCATTTTAAAAACCATAAATCTCAATTTTCCTTCACCTCCTACCCTTTAATAAAGAAAAAACCTGATACAAGTAAAATAAAAGATGATACGAATAGCCATCCCCATCCTGGAAGTACTAAAACAATAAACATCCCCATTCCCATTGAAAAAAGGGTAAGTCCTAAAGCTTTCTTCTTACCAGACATTTACCCTTTCCTCCTTTAATGTTTTATACATATTGTAATATATTCTACTTGCTTCCTATTTGTGACTATTCTCGAGCTTGAATTACTAATAATTTACCTTTATCAATAGAAATACTGCCATCAGTATCAATAATTTCATTGCTAATGCCGTAAGAAACACCTGCAAATAATGTAGCGTTTTTTAAGGGGTATAATAATCCTTTGGTATACACTCCTGTCACTTGAGGAGTAAAAGGAATTAACGATATAATTTTTCCTTGTTCTATATTAACATCAATTCTATCGCTAATAAGATAAATATGATTATACTCATTGATTAAAACTACTGGGATTTTTTTATCTAAAGCCAGGTCTAATACATGTACATTTCCTAAAGTGTGATCAAAACGCGTTCCTAAAGCACCAATTATGGTAACAAAAGAAGCGCCTTTTTCTATAGCATATTCTAAAGCTAGTTGAGTATCTGTTTTATCTTTTTGTTTTGGAAATAGTTGTATAGGAACTTTTTGATTTTGAAAAAAACTCAACTCTGCTACTGGTGCAGAATCTAAGTCTCCAATGATGATGTCAGGAGTAAGCCCAAGTTTTTTAGCATGAATAATTCCACCATCGACACAAATAATCCATTGAAAGTCTTTTACCCAAGGCAAGTAAAAGTCATAATTTTCAATTGTACCGTTTACAATCATTAAGGTTTTCATAGAATAAAATACCTCATTTATTAAAAATTTGTTTGAACTGTTGTACAGCTTGAGCAGGGTGAGTACCGTAAATGGCAGAGCCTGCCACAATTACATTGGCTCCAGCCTCAATGATGGATGTAACATTTTCAAGGTTAACTCCTCCATCTACTTCAATCATGGTTTGTAACCTGCGAGATTGAATTTCTTGTTGTAATTGTCTAATTTTTAAAAGGGAAGAAGGAATAAATTTTTGTCCTCCAAATCCTGGATTTACACTCATAATAAGAACCATATCTAAATCAGACAAAATATATTCTAAAGTATGAAGGGGCGTAGCTGGATTTAAAGCTACAGCTGCTTTCATACCCATGTCTTTAATTTTTTGTATAGTACGATGTAAATGAGTACAAGCTTCCATATGAACAGTAACAATAGCAGCACCTGATTCCGCGAAGAGTTCAATATATTTTTCAGGTTCTGTTATCATTAAATGAACATCTAGGGGCTTGGTAGCGTATTTTTTAATGCTATGGATGACTGGAGGGCCTAATGTAATATTAGGTACAAAATGACCATCCATCACATCAATATGGATATAGTCGCATCCTGCTTGTTCTACTACTGCAATTTCGTCTTTAAGACGTGCAAAATCTGCAGAAAGAATGGATGGAGCTAATCGAATCATAATTACCATCTCCTTTGTTGTTGAATTTCATTGTACATAGACACATAGCTTTCGTATCTTTGTAAAGTAATTTTACCTTGTTTTACAGCTTCTTTAACACCACAAGAAGGTTCATGAATATGAGAACAGTGATGAAATTGGCAAGAAGAAAGATAAGGTTGGAACTCTCGATAATAATAGGCTAAGTTTTCAATTGATAAATGATTGATTTGCATAGAAGTAAAGCCAGGAGTATCAATAACATATCCTCCGTTTTCTAAAGGTAATAATTCTACATGTCGTGTTGTGTGTTTACCCCTTTTTAATTTATAACTAATATCTCCTGTTTTCAGTTGTAAAGAAGGTTGAATTTCATTTAATAAACTTGACTTTCCAACTCCTGAGGGACCAGCAAAAACAGTAATTTTGTTTATAAGCAAATTCTGTAACAAAGAAACACCTTCCTTGGTTATGGTGCTTGTTATAATAACATCATAGCCTGCTTTTTTATAGATTTCTTGCATTTCAATCAATGCATTTTGATATTTTAAATCTACTTTATTAAAACAGATATATGCTGGTAGGTTTTGTTCTTCTATTAAAAGTAAAAAACGATCTAAAAGATATAAATTAGGATCAGGTTGTGCAATTGAAAAAACAATAATAACTTGATCTACATTGGAAACGGGTGGACGAATCAATAGATTTTTTCGAGGAGTAATATCTATGATACTTCCTGTATTGGTTTCTTGAGAGGAAATTTGAATCACTACGTGATCCCCAATCATGGGGGTAATATCTTCATTACGAAACTTTCCTCTAGCTTTACATTCATATATGTTTTGTTCCGTTGCTACATAGTAAAAACCAGCAATTCCCTTAATAATAGTTCCTTCTAGGATCATTGACTCACCTCATCAAAATGAATCTCTCCTTCAGATTTTAGGATTCCATCTAATAAAATTTCAATCTTTGCTTGGCCTGTTCCTTGGATAGGAATGGTCAAAGGCATGTCTTCTTTTGTATGTTCTCCTTCATATATTTTGGTACGTGCTGTCTGTGTTTCCATGATCACAATAATCATACCTTTTGTTTGATTTTCAGAAAAAATATTGGGAATAGTAATCGATAATGTTTTTTGTTTTTCTTCTTTTTTTCCTGTACTGACAACTAAATCAACAATATATCCTTCTCTTACTTCTTGTCCTGGATTTACTGTTTGACTAATAATACGTCCTTTATCAATTTCTGCACTTTCAATAGGTGTTATTGTTCCTACTTGAAGATGATTTGCCTCTAATTTCTTTTTAGCCTCTTCTTCTAAAAGATTTCTCACATCGGGAACAATGGCCATCTTTTCTTCTTTCCCTAAACTTGCAAAAAGGATTACTTTTTCATTTCTTTTTAATTTTGTTCCACTAGAAGGTTTCTGATCAAAAATAATACCAAGAGGAACGGATTCATTGTATACAGATTCAACTTCAGGAATTAAATTAGCATCTTCAATGATTTTTCCACCTTCTGTATATTCTTCATTTATAACATTTGGAACTTCAAATAACTGCTCTCCTTTACTAATTTCAACACCAATAGTGGATCCGATTTTTATGATTACATTTTTATCTGGTTGCTGAGAAGCAATAAGGCCCTCTGTAATAGTTTCATTATATTGTTCGCCTGTTTTCTCCAACAGTAAACCTCGTTCTTGTACTATTTTTTCTGCTTCTTCATATGTTTTTCCAATTAATTCAGGAACTTGAGCATGTTTAGGTTTTGTATATTCTTGAATTCCTTTTAAGCCAAAAAAACTAATGATTGCAATAATAATTAGCGAAGTAAAAATAGCTCCAAAAATAACCCAACGTTCTTTTCGTTTTGTTCGTAAATCATTATCTATATTTTCCAGTTTTCTCGTTGGTAGAGAGTTTTCTATTTCTTTTATAGAATGACTATGTGCTCTAATTTTTTTCATTTCTTCTGAAGAAATTTGTACTGTAGGAGAGTTCTCAATATCAGGCATCGTGACAAAATTATGATTTGGATTTTCCAAAGCCATTTTCATATCTTTTAACATTTCTAAGGCAGTTTGATAACGAAGTTCAGGACGTTTTTGCGTTGATTTTACAATAATACCTTCTAAACTTTTAGAAATATTAGGATTTAATGTGCTAGGAATTGGTAAATCCTCATTAATATGTTGTAATGCTACGGATACAGGACTTTCAGCTTGAAAAGGTAAAGTATTTGTAGCCATCTCATACATTGTAATGCCTAAAGAGTAAACATCACTTTTCTCATCTACATATCCCCCTCTGGCTTGTTCAGGTGAAAAATAGTGAACTGAACCGATGGCATTGCCTGTAGCAGTTACCGTAGAAGTTGTCGTGGCTCTTGCAATTCCAAAATCAGTGACCTTTACAGTTCCTTCGTCTGTCACCAAAATGTTTTGGGGTTTAATGTCTCTATGGACAATGTGATGTTTATGAGCATGTTGTAATGCTTCAGCAATGGGTATTGCTATTTTTAAAACTTGTTCGGAAGAAAACATTCCTTTTTCTTGAATCCATTGTTTCAAAGTGTTACCTTTAATATACTCCATTACAATATAGTGGATATATCCTTCGTTACCTACATCATATACATTTACGATATTAGGATGCGAAAGGCTTGCAGCAGCTTGGGCTTCAATGCGAAAACGTTTGACAAATTGTTCGTCAGAAATAAATTCTTCACGTAATAACTTAATAGCAACATAACGTTGTAATTTATTACATCGAGCTTTATAGACAATCGACATACCTCCGGCTCCTATTTTTTCTATAATTTCATATCGATTTCCCAGAATGGTTCCTGGTTGTAATATCATGATGTAGTCACCTCCTTCGTTTTCCAATCAATCAGAATTACAGAAATATTATCAAATCCACCTTTGTCATTGGCTACATGAATTAAATGATCTACTTTGGCCTCTAATTTTTGATTTGATTGTACAATATCTTGGATTTCTTCATCTGTCAACATGTTTGTTAATCCATCTGAACACATCAGAATCCATTGACCAGGTAATAACTTTACTATGTATGTATCTACTTGGACTGTTTTTTCTGTACCAACGGCACGAGTAATAATATTTTTATTTGGGTAATGTTCTGCTTCATCCTCAGACAAATTTCCTTTGCGAACCATTTCTTCTACCAAGGAATGATCACAAGTTATTTTTTTAATCTCTTGATCTAGTAAGTAAAGTCTACTATCACCTACATTGGCAATGTAAAGATGGTCATTGAAAATAGTTGCTACAATAAAAGTGGTTCCCATCCCTCTCAATTCATCTTGTTTCATAGAGATAGTATATAATTTTTCATTTGCGTATAAAACTCCTTCTACTAAAATAGTAACAATTGTTTGTTTTGTTATATTAAAATGGTTTTGCTTGATATAATCACAAAAATATTGGATTGCATATTGAGATGCATACTCTCCCCCACGATGTCCTCCCATCCCATCAGCTACAATAAATAAGTTGGATAAACTTCCCAAAGGATCGAGACTAAGAAAAATAGCGTCTTCATTATTTTTTCTTTGATTCCCAATATCACATCGTCCTGCAGCCTTCATCATTTTCACCTCTGCATCCTATCCTTATTATGATTTTTGTTTTAATAAATATCCCCTTCTTAATTGTCCACAAGCTGCTGCAATATCTTCTCCCAACGTTCTTCGAATCGTTACAGGGATCCCCTGCTTTTGCAAAACAGCTTGAAAATGTTGAGCATGGAGCAAACTACTTCCCTTGTAAGATCTTTCTGCAATTTCATTCATAGGAATTAAGTTGATATGGCATAATAACCCTTTTAATTTTTGTCCTAGCTCTTTGGCATGTTCTTCTTGATCATTACACCCTTCAATTAGAGCATACTCAAAAGTGATTCTTCTATTTGTTTGCTCAATATAATAGGAACAAGCTTCTAGTAATTCTTCAAAAGAATATTTTTTAGCAATGGGCATGATTTTTTTTCGTATCTCATCATTGGGAGCATGAAGAGATACAGCCAATGTAATTTGATACTGCAAAAGAGCTAATTGACGCATTTGAGGAACTAAGCCACAAGTAGAAATTGTTATATGCCTTTGTCCGATAGTAAGACCTAAGGGAGAAGTTATATTTTTAATGAATACAATTGTGGATGCAAAATTATCGAGAGGTTCACCACTTCCCATAATTACTATATTAGATATTCTCTCCCCAATATCTTTTTGAATTTCATACACTTGTGCTAACATTTCTCCAGGAGTAAGATGTCTAATTAATCCTTCTAAAGTTGAAGCACAAAACTGACAACCCATTCGGCACCCTACTTGTGAAGAAATACAAACGGTATTTCCATGATGATATTTCATTAAAACACATTCTATTATATTATGATCTGATAAGGTAAACAAGTACTTTGTTGTACCATCTTTTTTAGATTCATATTTTTGAAGGAGTTCCAATGTACATAGAGGAGCTATCTTTTCTAATTGGCATCTTAAACCATGAGGAATGTTCTTCATCTCGTCCATCTTTGTAATATGATGTTTATGAAGCCATTGAAAAACCTGCTTTGCACGAAAAGATTTTTCACCTAATATAGACATCATTTCTTCTAGTTCTTCTAAAGTCATCGATTGCAGATCTTGTAATTTCATTTTTTCTACTCCTTTCTTCGTAAACGAGCAATAAAAAAACCGTCTGTTTGATGAATATGAGGATAAAGTTGTAAATAACCTTTATGAGTATCTTGATCTTGTAAAGTAGAAGGAATAAAATCAGTAAGATCTTCCAATGCAAAAGGATAATGCTCTATGAACCATAAAATATTTTCAAGATTCTCTTCTGGAGTAATAGTACATGTACTATAAACCAAAATACCTCCTGGTTTTACATACTCCCAAGAAGCTTGTAAAATTTCACGTTGAAGAGCTGCTAACTGCAAGATGTCTTTTTTTGTTTTTTGAAATTTAACATCTGGTTTTTTTCGAATGATTCCCAAACCAGAACACGGTGCATCGATTAAAACTCGATCTGCTTTTTCTATGCTACATGGATCTTTTTGAGTAGCGTTTTTAAGTTCGGTTGTGATAATGTTAATTCCTAACCTCTGTGCTGATTCCTGTATCATTTTTAGTTTAGAATCATAAATGTCTCTGGCCATAATATGGCCTTGGTTGTTCATGATTTCAGCACAATGAGTAGCTTTCCCACCAGGGGCAGCACAAAGATCCATAATCACTTCTCCAGGTTTAGGATCCAAAATAAGCCCTACCAGCATGGAACTTTGATCCTGTACTTGGAAAAGTCCTTGTTGAAAAGAGGGAAGGTCCGAGATAGAAGAAGTTTTTGTTAATTGTAAAGCATTTGTCATATGTTCTCCCGGCATAACCTCAAGCCCTTCTGATTTTAATATGTCTTTGAGGGATTGCACATCTGTTTTTAGCTGATTGCATCGAATACTAACGGTAGGCGCTTGATTTCCTGACTCACAAAATGCCCTTATAAAAGAATAAGAATAGTGCTCTAAAAAGTATTGAATGAGTTCAGTAGGATAAGAATAGAGTATACTTAAATACTCTATGGGTTGATTCTTTTCATCGGGGTATGGAATTAAATCTATATTTCTAGCAATGGTACGTAAAACCCCATTTACAAATCCAGATAACGATCCATATCTACGTTTTTTCGTTATTTTCACGGCTTCATTACAAGCAGCAGATACAGGTACCTTTGTCAAAAATTTTATTTGATAAACACCGACTCGTATTACATTTAAAATCCAAGGTTTCATTTTGTTTGTTTTTATTTTGGAGTATTGATTGATAATATAATCAATATGTATTTTATTTTTTAATGTTCCTTTTACTAGTTCAGTAATAAATGCTTTATCTAAAGAAGTTAAATCTTTAGATCGAAGCAGTTCTTTTTGTAAAATAATATTTTCATATTCTTTTTCGTTGGAAATTTCACATAAGATAGATACGGCAATTTCTCTTGGGTTCGATTTGTTTTTCATCTTCATATTTTCATCCTTACTTTTATTTTGGTATGTAGATATCTACGTTGAAAATGCACCTATTGTGAAGTGTTTTTATTTTTCACATGAGTAAAGACAACTATTTGTTTTAGTATTTCATATTTTCTAAAAAACATTTGTTATATACAAAGTAAAAAAGCGTTACAATGTAACGCTTTTAATCTCGTCGCCTTCCATTGTCACCAAATAGCACAATAAATCGAAGTAAATTGGCTAATGCAACGGCTGCAGAAGCTACATAAGTAAGAGCGGCTGCATCTAAAACCTTTTTGGCAGGTTTGACTTCTTGGGTTGTTAAAAATCCATAAGAATCCAAAAAGGTGATAGCACGACTTGAAGCATTAAATTCTACAGGTAGGGTGATCACTTGAAATAAAACGACTCCAGCAAATAAATAAATTCCTAATTGTATAAAAATAGCTCCCAAGGAACTAGCCATTGCACCAAATAATAATCCTATTAAGATCAAAGGCATTGCTAAACGAGAGCCGATACTAACGATAGGCACGATAGCACTTCTAATATTTAAAAAAACATACCCTTCATTGTGTTGTATAGCATGACCTGCCTCGTGGGCTGCAACTCCTAAGGCAGCAACAGAACGCCCATGAAAAACAGGCTCCGAAAGCCGTAATACTTTTGAACGAGGATCATAATGATCGGTTAAAGACCCAGATATAGGTTCTATCCTTACATCACGAATTCCTGCAATTTCTAAAATCCTTCTAGCTACTTCTGCCCCTGTATATCCTTGGGCGTTGGGAACTTTTAAATAACGTTGAAAGGTACTTGTTACTTTGGTTTGTGCATATAAAGAAAGTATGACAGCTGGAAGTAAAATCATAAGTGAAATAGGATCCATTCCCCAAAAACCATACATTCTACTCTCTCCTTTCAAAATACCAATCTTTCTTTTATTGAAATTTCTCGAATCCAATATTCAAGTTGATCTATATTGACCTTCGTATCTTTACAAGGCCCATTGGGTCTTATATTTAAGATACCTATAACTGGAACTTGAGTTACATCAATAATACCACTAATCAAATCTCTTTCACAGGCAACAGCTAAAATAAATTTAGGGTGATATTGTTGGATTGCGTGTCTTGCTAAAGTTCCACCTGTCGCAATAGCCAAAGAAACATGATACTTATTTTGTAATTGTACTAACTCATTCACATTACATTGTCCACATTGTTTACAATAAGAAGGATCGTGTGTCACTCTAACGGAACAAGTGCTTTTTTGCAAACAATGTGGAGTTAAAATTAAGATTTCTTCTGGAAGTACCTTTATGTTTTTAGATTGGATACAAATATTATTGGTTGTAATAAAAAAACGCTGCAATGGAGAATAAGAAAAACAAAATATTCGACATATAAAATCCATCAAAGGATATAGCAAGTGAAGTCCTTTCAAAAACCAATCTGGGTTCCCCAAAATTTTTCGGTACTGATAAATCCTTAGATAAAACAGAACTATCATTAGTATTGCCATTATACTGAATAGAAATAAAAAAATAAATATTAAAAATAAAATTTGGTATGCTTTTATAGAAAAAAAAGAATAAACATATGCATTTAAAAAAACTCCAAGGATTAAAACTCCAATTATTAAAAAGGTAATCTGAATAAAACTTTTACTTTGTTGATCTAGATCCATTCTCACCTAAAATTTCACCTTTTTTCATTGGATTTCCTCTTAGAAATTCTTGGATGGTCATTCTACGTTTCCCTTGCAACTGAACTTCTTGTAATAGTAATTTGCCCAGTCCTGTTTGAATCACAACACCCTGTTCTGTAATATCAATGATTTGCCCTGGAGTTTCTTTGCAAATATCATCAGACCTGGTATCTACTTGGGCTGCCCAAATTTTTAGCATATTTTCTCTATAATAGGTATAAGCACTAGGCCAAGGCGATAAGCCACGGATTTGATTTCGTATTTTTAAAGCAGGTTGATTCCAAGAAATCAAACCTACTGATTTTTTTAAAATAGGGGCATATGTAGCTTCTTCATCATTTTGTTTTTGCCTAGGAACTTTACCTGTTTCTATGCATATAAGAGTATCTTTTAGAACTTTTGCCCCTACATGAGATAATATATCATGCAAAGATCCAGCTGTATCATCAAAAGAGATAGGAACTTCTCTTCGTAAAATCATATCACCTGTATCTAAACCCGTATTCATATACATGGTAGTAATACCAGTACATTCTTCCCCATTAATAATGGCCCATTGAATGGGTGCTGCACCACGGTATTTAGGCAATAAAGAGGCATGAACATTGATACAACCATAAGGAGGAATTTCTAAAATTTCTTTTGATAAAATTTGTCCATAAGCAACAACAACTATTACATCTGGTTCAATGTTTCTTAGCTGCTGAACAAATTTTTCTTCCTTAATCTTTAGGGGTTGGAAAACTGGTATTTCATACTTTTGTGCTACTATTTTAACAGGAGGAGCTGCTAATTGTTTTCCTCTTCCTTTGGGACGATCGGGCTGAGTAAATACAGCTTTAACCTGATGATTGGAGTCAATTAACATTTTCAAACAAGGAACAGCAAATTCGGGTGTTCCCATAAATACAATATTCATCTTATTCTCTCCTTTATACACTTTAAATTTCAGATGCGAAACTTTTAGTGTATGATTACCTTAGCAATGGATTATTTAACGAATCCATTGCATTATTCGTCTTCCATATAACGAATGACTTTATCTGTAAATAAAATACCGTCTAAATGGTCAATTTCATGGCAAAAGGCTCTGGCTAATAAGTCTTTTGCTTCAATTTTAATGGTTTCTCCTTGAGGATTCAAACCCGATACCACTACTGTTTGAGGCCGTTTTACTTCTCCAAAAACGCCAGGAACACTAAGGCATCCTTCGGATCCTGTTTGCTCTCCAAAACCTTCTAAAAGCTGTGGATTAATCAGAACAATGGGGCCTTCTCCTACGTCAACAACAATGATACGCTTTAAAATGCCAACTTGTGGCGCAGCTAATCCTACTCCATCAGCATTATGCATCGTTTCAATCATATCATCAATAAGGGTTAATATATTAGAATTAATTTCTATTACTTCTCTTGAACGTTTTCTTAAAAGCTCATCACTATCTAAACGGATTTGTCGTAAAGCCATTTATTTCACTCCTATTCTAGTACATTACCAACGGATTTAAATCTTTATAAACCTGAATGTCTTGTAAATTTTCAGTTTGTAAGTATTTAGTAATACAATGGTGTGCATATTGGGCTAATAAAGCTTGATTTTCATGTTTAATCATAAGGCGCCACCGATATTCATTATTTATTTTTGATAGCATAGCTGGACTAGGCCCGATAATCTGAAATTGTTTTTTAGAGTCACATAAATGAAAAAAGTCTGTTAGTCGAAAAGAATTTTGAATGACTGACTTTTCGTTATTACCTGTCAATAAAATTGAATAAATGTGACTATAGGGTGGATATTTCATTTCAAATCTAAAAATAAGTTCTTGTTCATAAAACTTTGGATAGTCTTGTTCCTTTGCTGTTTGAATACTATAATGTTCCGGTGTGTAAGTTTGAATATAAACTCGTCCTTTTTTCTCCCCTCGTCCTGCTCTACCTGACACTTGAGTGAGAAGTTGAAAGGTCCTTTCGGAGCTCCTGAAATCTTCCATGTATAACGTAGTATCGGCGGCCAAGACTCCTACCAAAGTTACATTAGGAAAATCATGTCCTTTTGCAATCATTTGAGTTCCAATTAAAATGTCCCCTTGTCCATTATAAAATTGTTCTAAAATTTGTGTATGTCCATGTTTACCAGAAGTAGTATCTAAATCCATCCTTAAAATTTTGGCATAAGGAAATAATTTTCTTGTTTCTTCTTCAATTTTTTGTGTGCCAACACCAAAAAAACGAATATAATTCGAGCCGCATTGAGGACAAATACGAGGATTTTTTATTTGTTCTCCACAGTAATGACATCGTAGCAGGGAACCACAAGAATGATAAGTATAGGGAATATTACACTTGGAACATTTTAAAACAAAACCACAACTTCTACAAGAAATAAAAGTAGAATGTCCTCTACGATTTAAAAAAAGAAGGGTCTGTTCTTTGTTTTCTAAATTTTGTTTAATGCCTTCATATAAATCTTTACTAAACATAGAACGGTTTCCATTAGCTAATTCCTCACGCATATCAACAATATGCACGGTAGGAAGAGAATGTTTAGTTGCTCTATTTTTCATCGAAACAAAATGATAATCTCCTTTTTGAGCTAAATAATAAGTTTCGATAGAAGGCGTAGCGGAACCTAATAAAATGAGTCCTTTAGACATTTGACAACGTTTTTGTGCAATTTCTCTTGCATGATACTTAGGTATCATTTCTGATTTGTATGTCATTTCGTGTTCTTCATCTAAAATGATTAACCCAATCGAGGGAAAAGGAGTAAAAACGGCAGATCGAGGTCCTACCATGATAGATACTTCCCCTTCTTTTGCTCTTCTCCATTGATCGTATCTTTCCCCTACTGAAAGCTTGCTATGAGTAAAGGCTACTTGTTCTCCAAAACGTTGGATAAATCTTTGGGTCATCTGAGGTGTTAATGAAATTTCTGGAACTAACACAATCGCTTGTTTCCCTTGTTTTAATATTTGTTGAATAAGTTTTAAATATACTTCTGTTTTTCCACTTCCAGTAACACCATGTAATAATACTGTTTGTCCTCTCGAATTCTCCATTTGTTTTTTTATATATTGTATCACATTTTGTTGCTCTTGAGTAGGAATAAAATGCTGTTCATTTGCTTTAGGTCCTCCTAAATAGGGAGTACGCCTTACTTCTGTTTCTTTAATAAAAATTGCTTTTTTTTGTTCTAATGATCGAAAAGAAGAATCGGAAACTTGTAAAATTTGTTTTAGTTCATTTAAAGGTGCCTGGTGATTTTGGATCAAAAAATCCAAAATTCGTTCTTGAGCATAATACTTCTTTTTCTTACATTCTTGATATACTTCTTCTGCTCTTTCCAAAGAAAGCAAAGAAACAATTTTTATTTTTTTCCTTAAATCTTTAATTTTTGGAACTGATTTTTGAATTAAAATTTTATTCTTGCGAAGAGAATAAAGTGTATTCGTAATGTTTGAACCAAATGTATCCTCTAATTCTTTTAGTGGAACAGGAGCACCACGGTCATAGATATATCGAAGAATTGCTTTTGCTTTTGATGAAAAATGGGACATGTCTTCATTTAAAGAAGTTTTTGAAGATAATTCAACTACCCAATGACTTTTTACACGCATGCCAGTAGGCAATAGACATCGAAGACACTCAAGTAAAGTACATTGGTACTTTTTTTTCATCCATTTTGCTAAATCGATCATTTCTTGATTTAAAATCGGTGTATCATCAATCACTTGCAAAATATTTTTGATTTTTTCAGAAGGGATATTACTTTCTTCAGTAAAACCTAGTATATACCCTTCCATTTTTCGATTGGCAGTTCCAAAGGGTACCAAAACTCTCATACCAATTTGTACAAAAGATTGGAATCGATAAGGAATCGAATAGTGAAAGATTCGATCTACCTTTTCATGAGCAATATCAACAATTACCTCTGCATAAAGATTTTGGTTCATCATAAATTCATCCTTTATAAGGTAAAAACACCCAATTGGGTGTTTTTATTTTAATAATGGTTTATTTTTCTTCGATTGTAACATGAACTTTACCTTCGTATAATTCTTGAATCGCTGTAGACAAAGGTTTTATTGATTCATCAGAAATTAAGGGATCTTTCCCATCAATTAATTGTCGTGCTCGCTTTGCAGCTGCAATAACAACTGAATATCGGCTGCTAATTACAGGTTGGTTTTCTACTTTATTGCTTTTATTTAAGATTTCCATTAAGTCAGCATAAGAAGGACGTAACATGATGGATCACTCTCCTTTTAAATCTCGTATTAAAGATTGATTTCTTATGGTTTTACAATGTTCTGCTTGTACAATATTTTGGACTTTTAAGATTGTTTCTGTAAGAACATCATTAATAACAATATAATCATAGCCATGAATATAATCCAATTCTTCTTTTGCCCGTTGTAAGCGTTTTTCAATTATGAAAATATCTTCTGTACCACGTTTTTCTAATCGTTGCTTTAATATTTTTAGATTTGGAGGCGTGAGAAAAATAAGAATACATTCTGGAAATAATTGTTTTACCTGCAAAGCACCTTGAACTTCTATTTCTAATATTACATCTTTTCCCTTAGCAAGCTGTTTTTCTACATATTGTTTAGGAGTTCCGTAATAGTTATTGCAAAACTCTGCCCATTCTAAAAGTTCATTATTTTTAATCATGGATAGAAACTCATCTTTGTTTTTAAAAAAATAATGAACTCCCTCTACTTCTCCTATACGTGGTTGGCGAGTGGTAGCAGAAACAGATAATGCATAATGGGGATTTTTAATTAACTCCTTAATCACTGTTCCCTTACCTGATCCTGAAAAGCCAGAAATAACAATAAGGACTCCTTTGTTATTATGATTCATTTTTAATCACCTATTTATTCTTCGATTTCTTCTCCTGATGTATCTTGACTTTTAAAGTTGAGACGATGGGCTACTGTTTCTGGTTGAACTGCTGATAAAATAATATGCTCACTATCAGTAATAATTACAGCTCTTGTTCTTCGACCATAAGTCGCATCAATTAACATTCCTTTTTCCCTTGCCTCTTGAATAATACGTTTAATAGGTGCCGATTCGGGGCTAACAATAGCTACTAAACGATTGGCTGATACAATATTCCCAAATCCAATGTTAATCAGTTTAATTCCCATATTAACGCCTCCCTTTTTTCTGTTTTTCATTTATTAATTCTCCTTGATCTATTTTATTCGATATTTTGAATTTGTTCTCGGATTTTTTCAATTTCATTTTTCAGTTCAATAGCTGCTTTTGTAATTTCAATATCATTGGCTTTTGAAGCAATCGTATTCGCTTCTCGATTCATTTCCTGGGTTAAAAAATCTAATTTTCTTCCTACTACATTTCCAACAGATAAAATATCATTCATTTGAACAATATGACTTTCAAGCCGTACAATTTCTTCATCAATACTACATCGATCAGCAAACAAAGCAATTTCCATTGCAAATCGGTTACTATCAATTTCTTCATCATGAAGCAATTCTTTTAGACGACTTTCTAACTTTTGTTTGTATTCCATAATAACCATGGGAGATTGCTTTTTCATCTTTTCCAATAGTTTTTGCATCACTTGTAACTTTTGCAAGATATTGTTTTTTAAAATGGTTCCTTCCGTTTCACGCATGTTCATAAACTCATCTAATGCATGATCTAAAGCAGGTTTTAATAAACTCCATAACCATTCTTCATTGCCAATGGTTTGTTCTACTGTAATCACATCTGGAAACTTTGCAATAAGAGAAAGAGTAACACCATCAGATAATAAATATCTTTGTTGGATCTCCTCTAATTTTTCTTTGTAAATATCTGCCAAGGCCGTATTTAGTTTTAATTCAATATCTTCTTTTGAATGACTTTCAAATCCAACATAAATATCTACTTTTCCACGGGACACCTTTGCTTTTACATAGTCACGGATATTTTCTTCAAGAAATGTCATGGTTTTGGGTAACTTAATATTAAGATCACCATATCGATGATTCACAGATCTTATCTCTACAGTAAACTTACGTTGGCTAGCACTCCACTCTCCCCTGCCATATCCAGTCATGCTTCGAATCATGGTATCATCTCTTTCTGAATAGATCAATTCTATCTTGGTATTATAACCTACTCATCAAAATAAGTCAATATCTACCAAAGGAATTGAAAAAACCTTTTCTCTATCTTCGAAAAATGTTATACTAACTCTAATATATATTTAGAATCCATTCATTTATTTTACAATATTTTATTGGAGGAATTTTTATGGCACTAGACGGTATTGTGTTATCAAATATAATGTGGGAATTAAAACAAACATTACTAGATGGAAAAGTTGATAAAATTTATCAACCAGAAGCAGAAGAAATTATTCTTTTGCTACGACAAAGAAGAGAACAATATAAATTACTTTTAACAGCTCATCCTAATCATCCTAGGATTCATTTAACAACTCAAAACAAAGAAAATCCTCTTGCTGCTCCTATGTTTTGTATGCTTTTGCGGAAACATTTAATGGGATATAAAATTGTAGATATCCAACAACCTTCTTTCGAAAGAATCATTATATTAGTTTTTGAAGGTTTAAATGAATTAGGAGATTTATGTTCTAAAGAATTAATTATCGAAATGATGGGAAGACATAGTAATATTATTTTAATTGATCAAAATAAAAAAATCATTGATAGCATTAAGCATGTAACTAGAGAAGTAAGTTCCATTCGTCAAGTATTACCTGGCTATTTATATCAATCCCCCCCTTCTCAAAATAAAAAAAATCCTTTGGAATGCACGAAAGATAACTTTTTTTCTTCCATTGAAATAAAGCAAGATTTTCCTATTCAAAAAGCCATTTACCAAACTTATTCTGGCATTAGCCCTATGGTTGCTTCAGAAGTATGTTTTCGCTCTCAAGTAGATGGGTCAACCCATGTTTCTCAATTAAATGATTTGCAAAAGCAGAGCTTAAGTCAAAACTTTATGAATATTATTATACAAATTAAAGAAAATAAATATGAACCAAATTTAGTGCAAGATGAAAAAGGAAAACTCATTGAGTTTTCTTCTATCGTACTAAAGCAACTGACTCCTTATGAAATCACTATAAAGTCTAGCATCTGTGAAGTTGTGGAAACTTTTTATATAAAAAAAGATTTACAAACTCGATTGCAACAAAAAACAGCAGACTTAAAAAAGAATGTTCATACCAATTTAGAACGTTGTTTTAAGAAAAAAGATTTGCAATTACAGCAATTAAAAGATATTAAAGATCGTGAAAAATGGAAAATACAAGGAGAATTGCTTACTGCTCATATTTATCAAATTGTACCGGGTTCTTCTTCTGTCACAGTTACAGATTATTATGACATAAATCAAACAAAAGTAACCATTCCCCTAGATCCAACTTTAAGTCCTGCTCAAAATGCTCAAAAATATTTTTCAAAGTATAATAAAGCAAAGCGAACTTTTGTTGCTGTTTCAGAACAAATTCAACAAGTAAATGAAGAAATTGAGTATTTAGAAACAGTTTTAAATGCTATTCAGTCAGCTACCCATGAAGAAGACATATTACAAATTCGTGAAGAATTACAAGAACAAGGGTATATTCGCAAAAAGAAAATACAGCGAGGAAAACAAAGAAAATTAAAAGGCAAACCTCTTCGTTTTATGTCTACAGATGGGTTGGAAATCTGGGTTGGAAAAAATAATTATCAAAATGATGAACTCACAATGAAAATAGCTCATTCTAATGATTTATGGTTTCACACTAAAAACATTCCTGGTTCCCATGTAATTTTAAAAACTCATCAAAAAGAGATTTCTGAAATAGCTATTTTACAAGCCGCTCACCTAGCTGCCTATTATAGCAAAGCTAGAAATTCCAGTAATGTGCCTGTTGATTATACGCTATGTAAATTTGTAAAAAAACCTAATGGAGCTAAACCTGGATTTGTTATTTATGAGAAAAATAAAACGATGTATGTAACACCTGATGAATCTATGATTGAAAAGTTATTGATCCCAAAACAATAAAGGTCTTTTTACCTTAAATTTGAATTTCCCTCAATAAAAATAAAAACACTTTTATAGAAAAGGATATGTCTTTTCCTATAAAAGTGTTTTTATATTATCTGGCTACCCTACATTTAATTCTAATCGGAGACGATCCGCAATAAGTGCAATAAACTCACTATTAGTGGGTTTCCCTTTTCCATTATTGACAGTGTATCCAAAGAGTCGATCAATGGTATCCATTTTTCCACGGCTCCAAGCAACTTCTATGGCGTGGCGAATGGCTCGCTCAACTCGGCTAGGGGTTGTATTATACTGTTTTGCAATGGAAGGATATAGTTGCTTTGTAATGGAATTTAAAATATCCATATCATTAATAGCCATAATAATAGCATCTCGTAAATACTGATATCCCTTAATATGAGCCGGAATACCGATTTCATGAATAATATTTGTGACTTCTGATTCTAAGCTCCGTACGGAAGGAGTATAAGAAGTCTTTTTCGATTGGATCGAGCTGGTACGAGTACGGATAATTTCATGGTGTCCTTTTAATTGTCGAATTCGATTCATTAACGTTTCCATATCGAAAGGCTTAATAATATAGTATTCAGCTCCCAAATTTAAAGCTCTTTCTGTGATTTTATCTTGACCTACAGCAGATAAAATGATAGAAACGGGACGTTTTTCTAAACCTAGGTCTTTCATTTTTTCTAATACACCAATTCCATCTAAATGAGGCATAATAATGTCCAAAATAACAACATCAGGTTGTTCCTTTACAATCAATTCACAAGCCTCTAATCCATTGGAAGCGATTCCAACCACTTCCATATCCTCTTGATTATTTAAGTATTCTGCTAAAATCTCACAAAAATCCTGGTTATCATCAGCAAGAACAATACGAATACAATTGTTTTTCAATCAAAAAACCCCCTTATCTTTTGTATAAACTTCCATAGAGAAGTAATAAAATTACAATTGTTACTCTTTTTATATATTTATGTCTATTATACGGTTTTAGAATTGTAAAAGCAATAAGAAATATCAGCGAATTTAGACGTTTTACTTAACTAGATGGCATATTGCCATTATTTGCCAATTCTTTCTCCTTTTTAAGCATATTTTCAATAAAGATTCCGTAACCTTTTGAAGGCTCTTGAACAAAAACATGGGTTACTGCTCCAATAATTTTTCCATTTTGAAGAATGGGACTACCACTCATTCCTTGTACAATGCCATTTGTTTCGTTTAATAGATGAGAATCAGTAATCTTAATGATCATGCCTTTAGCAGAATTATCATTGTATCGAGTAATTTTTTGAATTTCAATTGTAAATTCTTCAATTTTATCTCCCGAGATGTTAGTTCGAATAGTAGCAGGTCCCTCTTCCACTTCATGTTGAAGGCCAATGGGAAAGGCAATATCCTGTATCCTATTTCTTTGGGTTGGTTCGATAACTCCAAAAATCCCTTGATTGGTATTTACTTCTACGCTACCTAATATAGTTTCTGCTGTTTCGATAATTGTTCCACTTAATTCTCCTGGCGTTCCTTTTTCACCTTTACGAATGGATGTAATTTCAGTCTCCATAATGGTTCCTTTTCGAACAGGCATTATCTGTTTTGTATCAATATCTGTAATTCCATGGCCTAAAGCTCCATATCTCATAGTAATGGGATCAATGTAGGTAATGGTACCAATCCCTTGGGTACTATCTCGCACCCAAATTCCTAATTTATATGTTTTTTCATCTTCACTTTTTACAGGCTGAACCCAAGTTTCAATAATTTCATTTTCGCGCTTTACTTTCATTTTTGCAGGCTTTGTAGGAGATTGAGCAATGGTTTCGATTAACTGTTGAGTAGTGTGAATTTCTTCTCCATTTAATGCTAGAATCAGGTCACCAGATTGTAAAATACCTTTACTTGGTTCATGAATTTTTCCATCAGCTCCATTAACAACTCCTGTTCCTAATACCATAATACCATCCGTTTGAATGCGTACAGCTACGGTTTTTCCGCAAGGAATAATTTTCATATCAGGAATAATATCTACAGTAACTTTCTTTAGAGGAATAATACCAAATAGATGAAGTTGAACATCTAAAGTTCCTGTTTCAGAAGATTCTATAAAAAAAGGTTCACGCAAACTAATATTGATATTTTCTGTTACAGGCTTATGATTTACTTTTAAAACACCTTGTTTTTCAGACATGATTTTTGCTTGTAATGGAACATTAAATTGAAAGCGGTGGTTTTTACCTGCTGTCATTCGCAACTCTGTTGGTAAAGAAAAAAAAGTTATTGTAATAATCCCAGCAATCATAAAAAAAAGAAAAAAGCATAGTAAAGTAGATACCGTTTTTTTCCTTAACTTGTTCTTAATGCCCATATTTTCCCACTTCCTAACTCGAAAATTAACTAAAAAGCTAATCTTTCATATCTTTAAAATAACCTTTTTAGAGTGGGATTATACAATCCAAATTTTTTAAAAAAATCAAATGAATAGTATTTATAAGTTAGAAAGTGGAAAATAAGAGCTTATTTTTTAATTTGTTTTTTTAATTGATTGGCCATTTGTTTCATTTCTTTTGCATTTTTTAAAGTAGTAGAAGTAATTGCTGCTCCACCAGCTAAGCGTGCTAATTCTTCCACAATTTGTTCTTCAGAAAGCCTATGAATGGATGTGGTTGTATGAGAATTTTTTGTTGTTTTTTGAATTTGATAATGCTGATCTGCCATAGCAGCAATTTGAGGTAAGTGAGTAATACAGATAACTTGATGTTTATTAGCAATTAACATTAATTTTTCTGCTACTTTTTGGGCTGTTCGCCCACTAATTCCTGCATCAACTTCATCAAAAATCAATGTTTCAATTTCATCTACATCAGCCAAAACAGTTTTAAGAGCTAACATAATACGAGACATTTCTCCTCCAGAAGCAATTTTTGCAAGTGGTTTTAGAGATTCCCCCGGATTTGTGGAGATTAAAAACTCCACTTTATCCCAGCCATTTACAGAAATAGAATCTTTTTTTTCAATAGAAATCTTAAAACAAGCCTCTTTTAGTTGAAGGGAATGAAGATGTTCTTCAATTTGTTTCTCTAAGCAAAGACCTGTTTTTTTTCTTATGCTACTTATTTTTTTACATAAATGCTCCATTTGTAGATGAATATTATTCATTTCATTTCGAATGTTTTCTGCATTTTCTTGCTGATGGTTTAAGGCATGAATTTCGATTTCAATTTGTTCCCTATATCTTAAGATTTCTTCAATAGAGTGTCCGTATTTTCTTTTTAAATTGTAAATAAGATGAAGGCGATTTTCAATTTGATCCAATCGATATGGATCGTGTTCAAACTCTGTTAAATAAAAAGATAGATCTCTGTTGTATTCTTGAAGTTGAACATGTATTGTTTCTATATTTTGATAAAGTAGAGTTAATGAAGGATCGATTTGACATAATTCTTGCAAAATATTGCTAGCTTCCCCCAGTCGTTCAACAGCTGATATGGTTTGTTCATTTTCTTCATGTAACAATTGATAAACTCTATGAATTCCTGTTGATAATTTTTGAGCATTAGAAGAAATCTTTCGTTGTAACAGTAATTCTTCTTCTTCTTCTGGAACTAAATGAGCTTGATCGATTTCGAGAAGTTGAAATTCTAAAAGATCAAGTCGCCTTATTTTTTCCTGTTCATTTAATGTTAAATGATCCATTTTATTCTTTAATTGGTTATAATGCTTGTGTAAGTTTTGTAATTGTTCCTTAAGAATATGTAATTCCTTAGAGCAAAATTGATCCAGTAATTCAATATGCATACTTGTGTTTAGCAAAGATTGATGTTCATGCTGCCCATGAACATCAATTAAATGTGTAGTAATTTCTTTTAACATGTTTAAGGTTACTGGCCGACCATTAACACGACATAAACTTCTTCCCGTTATTTGAATGGTTCTAGAAATTAATATACATTGTTCCTCATCTAGATCCAATCCAAAATCTTTTAAAATTTGCAATGTTGTAGGTTGATATACGCGAAAAAGTAATTCGACTACTGCTTCTTCATTTTGATTGCGAATAAGATTCTTATTAATCCGATCACCTAAAGCAAGATTGATAGAATCAATCAAAATAGATTTTCCAGCGCCAGTCTCCCCTGTCAATATATTAAAAGATTCATGAAGATCCAGGTAGATTTCATCGATTAATGCAATGTTTTTTATATATAGATGGACTAACATAGACTCCCTCCCATCTAAAATTATACTATTCTTCTGAAGCCTTTGAATAAACAAATCGTTGAAGCTTATTCATAACTTCGATGGTTTCTTCTTCTGTCCGAATAGCACAGAAAATTGTATCATCTCCAGCAATAGAACCAACAATTTCATGAAAGTTCATAGCATCTAAAGCAGCAGCCACTGCCATAGCCATACCAGTTAATGTTTTAATTACTATAATATTCTGGGCACGATCCATAGATACAAAAGCATCTCTAAAAACGCGAATCAATTTATCAGAGATCTGCTGTTCTTGTTGATTGAGCACTGCATATTTTTGTCCCCCTGTAGCCGTTGTAATTTTAGTTAGTTTTAATTCTCGAATATCCCTTGAAATGGTTGCTTGGGTAACGGGAAATCCACTAATAATTAATCGATTGGCTAACTCTTCTTGGGTTTCAATTTCATATTCTTGAATAAGTTGTAATATTTTAGATTGACGTTTTACTTTCATTGCTTCCTCTCACTTTCTGCCTCCTACTATTTTTTTTCTCAAAATTCCGTAAAAACTTTGTTGCGATGTTTTAATAAGATGAGTGTAATGAGATGATTTTTGAATAACGACTTTATCACCACTTTGAAGACGATATCCTAATTGTCCGTCTAAAGTTAACATAATTTCATGAGCCACATTATCAGCTCCACTTACTTCCTCATCAATATGCTCTCCTCCTATGCATATGGTGACAATATCTTGTTGTGAAACAACAAAAGATCGAGCATGTAAAGAATGAGGGCAAATCGGCGTAATCACCATCGCCTCTGTAGAGGGATGTACAATAGGGCCTCCCGCAGATAGATTATATCCTGTAGAACCAGTCGGTGTCGAAATAATAATTCCATCTGCTGAAAATTGATTTACAAATTCATCATTAACATAGATATATAAGTCGATCATACGTGAAAAGGACCCTCTTGTAATAACTGCATCATTTAAAGCAATAAAAGGATCAGAAAGCACTTGTCCCTTAGAAATAATCATTGCATTTAACATCATTCGTTTTTCAATCGTATAATGCCCCTGCAATATCTGTTCTAAGGCCTCAAAAGCAGTTGCTTTTTCAACTTCTGCTAAAAAGCCTAATTTTCCTAGATTGACTCCTAAAATGGGAGTGGAAAAAAAGGCTGCTTGGCGAGCTGTATTTAGAATTGTTCCATCACCACCTAAAACAACTAAAAAATCAGCCTGTGTGTAGAGGGATTGAAAAGGAAATTGTAAATCCTTTCTGTTTAAAAGATCTCCAATTGATTCAGGAACTTTTACTTGCAACTGTTTTTTTTCAAACCATTCAATGAAGGATCGAGTATGATGTAAAGAGAGATCTTTTTTAGCATTGGGAATAAGGCCTATGGTTTTCATTTCTCTCCTCCTTATTCTAGATTTTCATGAGCATCTTGTACTACTTTTTCCACCTGAAATATAAGTTCATCAATATTTTGACAAGATTTTAAATGGGGCGCTCTAAGGTATAACAAATATTCGATATTGCCCTTAGGGCCTTTGATTGGAGAATAATCTAATTGATAGGGAAATAAACCTTGACCATTTACAAAATTAATAATATCTAAAATCACCTTTTGGTGAACTTTGGGATCTTTTACTACCCCTTTTTTTCCTACTTTCTCTCTCCCAGCTTCAAACTGTGGTTTAATTAGACATACTATTTCACCCGTATTTTTTAATAATTTTTGTACAGCGGGCAATACTTTTGTTAAGGAAATAAAAGATACATCAATGGAAGCAAAGTCTGCTTTTTCTGGCAAATCTTCTGGCTGTACATAACGAATATTTGTCTTTTCCATGGGTATCACTCGAGGATCTTGTCGTAATTCCCAAGCCAATTGGCCATATCCAACATCAATAGCATATACTTTTTGGGCACCATTTTGGAGCATACAATCCGTAAAACCTCCTGTGGAAGCTCCGATATCTAAAGCAATTTTATTTTTTAAAGAAATCGGAAATTTTTGCAGTGCTTTTTCTAGTTTGTAGCCTCCGCGACTTGCATAAGGATTTTTATTTTGCTTAACATCTATTTTTGCATCTATTGGAAATTTAGTACCTGGCTTGTCTTCTTTTTGATTATTAACATAAACTTGTCCAGCCATAATCAATGCCTTCGCTTGTTCTCTTGAGGATGCTAAATGATTCTGTAATAAAAGTACATCCAATCTTTCTTTGGGTTGCTTATCCATTTGCCACCTCACCTTTTGTCTTATCAAATTGAGTCAAAATTTGTTCTGTAATACTGATTGCATCTAATTTATATCTAGCATACAGCTGTTTACAATCGCCCTGCTCAATAAATCGTTTAGGAAATCCAAAAGCATGAAAAGAAATATGATTGAGTTTATATTTCATAAGGGTTTCCATTACTTGCATGCCGAATCCTCCAGATACAAGATTGTCTTCCAATGAAAATAAATAGGAAGTTTGTGTTGCCATTTGAATAATCATAGTTTCATCAATAGGAGCAACAAATCGAGCATTTAATAAAGAAGGATTATATCCTTTCACTCTTAGATTTTCTATTACTTCCAATGCCGTATCAACCATATTGCCTATGGCGATGATTCCCATATCACTACCTTTGGAAAGTAATTCGCCTTTTCCATGTACAATGGGAGTATAGATATTAGAACCTTGATTTGAAACACTACCTCTAGGGTATCGAATCGCAATGGGGCCATTAAAGTCTGTGGCAAATTCTAGCATTTGAATAAGTTCCTCTTTATTTTTAGGAGCCATGATCGTTAAATTAGGAATATGAGACAAATAAGATAAATCAAAAATTCCTTGATGGGTTTCTCCATCCGCTCCTACAATGCCTGCACGATCAATGGCAAAAATAACTGGAAGATTTTGTAGACATACATCATGAATAATTTGATCGTAGCTTCTTTGCAAGAAAGATGAATAAATAGCTACTACTGGCTTATATCCTCCTGCTGCTAAACCTGCTGCAAATGTAACTGCATGTTGTTCAGCGATCCCTACGTCAAAAAAACGCTTAGGATAGGCTTTAGCAAAAAAATCAAGTCCAGTTCCTTCTGGCATCGCAGCTGTAATAGCAACTAACTTTTGATTTTTATGAGCGAGACGTACTAATGTTTCCCCAAAAACCTGTGAATATGTTTCTTGGGCAACAGATTGGACAGGCTTTCCAGTTGCTAATTGAAAAGGCCCAACACCATGGTAACTACAAGGTTTTTTTTCTGCAGGAGTATATCCTTTGCCTTTTATGGTTTTGGTATGAATCAATATGGGGCCTTTCATTTTTTTTGCCTTTTGGAATACAGTAATGAGCGATTCTAAATCATGTCCATCGATAGGACCTAAATACGTAAAGCCCAATTCTTCAAATAATATCCCAGGAATAAAAAAATATTTAATACTTTCCTTTGCTTTTCCCATGGTCTGAATTAAACTTGGACCAATACGTGGAATTTTTTTAAAAATTTGTTCAACATCATCTTTTACTTCTAAATAAATGGGTTCTGTTCTCAATTCACTTAAATATTGAGATAATCCACCTACATTTTGAGAAATAGACATTTGGTTGTCATTTAAAATGACAATAAGATTTGTATTGCTTCTACCAGCATCATTAAGAGCTTCAAAAGCCATTCCACCCGTTAAGGATCCATCTCCAATAATCGATATTACAGAAAAATCATCTCCTGCTAAATCTCTAGCCTTTGCTAGTCCCAATCCTGCCGAAATTGACGTTGAACTATGACCAGTATTAAAGATATCATGCATGCTTTCTGTGGTTTTAGGAAAGCCACTAAGACCATTGATTTGACGTAATGTAGGAAAAAGATCTTTTCTGCCTGTTATAATTTTATGAACATAGGACTGATGCCCCACATCCCAAATCAATTTGTCTTTCGGAGAGTTAAAGCAATAATGTAGAGCCAATGTTAACTCTACAACTCCTAAATTAGAGCCTAAGTGTCCCCCAGTTTGACTAAGGGAATGTAGTAAAAACTCTCGAACTTCTTGCGAAATATTTTTTAATTGTTTTATATTATATTTTTTTAGATCTCCTGGTGAATGAATTTGTTCTAACAATTTTTCCATAGTTTCACCTACTTTATAAAAATCCAAACATATCTATATCATACCATATTTTGCTTTATTTTAGTATGTTTTTTTAAAAAAACGACAATCCTACTCGTAAGAGAAAAGATTGTCGTTTTATGAATTACTATTGTTTTTTTTATTTGATACTACTGCATCTTTAATAAACGGAAACAAATGCAAAACCATACCGATCTGATACACGATCTCATTGGATTTTTTAAGAGCTAATTCTTTACCTACGGCCTTACCTCCAACGGTTATACCAGCCACAAAAGCAGTTAGCAATATACTCCATAAAACTGTATTAATGGAGAAGCTTTGATTCATTTTTAATAAAATAGCCCCTGTTGCACTTCCTGAAATAATTCCTGAAATATCTCCGATAACATCATTACAAAAGTTAGCTACAACACCAGCATTACGAACAAGAAAAATGCTTTCTTTGGCTCCAGCTACTTTATTCGATGCCATTGAATGAAAAGGTACTTCATCAGCTGCTGTTACTGCAATACCTAAAATATCAAAAAAAATCCCTATGGAAACTAGAATAAAAAGGATTAATGAAGCGCCTATAATATTTACCTTTTCCATAAGTATTAAAGAAATATAACCAAATAATATAGCCAATGCAAAAGTTCCAATAGTAATCCCCACAAGCCATCGATAATTTGTTGGTTTGTGATATGTACTCTTAAATTTTATTTTATACTTTTTAGAATTTGAACGTGCACTCAAAAGAATCTCCTTAAAATGATTTTATTTTGTAGTCCTTATTTAGAATTTAGATAGATAAGATTCTCAAAATTAAAGACAATCCATTTAGTAAATTTTGCAGCTTAAGGTCCAGCAGGTTTTCCCGAATTCATACTTTTTTGTCGCCAAAAAAGCGGTTTCCCTTTAAATGAATTCCTATCGTGTCGCCAACAATAGAGCTAGATCGCCGATGAGCCACACTGTAATCCTAAATAGATTTCGCGAAGAACAGTCTAGGAGTTTTCCTCAACAATATTTTAAAATTCCTAGCCTCTTTTGCAAAAAGGGTTTCTATTGACAGCCACAATTATTTTTTGGCCAAAAAATAATTATGTAAATCAATATCCTCCACCTTTTTACGCAAGGCAGGCTACACTGCCCACAGCTATTTTAACCGCATGACAGGTTTACTCCTGTGCCGTAGGCATATAAAAATACCCACACACACAGGTCTCCACGAAAGAGGGGTCAACGCCCACATGCCTTTGCGGATCGCCCCTCAATCTTAACTCCCAGCATCAGCCCGCGACTGGGCGTCACCAGCCAACACCAGGAACTTCATCGATATGCCCTTAAACGGATTTTTAGGCCCGTCTTCAGAATTTAAAATATTGACTAGAATACTGCGTCTTTAATTTTGAGAAAACTTTGTACATAATATCATAGCAGATTTTTTTAAAAAACTCAATACTTATAAATTTCAATATTAGTTATCTTTATCTAATTTGTAATTAAAATTAAAACAAATGCATATTAGCCCTTGTCCCTTGTTCCTAAAAAGCAAATCCTATAATGATTCCTAATATGGCTCCTGCAATTACCTCAATGGGTGTATGTCCCAACAATTCTTTTAACCTCTCCTCAAACTTTAAATTGGATTGTCCAAATTCATCAATAATTTTATTTAGGACAATGGCTTGCTTGCCAGCTGCTCTTCTAACGCCAGCTGCATCGTACATTACAATAAGCCCTAACACAGAGCATACAGCAAACAAAGGAGTGTGAAAACCTTCTTGCCTTCCTACGGATATAGCCATGGCACTGACAAATGCAGAATGAGAGCTAGGCATTCCACCAGAACCAATGAAACGTGAAAAGTCTATTTTTTTTGTTTTTACTAGCACGAAAAGTACTTTTAACAATTGTGCAATACACCATGAAATAATGGATACACTCAGCACATAATTATATCTGTAAAAATTCCATTCTCCCACAAAGGATCCTCCTTAATAATTTCGGTTCATTAAATGCTTTGTTAATGCCCTAAGAAATGTAGCTGACTCTCCAAAAAAGCTAAGGCTCTCCAAAGCTTGATTAGAGAGAAAATCCACTTGTTTTTTTGCTTTTTCTAATCCGTGGAAAGAAACATAAGTAACTTTACCGTTTTTAGCATCACTGTGGGTTGCTTTACCTAATATTTCTTCACTACCAATTTCATCTAAAATATCATCTTGTATTTGAAAAGCTAAACCTAAATAATAACCAAACTCTTTTATCTTTTGTATTTGTTCCTTGGTTCCTCCACCTAAAATAATACCTGCTTGAAGAGCCGAATGGATCAAAGCGGCTGTTTTATGTTCATGAATGTAGATTAATGTTTCAAAATCTATTTTTTGGTTTTCTGAAAGAAGATCAATTACTTGTCCACCAATCATTCCTTGAATTCCTGCTTCTTTGCTAATAATTTTCATTGTTTGCAAACCTAATGATAGGTCATAGTCTAACGCTCCTTGAACCATAATTTCAAAGGCTAAGTTTAAAAGAGCATCTCCCGCTAAAATAGCAATGCCCTCTCCATATACTTTATGATTTGTCAGCTTTCCTCTGCGATAATCATCATTATCCATTGCAGGTAAATCATCGTGAATTAAAGAATAGGTATGTATCATTTCAATGGCTGCAGCAAAAGGTTTCACTTTCTCTATCTTATGATCCATCATTTGGTATGCTTCCATCAGTAAAATGGGCCGAAGGCGCTTGCCACCAGCAAAAATACTATATCGAATTGCTTCGTAAATTTTTTCTTCATATTTTGAAGTAGGAATTAAATAATGATTAAGAATGTTATCTACCTCTTGAATTTTTTGAACTAACATTTGGTTTACATTCAATTGGAATTCTCCTTTTCTACAAACAAATCAGTTTTAAAATCACCGTTACTTTGTTCTTGCAATACCAGCACTTCCTGTTCTACATATTCTAATTGTTTGGTGCAGAAATGAGCTAAGGATACCCCTTCTTGATAATATTTTAAAGATTCTTCTAAAGAAGCATCTCCTTTTTCTAATCGATTTACAATCTCTTCTAGCTTTTGTAAAGCCTCTTCAAATTTCATATTTTCATATTCTTTCATTGTTTCTCACCTTCCTTTTTGATTTCTTCTATCTTAACTTGAAGTGCTCCATCATACATTTTAATATACACAACTTCATCTTGTTTTGTCTGATGAATCGAAGTGATGGGCAAACCTTGCTTGTCCATTACAATACTATATCCCCTTTGTAAATGAGACAATGGAGAAAGAAGTTGTAACTTTTCAATAAAATGTTGAAGTTGAGTATGATAGTTTTTTAATACGTAGTGTACATTTTTATGAAGTTTTTTTTCTACTTGATCCAAATATTGCTGCTGAGGATGAATAAGTTCTAAGGGATGACGAAAAAAAGAACGATTTTTTAGAGCTACTATTTGTTCTTTATATCCTGTGATTTGATATTGTAATAATGAATATAAACGTTTTTTCTGATAAAGTACTCGATATTTTAAATCTTCTTGGGATGGAATCGCCAATTCTGCTGCTGCTGAGGGAGTTGGGGCTCGCAAATCTGCTACAAAATCTGCGATGGTAAAATCTGTTTCATGGCCAACTGCAGAGATAATAGGAATTTTAGA
>JAAYNZ010000178.1 GCA_012520595.1 Candidatus Epulonipiscium sp. | reverse complement strand
TTTCAATTAACGGTTTATGATCCTTCTTACCAAACACCAGATTGGATGAAAGAAGCCGTTGTCTATCAGATTTTTCCAGACCGTTTTTACAATGGAAATCGTGAGAATGATACTGCAAAATCCAATGCAAGAGGAGCAGAACCCATTGAATATCGGGAGTGGAGCCAGTTACCCGATAATCCAAGGTTAAAAGAGAATGAACAAGATCCTACCTATGATGGAGATGGCATTTGGGGGAATGATTTTTTTGGAGGAGATATTGCCGGGATTCATCAAAAACTAGATTACATTCAATCCTTAGGAGTCAATACCCTTTACTTAAATCCCATTGCTTATGCAGCCTCTAATCACAAATACGATGCTACAGATTTTAAAACACTGGATCCTATGTTTGGTACAGAAGAAGAATTTCTTGCTTTTACAGAAGAATTAAAAAAACGAGGAATGCATTTAATCATTGACGGTGTTTTTAATCATGTTGGCGATGATTCCATTTATTTTGATCGTTATGGAAAATATGAAACCGTAGGGGCTTATGAATACTGGTCTCGTGTCTATGACAAAATGAATGATAAAGGAATGACTCAAGAAGAAGCCGAAGCCCAAGCAAAAGAAGAATTCAATAAAGAAGGACAACAATTTAGTGAATATGGTTTTCATCATTGGTTTCATATTGAAAATGAAAAAATGGATGTAGGGCTTCCTACAGAACGTTATAAGTATCAATGCTGGTGGGGATTTGATAGTTTGCCCGAATTCAAATCCATGACAGGGGAAGAAGCCATGGCCTTAGGTTTAGCAACCAAGACCAACGTAGAGTATGCCAGTGAATATAACAATCAAAAACTAGTAGATTATATTTTTAAAGAAGGAAGCTCGGTTGCTAAAAGTTGGCTATTACGAGGAGCAACGGGGTGGCGTTTGGATGTGGCCAATGAAGTAGATCCAGAATTCTGGCGGGAGTTTCGTAAAGAGTTAAAAGACCCCTCTTTTCAAAGAGAGATCGGTTGTGATCCTTTAATTTTAGGAGAAATATGGGATGATGCTTCTCAATATTTCTTAGGAGATCAATATGATTCAGTGATGAATTATCGATTTCGAGATGCTGTCATAGAATATCTAAAACACGGTAACGCCGAAAGGACAGAAAGGGAACTGAAAACCATTTTAGAAGATTATCCTAAAGAAGCTTTTTATACTCTAATGAATTTGATGGGTTCTCATGATACAGCCAGAGCTATTTATATCCTAGGAAATGGATCAGATCGTATCAATCGAGCAGAGCAAGATCAAAAATATGATGAAAACCTTGGAATGGCAAGACTAAAACTAGGTGCCATTTTTCAAATGGGTTATCCGGGAGCCCCTACAATTTATTATGGAGATGAAGCAGGTATAACAGGTTCAAGTGATCCAGATTGCCGTAGACCTTATTCATGGGGGAAAGAAAACAAAGAGTTAACTCATCATTATCAAACCCTAGGTGAAGCAAGAACAAAAAACAAAAGACTATTTGCTTATGGTGATCTTTTTACCTTACATGCCCAAGGAGATATCTATGTGTATGGAAGAAAATACAAGAACCATGTAGCGATTATTGCTATCAATCGAGGAGATAAGGAGCAGCAGATCCAATTAGATGTATCAACCATTATACAGGATGGGATCACTTTACAGGATGCGTTAGATAGAGATTACCAAATAACTATTCAAGAAAAAAATGCGACAATAGTTTTGCCTCCGTTCTGTGGACGAATGTTGCTTCAAACAAAGTAGTATAAAAAATAAAAAAGGTATTAAGATAATTGCAATTGTAGGGTATAATAGATAGGAAATACATTTAAATATCTTTATATGATATTGTTGCAATCAATAAAACATAGAAAGAAACTAGGTGAACATATGATTGAATTACCTTTAGAAGATTTCATAGAAGAAATCAAAGCAGAAATTATTGGTTATGAAGAGTTAGGAGAGGAAAAAGCCTTGGACTGGGAACAACGATTTAAAAGGTGGTTATCTCATCCTACAGGAACGTATAAAAAAATGTTAAAAGAAAAAAAAGGAGAAATATATATTGTATTAAAAGATGAAATGGAACTATTTAAAATCGTAGATCAATATTTAGCAGCCATTGATAATGAAGAGGAAGAAAAATATTGGGCTCCATGGTTTTCTTAAGATTAATAAGAAAAAACAAAACAAAGAATCCTTGTATCCATAAGGATTCTTTGTTTTTATCATTCACTATTCAACGACAATTATTCAACAACTTCTTCTACGGGAAAGAGGATGGTAGAGGTAGGTTGGATATGGGTTTGGGCTTTTGCTAGCGCCTTTTCAATGGCTTCCATAAGATATTGACTGGTGTAGGCATATTCGTCCGGAATAGGAATATCTAAGCTTTGATGTAGGACAATAGCATCTTCAATTTGTTGCATAGTAGGAACAACAAAAGGATACATAACTTCTAGATTCGAAGAAAGATCCACAAGACGAATGGAAGTAATTTCTTCATTTTCAATTCGTACTTCTATTTCCATAGGAATATTGTCTAAGACGAAGGAAGAGTTATAGATACCTGATTGATAAAGAGGAGAAAAAGCAGGATTTACTTCCTTTTCTTTTTTAGGTGAAAACATATACAAAAGAAGAAGAATAAGAACAATTCCTAAAATAGCAAAAACAACTGTATAAATTAGTTCCTTTAATTGCAGAACAATAATTTTTGTAGAGCTCATAGAATCCCCCTTTTGATCTAAATCATTAGTATATTTTATGAGGATTCTCTAAAAATATGATAGGATCATTATAAACATAAAAATATTTTTAGAAATCGTTTGTAAGATTATTTTCGTTAGAGTTTTTTATCATAACATGGTATAATAAACATTATTAACAAAGAATAGAAATGAGGATGAGCAACATGTTACGAAATGGAAAACAAAAAAAAGTAATTGTTTATTGTTTGCTAGTAATGGTTATCGCTTTAGGAGGTTGTACATTATCATCCCCTTTTCAACAGTCTGAAAAATCCAAAGAGGAACAAAAACAGCAAGAAGAAAAAAACATAAAAGAGAATAAAGAAGAAGAGTTATTAACAGAAGAAGACAAAGAAAAGAAGAAGGAGGATGAAATACAACAAGACAAAAAGATTATTGAGATTGATTATGAACGAGTAAAACCAAACGAGTTAGGACATATTATGGTCGTTATGTATCATGGAATTATGGATAATCCACCTTATCATCGAACTTATGAGGACTTTTGGAAAGACTTAAAATATATGTATGATAAAGGATATCGTCCTATTTCCATTACAGATTATGTAAATCAAAATATTACAGTAGCACCAGGCTATACTCCCATTGTCTTAACCTTTGATGATGGACTACCGAGTACATTTTCACTTATTAAAGAAAATGGAAGTTTGAAGGTGAATCCTAATTGTGCTGTTGGAATTATGGAAAAGTTTTATGAGGAATATCCGGATTTTGGGAAGGCAGCTACTTTTTATATTAATGGGCATGATCCCTTTGAAGGAGCTGGAACGATTCAGGAACGATTTGCATATTTACTGGAAAGAGGCTATGATATTTCCAATCATACCTATAACCATGCAGATTTGGCAACGCTAAATGAACAACAAATTCAAGAAGAACTAGGAAAAGTGGATCGTATGATTAAGGAAATGATACCTCACTATATAATGAGTACGTTTTCCTATCCTTTTGGTAAACGACCCAAAGAGGAATTTCGAAAATGGATAGCATCAGGTTCCTATGAAGGACATGAATATGCTTATGATATAGCCTTTCGGGAAGGACCCAGTGGCCCTTTTATACCTCCGATTCATGTAAAGTTTGAACCTTACAATGTACCACGGGTTCGTGGTTCGGAAGGAGCAGAAGGAGATTTATGGTGGTATTTTAATTATTATGAAAAAAATCCTCAGTATCGATATGTTTCAGATGGTAATCCCCATCGAATTGCTGTGCCTAAAGGGAAAGAAAATAATATACAACAAGAAATGCTACAAGCAAAAGAGGTCTATGTGTATTAATTTTTATCTTGATAGAGAAAGGAGGAACTTATGGGTTTACAATATATATTAGGAAGATCTGGTGCAGGAAAGACTCATTATTGTTACCAATCCATACAGAAAGCATTAGAAAAGGGTGGAGATCATGGACTCATTCTTTTAGTACCAGAACAGTTTACTCTTCAAACTCAAAAAGACTTTATCGCCCAGCAACAAAATAAAGGGATGATGAGGGTAGAAGTATTAAGTTTTCAACGATTGGCGTATCGGATTTTTGATGAGTTAGGAAGTCCTTCCCAACCATTGTTAGATGAGATTGGAAAAGGATTAGTTCTTCAACGGGTAGGAGAAGAACAGAAAGAAAAATTAGAAATATTTAAGAAAAGCTTACATAAACCTGGTTTTATCCGTAGTCTAAGTACTACGGTTTCAGAACTATATCAATATAATATTGAGCCAGAACAAATGCTAGGTTATATTGGTGATTTAAGTCACAAACCCTTATTACAAAAGAAGATGAAAGACATCCACCTTCTTTATGAAGCTTTTCAAGAATATATAAAAGAAAAGTATTTTGCTTTGGAACAAATGCTAGATCAGGTAAGTAAAAAAATCCCAGATTCTCTTTGCTTAGAAAATGCAGAAATATGGATTGATGGTTTTTACGGATTTACTCCTCAACAGTATAAAGTTTTATACCAATTAGCAAGGAAAGCAAAGCAGGTTACGATTACCTTGACCTTAGATAGGAAGGAAAATGGAGGGGGATCGCTTTTAGAAACAGATCCTTTTTTCGAAAGTAAAAAAACCATTCAAAAGCTAAATCGAATGGCTGCTTTTTACGATATTCCAGTTCAACCTCCTGTACTTTTAAATCAAGAACCTCCTTTTCGTTTTATTTATAATCAAGAAATGGCCCATTTAGAAAAACAATTTTTAGTTTATCCTCCAAAAGGATATGATAAACCAACCCAAAAAATTAGGCTTTATGGGGCTAGTGATCCTTATGTAGAAGTAGAACAAACGGCTCAACAAATTTTACATTTAGTAAGAGAAAAAGGCTATCGGTTTCGTGATATTGCTGTTGTTACAGCTGGGTTGGATCAATATCAAAAAATCATAGCTTCTCTTTACACTCAATATCAGATTCCTTATTTTATCGATCAAAAACAAAGGGTTATGCATCAACCCTTAATTGAATTAATACGAAGTGTATTACAGATTTTTGTGAACGGATGGTCTTATGAAAGTGTTTTTCGGTATTTAAAAACCGGTCTTCTTCCCATTGATCAGGAAGATGTTTTTCTTTTGGAAAATTATGTTTTAGCTCATGGAATTCGAGGAATAACACAATGGGTCAAAAGAGATTGGGCAGAAATAAAAATAGATGATGAATTTGAAAAAATACAACAAGAACAAATACAAGCAGTAAAAGAGCAAGTCGTTCAGCCACTTTTAAAGTTCAGAAAAAAAGTTATAGGATCAGGAAAAGCAACAGTTAAACAGATTACCATAGCATTATATGAGTTGTTAGATGCCAATGGAGTAAGCAAGATTCTAAAAAAACAGATTGATTTTTTTCAGAAAGAACACCAACATCTGTTAGCAAGTGAAATGTTACAATCTTGGAATATTCTTATGAATGTTCTAGATAAAATGGTAGAGGTATTAGGAGCACAAAAGGTGAATCTCAAAGAATATGCTTATATTTTAGATGCAGGCCTTGAACAATGTGAGTTAGGTTTGGTTCCACCAGGATTGGATCAAGTCGTGATAGGAGATTTTAGACGTTCTCGGTTACAAAATATTAAAGCTCTTTTTGTTCTTGGGGTCAATGATGGCGTATTACCAACCATTGTGGAAGAACAAGGAGTTTTTTCGGATGGTGAACGTCTTACTATGACAAGCATAGGTATGGAGCTAGCTGCGGATGGAAGGCGAAAAGCTTTTGAGGAACAATTTTTAATTTATTTAGGATTAACCAAACCCAGTGAATATTTGCATATAAGTTATACATTGGCAGATGGGGAAGGTAAGTCCCTTAGACCTTCTGTATTGATTGGTAAAATAAAAGCAATTTTTCCTTACTTGATAGAAGAAAGCGACCGAGAAAAAGTAGATCCCATATCTTTAGTTGGACGACCCCAAACTACCTTTTATCATCTAGGACGTGCCCTTCGATATGGAATTGAATATCAAAAGATGGATCCAGTATGGTTTGATGTTTATAGTTGGTTTTATGAAAAAGCAGAGTGGAAACAACCTTTAGAAAGAATGATTCAGGGATTATTTCACACCAATCAAGAGGAGCCTTTACATCCTAAGACCATACAAAAGCTATATGGAGATACTTTATATACCAGTGTATCTAGATTGGAAAAGTTCATTTCTTGTCCTTTTGCTTATTTTGTTGAATATGGATTAGGAGCCAAAGAAAGAAGGTTTTATCGATTGGAAACACCCGATATTGGTCGGTTGTTTCATCAAGTTTTAGATGGATTTTCTAAAAAATTAGATAAAGAAAATATAGATTGGCGGGAAGTGAAAGAAGAACAAGCTAGTCAGTTTATTGACGAGATTATGGACGAAGTTGTTCAAAATGTTAATTATGGTGTACTTTTAAGTACCTATCGAAATCAGTATCTAGCTAAGCGTTTAAAACGAATTACAAAAAGAGCCATATGGGCCTTACAAGAACATATTCGAAGAGGACTTTTTGAGCCCTTGGGTTTTGAAGTTGGTTTTGGAGAAAATGAAAAATTACCTCCTATTGTGATTGGACTTTCTAAGGGACAAAAGTTGATCTTAACAGGACGCATTGATCGAGTGGATGTTTTGGATGAGGATGGAACTCTTTATGTAAAGATTATTGATTATAAATCAGGAAATCAATCTTTTCAACTGGCAGACATTTATTATGGGATACAATTACAGCTAATTCTCTATTTAGATGCTTTGCTTAACAGCGGGAAAGAGTTTTTCCATAAAGAGTTACTTCCAGCAGGAATGTTTTATTTTCATATCGATGATCCTATGATATCTTCAGTCAAAGACTTAACGGAAGAAGAAATTGAAAAGCTTGTTTTAAAAAGTTTAAAACTCTCAGGGTTGGTGCTTGCAGATATGGAGTTGATTCAAAAGATGGATCAATCCATTGAACGGTATTCTGATGTTTTGCCTGTGCAGATTACAAAAAGTGGATTAGCCAAAAATTCATCTGTGGCCACATTAGAAGAATTTCAATATTTGCGAGATTATGTAAGGGGCTTAGTTCAATCTACAGGAAGTGAGATTTTAGACGGCAATATACAAATCCATCCCTATAAGGTCAAAAATCAAACATCTTGTGAATATTGTTTATATGATGGGATTTGCCAATTTGATCTTCTTTTAGAAGATAATCATTACCATGTGCTTCCACCAATTGAAAAGGAAAAAGTATGGGAAAAGATGAAAGGGGATAAATAAAGAAAACTACTTTTACACATACTGAGGGTATGATGAAAAAAAGGTTTTTTGTTTATGGATTAATAGGATGGTGTGTAGAAGTAATTTGGACAGGAGTAGGGTCTTTTTTACAAGGCGATATGACCCTAAAGTCCCAAACCTCTTTATGGATGTTTTTTGTGTATGGATTGGCAGTTTTATTAGAACCTGTACATGATCGTATTCGACATTGGCCAGTATGGATGAGAGGAAGTGTATATACAATATTAATTTTTGCCATCGAATACACTACAGGACAAATCTTATCACTTTTAGGTATTTGTCCTTGGGATTATACAGGAGCTAGATGGGCAATCCAAGGAATGATACGTTTAGATTATGCTCCGGCTTGGTTTTTGGCCAGCTTACTATTTGAAAAATTTCATGATTTTTTACTACATTATTTTACCTTTATAAGTCAGCCGGAGGAGGATTATTCTTAAGTGGATTTTAAAAGACAGTTATGTTATGATACAAACAAGAAAATGAAGGTATAAAAAAGAAGCGGGGCGTATAAAGATGAGTCAGTTGTTTATGGGAGTGGATATTGGCTCTACAACCGTTAAGATTGTGATCCAAAATAAACAAGATCAGTTAATCTATCATAATTATCAGAGGCATTATGCCAATATCAAAGAAACTCTACTTGAATTAATAAAAAATGCATATGAACAAGTTGGTGATGAACGAGTATGCATTGCTATGACGGGTTCGGGAGGATTAGGAATCGCAGAAAACCTAGGGATTCCATTTGTACAGGAAGTTATCGCGGGAACAAAAGCGATTCAGCGTTGGATTCCTCATACAGATGTAGCCATTGAACTAGGGGGAGAAGATGCAAAGATTACTTATTTTGACAATTCCATTGAGCAGAGAATGAACGGAACTTGTGCTGGAGGGACAGGAGCCTTTATCGATCAAATGGCCATTCTTCTTCAGACAGATTCTGATGGATTAAATGAATTAGCTAAAAAACACAAAACCCTTTATCCTATTGCAGCTCGTTGCGGCGTATTTGCTAAAACAGATATTCAACCTTTGTTAAATGAAGGAGCTGCTAAAGAAGATATTGCAGCTTCTATTTTTCAGGCTGTGGTAAACCAAACCATTAGTGGATTGGCTTGTGGAAAACCAATTCGGGGCAACATTGCTTTTTTAGGAGGGCCTTTGTATTTTTTATCCGAACTTCGAGTACGTTTTATCGAAACCTTAGGTTTGACTTCAGAACAAGTTATTTTTCCTTCTCATTCCCAATATTTTGTTGCTAGAGGTGCTGCTTTAGGGGCCAAAGAAGAATCTTATTCTGTTTCTTTAAAAAAGTTTATACAACAAGTGATAAAGTATAACGGAGATGATTTGCATAGTGTTTTTCGAAGGCCACCTCTTTTTTCTAATGCAGCTCATTTAAAAGAGTGGCAAGAAAACCATGCCAAACATAAAGTAAATCGAAGATCACTACAGGATTGCCAAGGTGATTGTTATTTAGGTATTGATGCAGGATCGACAACAACGAAAGTAGCTCTTATTGATAAAGAAGGGGCTCTTCTTTACTCGTATTATGGAAGTAATCAAGGGAATCCTTTACAAACAGTAATGGATGTTTTAGATGATATTTATAAAAAGCTACCCTCAGGGGCGAACATTCGCTATTCAGCTGTAACAGGATATGGAGAAGCTTTACTAAAGGCGGCTTTACAAATCGATATTGGAGAAATTGAAACCATTGCTCATTATAAGGCGGCTGCCTTTTTTAAGCCAGAGGTGGATTTTATCTTGGATATTGGAGGGCAGGATATGAAATGCCTTCGGATCAAAGAGGGAGTCATTGATGAAATCATGCTCAATGAAGCTTGTTCATCTGGTTGTGGTTCCTTTATCGAAACTTTTGCTCGTTCTCTTAATATGACTGTAGAAGATTTTGCTAAAGAAGCATTACTGGCTAAAGCACCTGTTGACTTGGGTTCTCGGTGTACTGTTTTTATGAACTCTAAAGTCAAACAGGCACAGAAAGAAGGAGCTACTTTAGGGGATATTTCTGCAGGACTTGCTTATTCTGTTATCCAAAATGCACTTTTAAAAGTAATTAAATTAAAAAATCCAGAAGATCTAGGAGAAAACATTATTGTACAAGGAGGAACTTTTTATAACGATTCAGTTCTTCGAAGCTTTGAGTTGATTTCAAAAAGACAAGTAATTCGTCCAGATATAGCAGGGATTATGGGAGCTTTTGGAGCTGCTTTACTAGCTAAGGAGCGATGTCTTAAGGGAGAAAAAACCACATTGATTTGTAGAGATGAACTGACTCGTTTTTCTACAAGTACTTCGTTTAGACGTTGTACTTTTTGTAATAATCATTGTCTTCTTACGGTGAATGAATTTTCGGATGGACGCCAGTTTATATCGGGAAATCGATGTGAAAGAGGCTTAGGGTTGGAAAAAAAAGAGCAAGAAGAGGTCCCTAACTTATATACTTATAAATACCAAAAACTTTTTGACTATCAGTCCTTAGCGAAAGAAGAAGCTACCAGAGGAACCGTTGGTATTCCTAGAGTTCTAAATATGTATGAAAATTATCCTTTTTGGTTTACCTTTTTCACAAAATTAGGTTTTCGGGTGGTTTTATCACCACGATCCAGTAAGAAAATTTATGAAAAAGGCATTGAAAGTATTCCTTCTGAATCGGTTTGTTATCCTGCTAAATTGGTTCATGGTCATATCATGAGTTTAATTGAAAGAAAAGTAGATATGATCTTTTATCCCTGTATTCCTTTTGAAAAAAAAGAAGAAAAAGAAGCAAACAATCATTATAACTGTCCCATTGTCACTTCCTATCCAGAAGTGATCCAACATAATATTGAAGAGATTCAACAAGGAAAGATTCGATTTTTAAATCCATTTTTACCTATTTTTCATAAAAAAAGATTGATTCAACGTCTTTATGAAGAATTACAAGAATTTCAAATTTCTAAAGAAGAAATTAAAGAGGCTGTGGAAGCAGGGTGGAAAGAAGAAGAAGATTTTAAAGAAGAAATGCGAAAAAAAGGAGAAGAGGTCCTACATTATTTAGCGGTAACGGGAAAAAAAGGAATTGTGTTATCAGGACGTCCCTATCATATTGATCCTGAAATCAATCACGGAATTCCAGAAGTGATTACAGGCTTGGGAATGGCTGTTTTAACAGAAGACGCCATTGCTCATTTAGGAAAGGTGAATCGTCCCCTTCGAGTGGTTGACCAATGGGTTTATCATTCTAGGCTTTATGCGGCTGCTAGCTTTGTAGGACAGCGATTGGATGTAGAGTTGGTTCAACTTAATTCTTTTGGTTGTGGTTTGGATGCAGTAACAACAGATCAAGTTCAGGAAATTTTACAAAGCCATGGTAAGATTTATACAGTATTAAAGATTGATGAAGGAAACCAGTTAGGAGCAGCACGAATTCGACTTCGTTCTTTGCAAGCAGCTATGTTGGAGCGTGATCGAGAAGGGATTGTACCTCATCCAGCTCCTCCAAAATCAGAACGAGTGATTTTTGATAAAAAAATGAAAAAAACCTATACAATTCTTTCACCCCAAATGTCACCGATCCATTTTCAGTTTGTAGAAAAAGCTTTTCAATTGTCTGGGTATGAGATAAAAATTCTTCCTTCCGTAGATGAAGGAGCAGTGGACATGGGGTTAAAATATGTAAATCATGATGCTTGCTATCCTTCGATTATTGTAATTGGGCAAATTATGGAAGCTCTACAATCAGGAGAATATGATCTTGATCAGACCGCTGTTATTATTTCCCAAACAGGGGGAGGATGTCGAGCCACCAACTACATTGCTTTTTTACGAAAAGCATTAAAAGATGCAGGTATGGAACAAGTTCCGGTGATTTCATTAAACGCAGGAGGGTTGGAAAAAAATCCTGGTTTTCGCATTACTCCTACGTTAGCCCATAAAGGGATTATGGCGTTGGTATATGGAGACGCTTTGATGAGATTGGTTCTTCGAATTCGGCCTTATGAAAAAGTAAAAGGTTCGACCAATCAGTTATATGAATACTGGGTAGATAAGTGCAAAAAATCCCTAGAGTCTTCTAGCCTACGCTTGTATCAAGAAAATCTTCGACAAATGGTAGCAGACTTTGATCAACTAGAGATGGAATCCATAAGAAAGCCTAGGGTAGGGTTGGTAGGAGAAATTTTAGTCAAGTTCCATCCAACGGCTAATAATCAAGTGGTAGATATTGTGGAAAAAGAAGGAGCTGAAGCTGTCATGCCAGACCTTCTAGATTTCTTCCTATACTGTTTTTATAATTCTCAATTTAGACAAAAAGAATTAGTAGCTTCTACAAAAACCACCTGGTTAGGTAAAAAAGGAATTGATCTGTTAGAATGGTATCGACGTCCCTTAAAAGAAGCATTGGCTCAAAGTCAAAGATTTGAGCCTCAGAAAACAATTTATGAATTAGCAGAAGGGGCTTCTAAAATATTATCCTTAGGACATCAAACAGGGGAAGGATGGTTTCTTACAGCAGAAATGGTGGAGTTATTAGAAAGTGATGTAGATAATATTATTTGCATGCAACCTTTTGCCTGTTTACCCAACCATGTTACGGGGAAAGGAATGATCAAAGCTTTAAAACATGAATATCCTGAAGCTAATATTACGGCCATTGACTATGATCCTGGGGTTAGTGAAGTCAATCAAATCAATCGAATTAAATTAATGCTTTCAGTAGCTTTCGATCGATTAAGGTTAACCTCTTTAGGCTGGGAAGAAGTAGCAGTCACCGATAAAAAATAGGCATATAAAAGACTGGGTTATTTTTCAAAATGCAACCCAGTCTTTTATTATCATGTATCGTTTTGTGAAAGAAAAGTATTTCGATATTGGGTAGGAGGGCAGCCATAATATTTTTTGAAAAGTCGACTAAAATAATAGGCGTCATTATATCCTATATTTTGTGCCACTTCTTTAATCGATAAGCGATCTTCTTCTAATAGTTCTTTTGCTTTTTCAAGGCGGATTTTAATTAAATAATTAATAGGAGTTTCACCAGTTTCTTCTTTAAAAATCTTTGAGATATATACAGGACTTAAATACATGTTTTTTGAAATTTTATCCAAGGAAATTTTATTCATATAATTTTCATTAAAATAAGCAAGCAAGGTATTCACAATGGTAGTTCGATCATAGGATTCAAAGTTAAAATAATTATGTTCTTCTTTTTTTATATAGGGATAGGTTTCTTTTAATAAAATCACAATCAATTTCATGATTAAAATTTTTAATGATAAATGTACACCGGGTTCATTTTTTTCTTGTTCTACAATGATTTCAGAATAAACGTTATAAAAGTCTTGTTCATAAGTGGTTAATTGAATAACAGGGCAGGCATCTTCTTGGATTAAATATTCTTTAGGTAGGTGTTCAAGATGGATATTATGAAATCCTACTTGGAATTCGGAAACTTCTTCTGTGTTGGTAAAGTTTTTACCATGAAAAATCCCAGGATTACAAATGATCACATCTCCTTTTTTAACAGCATATGATTTTCCCTGGATCGTATAGGTGCAGCTACCAGAGAGAATATAGATAATAGAGACATAATCATGGGCATGGTAAGTAAGTCGACTATTGGTGTTATACTTTTGTTTTAAGATGTATAATATTTTAGGATTAAAATGATCTGCTTGAATTCCTAGATAGCACATTTGGTTCACCTCGTTGCAATCCTTGTGTTTGGTTTATGTATATTGTAGCTTGTAATCCTTTTCATGACAATAGTCATTGTATAATAATCTCCATCAAAGTATTAAAAAAGTACATTTCTTTTTTAAAAAACATCTTACATAATAGAGATGGTGTAAAATCCAAAAACTTATAGGAGTGATATGATGAAACCATTTCAATGGATATGGGAATATATCCGACCTTACAAATGGTTGATATTTTTAGGTTTAATATTAGTACTGGTGACATCAGGTCTACATATGGTAAATCCGTATTTATCAGGACGAATTGTAGATGATGTAATTCAAAAAGGTGAGACGGATCTTTTACTTCCTCTTCTGGCATTGCTGCTTGGAGTCACTTTAGTGACTTCCATTTTGAATTACGTATACAAAATGATCTTTGAAAATGTATCCCAAAATGTTGTGTTTGAAATTCGTAAAACCCTGTATAGTAAATTGCAAAAGCAAGATTTTACTTTTTTCGATACAACAAGGACGGGAGACATCATGGCTAGATTGACGGGAGATACGGACGCTATTCGTCATTTTGTAGCCTTAATTATATTTACAATTTTCAGCAACTTCATGTTGTTTATTTTTGCCTTAGCAATGATGTTTTCTATTAATGCATCCCTTACGATTTTAATGTTGGCAGTAACCCCTTTTATTGGTTTTTTTGCATACCAATTTTCTCAAACAATAAAGCCTGCTTTTATGCGAATTAGAGAAAGATTTTCTAGTTTAAATTCAGTGGTACAAGAAAATATTAGTGGAAATCGGGTAGTTAAGGCTTTTGCAAAAGAGGATTTTGAGGTTGAAAAATTTACGAAAGAAAATGATGGATTTCGACAAGCTAATTTAGCCACTTCAAAAATTCGAGAGGCTTATTTACCTGTTTTAGATTCGTTAGCTACCCTAATGTCTGTGATACTCATTTTAGTAGGAGGGATTTTAGTTATTAAAAACAAGATTTCTTTAGGAGATCTGGTTATGTTTAGTGGATATTTATGGGCACTTAACAATCCCATGCGTTCTATTGGTTGGATCATTAACGATGTTCAACGTTTTATTGCTTCTTCTGAAAAGGTCATGGGAATCTTACATAGAGAACCCAGAATTCAAAATGTTCCTAATGCGATTCAAAATCATCATGTTCGTGGAAATGTTACTTTTCGTAATGTAAGTTTTAAATATGGACAGGAGTATATATTAAAAAATATAGATTTTTCTGTTAAGGCAGGAGAAACGATAGGGATTATTGGTGCTACTGGTTCAGGGAAAACCACCCTCGTCAATCTCATCCCACGTTTTTATGAATGTACACAGGGAGAAGTGTTTATTGACGGAATCAATGTAAAAGAAATGGATATTCAACACTTGCGAAGTCAAATTGGAATTGCTATGCAAGATGTTTTCTTATTTTCAGATACCATCGAAGGCAATATTGCCTATGGTAAACCAGAAGCTACTATGGAGGAAGTTTTATGGTCGGCAGATATTGCAGGCGTCAAAGAATTTATTGCTAAATTTCCTGAAGGGTATGATACGATTATCGGTGAAAGAGGCGTAGGACTTTCAGGAGGGCAAAGACAAAGAATTGCACTAGCGAGAGCTTTGTTAAAGCAAACGAGTATTTTAATCTTAGATGATACGACTTCTAGTGTAGATATGGAAACGGAGCATCGAATTCATGCTGCTTTACGCTCAATGAATCGTAAACAAACCACCTTTATTATTGCCCATCGTATTTCTTCTGTAAAAGATGCAGACATGATTCTTGTTTTAGATCATGGACAAATCATTGAGCAAGGAACCCATGAAGAACTTATAAAAAAACGAGGAGAATATTATCAAGTTTTTCTCAACCAAGTAGGGGCTTTTGATCCATTAGTAAGCCAGGAGGTGGTATAAATGGCACGAAATACATATGAAGTTGATGAAAAATTAGAAACTAAATTTAATATGAAACATTGGATTCGTATTATGCAATATGTTAAACCATATCAAAAAGAAATGATTTTTACTATTTTTTTAATGATGGTAGCCAGTGTTGTTATGTTACTAGGACCTTATCTTATGCAACAAGCTATTGATAAAAAAATTCCTCAAGGAGATATTTTGGGCTTAGTTTTATTATCCGGAATTTTTCTTTTAACAATTATTATCAATGCTATTTGTACCAAATATCGAATTCGTACCATGTCTTATATTGGGCAAAATATTATATATAAAATTCGAGAAGATTTATTTACTCATTTACAGACATTACCTTTTACCTATTATGATAGTCGTCCACATGGGAAAATCTTAGTAAGAGTAGTTAACTATATTAATTCCCTTAGTGATCTTTTATCCAATGGTCTTGTTAATGTAATTACGGATTTATTTAGTTTAATTGCGATTGTTTTCTTTATGTTTTTTATAGATGTAAAATTAACTTTGCTTTGTATGATGGGCCTTCCATTTTTGGGAGTGGTTGTTTTTTTATTGCGAAAAGCAAATCGCAAATCTTGGCAAGAAGTAAGTAGTAAACAATCGAATATGAATGCTTACATACATGAAAGTATAGAGGGAATGAAGGTAACTCAATCTTTTGCTAGAGAAGAAAAAAATTTAGAAATTTTTGAGGATTTAGGGAATCAGTATCGTAGTGCATGGTTACATGGAATTAGGGTGCGTTTTATACTATGGCCAGTAGTCGATAATATATCTACATTAACTTCTGCTTTTATTTATGTAATTGGGGTTTCTAGATTAAATCAGGGAATTACTGTAGGAGTTTTAATCGCTTTTATTAGTTATATTAGTCGATTTTGGGGGCCGATTATTAATATGAGTAATTTTTATAATTCAATTATTACATCCATGGCTTATTTAGAAAGAATATTTGAAACGATGGATGAAAAACCTTCCGTAGTAAATGCCGAAGATGCAATAGATATTCCAGAAATTGTAGGCAGGGTAGAACTGGAAAATGTAACTTTTGCTTATGAAGAAGGTCAAAATGTATTAGAAAATGTTAGTTTTAAAGTAGAACCAGGAGATACAATTGCTTTAGTAGGGCCAACAGGAGCAGGTAAAACAACTATCGTTAATTTATTAAGTAGATTTTATAATGCAACCGATGGAAAAGTAAAGATCGATGATTATGATGTTCAAAAAGTTACTTTAGAATCTTTACGAAAACAAATGGGTGTTATGTTACAAGATACTTTTATTTTTTCTGGTACGATTATGGATAATATTCGATATGGAAAATTAGATGCTACCGATGAGGAAGTCATAGAAGCAGCTAAGGCTGTAAGAGCCCAT
>JAAYNZ010000177.1 GCA_012520595.1 Candidatus Epulonipiscium sp. | reverse complement strand
AAGATCTTAGCCATCAAATCCCTCCTCTTATGGTGCATTTGTCCTTATATTTACATTATATTCTAAAATTAGAATTCTTTCAACATTGTCTTGCAAAAGGAAATAGGTGAATCAACAAAAACATAAACATAGCCCTAAGTCTAATAATCAGTAGAATCAATAAAAGTTCTACTAATTATTGACAAAGAGCTATTGTAAAGAGTGCTTTCCTATTTCTATTCTCCTACTACATCACTTGCTGAAACTGAGCCATAAACAAATCATAATACAATCCCTTTAAATTCATTAACTCTTCATGATTTCCTACTTCTAAGATTTGTCCTTTATCAATCACCATAATTCGATCTGCTTTTTGTATCGTAGAAAGACGATGGGCAATAACAAAAGAAGTTCTTCCCATTAATAATTGTTCAATTCCTTGTTGTACCAGCATTTCTGTATGTGTATCAATGCTAGAGGTAGCTTCATCTAAAATTAGAATTCTTGGTTCTGCTAAAAGAGTTCTAGCAAAAGCAATCAATTGTCGTTGTCCTACAGAAAGCCGTGTTCCTCTCTCATTTACTTCCGTATCATATCCCTTTTCTAATTTCATAATAAATTCATGAGCATGAACCGCCTTTGCTGCTGCAATGATCTCTTCATCTGTAGCATCCAATTTTCCATATCGAATATTTTCTTTAATACTTCCTGAAAATAAGAAAGTATCTTGAAGCATAATTCCCATCTGCGAACGCAAACTCTCCAAAGTAACCTCTCGGATATCCATTCCATCAATAAGTACGGCTCCCTGCTGTACATCATAAAATCGACTTATTAAATTAATAATACTTGTCTTTCCTGCTCCAGTAGGCCCTACCAAAGCAATGGTTTCTCCTGCCTTTGCTTTAAAACTTACATCCAATAGTACAGGTTCCTTAGGATCGTACCCAAAAGTTACATGCTGAAACTCGACTTCACCACGAATAATCGGCATTTCCATTGCTTTTTTCTGCTCTTGGATATCTGGCTCTATATCCAAAATTTCAAAAATTCGCTCCGCTCCCGCAATGTTAGTTACCAAAATATTATAAAAGTTACTTAAATTCATGACAGGTCGCCAAAACATAGATAAATACCCTGTAAAAGCAACCAATAATCCCACCGTAATCGTTCCTGTATTTAACATACGTACCCCATACCAAAATACAATTACACTGCCGATTCCCCAAGAAATTTCTACCATAGGCCAAAACAAATCATTGAGTTTAACCGCAGATACAAAAGCATCTCGATGTTCTTCTAGTAGCTCATCAAAATCTTGGGCTGTTTTTTCTTCTGCTGCAAAACTTTGTACAACCCGAATTCCTGAAAAGTCTTCATGAGTAAAGGCATTTAGATTGGAATTCTTCTTTCGATACCTTTGCCATCTTTTATGTGCCCTTGTCTCAACAAAAAACATACCTAGTAGTAAAAAGGGTAACATTACAAAAGACACCAAGGCTAAGCGATAATTCATTACCAGCATAATCACAATGACTGCTATCATCATAATAAAGTCAGGAACTAGATTAATAATACTACTGGTAAAAAGATCTTTCAAAGAATTTACATCACCAATAATACGAGCTAAAATTTTTCCTACAGGACGTTGATCAAAAAAATGCAAAGATAACTTTTGAATATGATCATATAACTCTTGTCGAATGGCCATTAAGATTTCATTGGATACAGAAGACATCATATGAATTCGTTTTCTAGCACAAAACATAGCAATCCCATTCATACTAATCATTCCTACTCCTAACAAAATCAATCCTTTTTTATTTTTCTCTTCAATAAAATGGTCAATGCCTATTTTTAAAAAATAAGGATTTAAAAGCTCAATACCAACTACAATAAACATAAGAGTTAAAATAGAAACCACTTGTTTCTTATAAGGTTTTAAATACGTAAACAACCTTCGTATAATATGAATCTTTACTGATTCTTTTACATCTTCATCGTCTCGAAAAGTATTTACTGACATGAAACCACCTCCCCTTTTATCTCTACCATTCCTTGGTACTGTGCCTGATACGTATCATAGTATCTTCCTTTAAAAGCCAATAATTGTTCGTGGGTTCCTCGTTCCACAATCTTTCCTTCTTCTAGTATCAAAATCTCATCTGCATTCTTTACAGCTGAAATCCGATGGGCAATAATAAACTTCGTTCTATTTTTTTGAGATTCTAACGCTTTTTGAATTTGGTATTCTGTTTCCATATCCAAAGCAGAAGTTGAATCGTCCATAATCAAGATAGGACTATCCGTTACTAAAGCACGTGCAATGGAGATTCTCTGTTTTTGTCCACCAGATAAACCAACACCTCTTTCTCCAATGACCGTATCATATTGGTTCGATAAATCCATAATAAATTCATGGGCTTGTGCATCTTTTGCCCCTCGGATAAGCCGATCTGTTGAAAGATCCGATGTTCCAAAGCAAATGTTTTCTTTAATGGTATCTGAAAATAAAAAAGTATCTTGCATAACAATGGAAATGGATTTACGTAATGCAGTAAGATCCATATCTGTAATATTCACTCCATCTACTTCAATTTTTCCCTTGGTGGGTTCATAGTAACGTCCTAATAAATGTATCAGGGAAGTTTTTCCAGATCCTGTAGCCCCCATAATAGCAATGGTACTACCCGGCTTTGCATCAATACAAATATTTTCAAGGACAGGAGTCCCATGGTAGGAAAAAGAAACATGATCAAAGTGGACATGCCCCTTCACCTTTGAAGGTTCTATGGTTTTTTCCTTGTTTTTTATTTCTGGTTGTTGAATAAAAATACCATCAATTTTTCCTAAAGAAGCTTTACATTCTCCCATCATGTTGGTCAACCATCCTAGCATTCGCATGGGCCAAATCAACATGTTGGCATAGTTGGCAAAAGCCACTAAGGTTCCTATGGACATACTTTCACCCATGACTAAATAACCTCCAACCGTAATCACAAGTACCGTTACCATGTTGGATAGAAACTCAATCTTAGGATGATATTGGGCCCATACTCTTGCTTGTTCTACTTGAAGTTTATAATTGGTTTGATTTTCCTTTAGAAATTTTTCCACTTCATACTTTTCTCTAGCAAAGGCTTTTACTAATCGCATCCCTGCAATATTTTCTTGAGCTGTTGTGTTTAAAATAGCAGATTGATCACTGATCTTTCCAAAGGTTTCTCCTATTTTCTTCTCCAATTCAAGAGCTAACCAAGCAATTAAAGGCATGGTCAGTAAACTAACCAAGGCCAGCTTCCAACTAATCATAAATAAAAGAATGGAAGCAATGACAAAATAAATCACTTGTTCTGTTAAAAGAATAAGTCCATAGCTAATGGTTCTCCAAATCGTATCGCAATCCTCTTTAATCCTTGACATTAATTCCCCTGTATTGGTTCGGTCAAAAAATGAAAAAGATAAACTTTGAATATGATCAAACAACTCCTTTCGATAATCGGCAATTACTTTGGTTCCTGTTACATCACACATAAACTCTTTTGTATAACCTAATATGGCTCTACCCAAAGTAATACCTAAAACACTCCCTAAAGCCAATGGGAAAATTTCCATATTCCCCTTTTTAATGACATCATCAATGATCACTTTTATAATCATTGGATTAATCATATCCAAGCCAATGGATAAAATCATGGCTACAACGGAAAAAATATAACCCTTTCTGTATTTTTTTATGTGTTTCTTCAATCGTTCCATAGTACTAGTACCTCCCTTTTTCCCCTTCTTTTTTAATACACTTGGGATTTTAGGCATAAAAAAGCCATGGAAATCCTCTATCCATGGCTTTTCCTTACTTTTATGTAATCCATATACATGAAATCACTTATAAGATAATAACAGACAAATCCCCTATAAGGACAAATCATCAATAAAGATCAAAAAAGGCCATGGGTAAGACAACCCATGACCTTCTATACGTTTATTTTCTCAAATTACTCTCAATGAGGTAGGGCTATCCTGTATTCGATTTATATTTAATTTCATTT
>JAAYNZ010000176.1 GCA_012520595.1 Candidatus Epulonipiscium sp. | reverse complement strand
TTTTCGTAAAGCTTCTGTTCCTAAATCGGCATAAGCAATCGTTTCTACCTGTAAAATTTTACATGAAAGCAAAGCTCCAGCTCCTCCTACGGCTGCAAAATAAACAGCTTTGTATTTTTGCATCGCCTCCTTTACCTTTTGATTTCTTTTACCTTTTCCAATCATTCCTGTAAGACCTTGTTGTAATAATAGTGGAGTATAAGCATCCATTCGATAGCTTGTCGTTGGGCCAGCAGATCCTATGACTTGATTAGGACGCGCCGGAGTAGGGCCCATATAATAAATAATTTGATTTTCTAAAGAAATCGGTAATTTTTGCTTGTTGTTTATTTGTTCTACCAACCGCTTATGAGCTGCATCCCTTGCTGTATATATAGTCCCTGATAATAAAACTTGATCCCCCATTTGCAAAGATTGTACTTTTTCTTTTATTAACGGTGTCTCAATATAGATGGGCATAAAATACTACCTCCATTATAACTCTCTTTTTATATGTCGAGTCACATGACAACTCATATTAATAGCCACTGGTAATCCTGCTATATGGGTAGGATACGTTTCTACATGGATTCCTAAAACTGTAGTACTTCCTCCCAATCCTTGAGGACCAATACCCAATTGGTTTGCCTTTTCTATTAATTCTTCTTCTAACTGGGCAATGTGAGGTAAAGAAGAAAAAGTACCAATCGGTCGAAGTAAAGCTTTTTTAGCTAATAATGCCGCTTTTTCAAAAGTACCGCCTAATCCAACACCAACGACCATAGGAGGACAGGCATTGGATCCTGCTATTTCAATGGTTTGTAAAACTACTTTTTTTACTCCATCTATCCCATCAGAAGGAGCTAACATATAAATATGACTCATGTTTTCACTTCCAAAGCCTTTAGGTGCTACGGTAATATAAACTTTTTCTCCTGGTACAATTCGGTAATGGATCACAGCTGGAGTATTATCCTTTGTATTTTTTCGAAGAATCGGATCATCTACTACAGACTTTCTTAAATAACCTTTAACATAACCCTGACGAACTCCTTCATGAATAGCTTCTTCTACATTTCCTCCTACTAAATGAACATCTTGTCCAATATCACAAAACACAACCACCATACCTGTATCTTGACAAATAGGAATCTGATGAGTAGCAGCAATCTGAGCATTTTCTATCAGTTGGTGTAAAATTTCTTTACCGATAGGCGAAACTTCTGTCTGCAGAGATTCCTGAAACTTTTTTTGAATATGGGGGTTGATATTATAATTAACTGCAATACACATTTCTCCCACAGCTTGAGTAATATCCTTTACATGAATGGTCCGCATAGTTTCTTGATTCCCCTTTTACTCTGTTCGTTCCAATAATCGATATAATAAAGTAGCCGCTTCTGCCCGAGTCATGGCAGCCTTAGGTTGAAATTCATTGTTTTGCCTTCCTTGGATAATACCTATTTTTTGAGCTTCTATAATGGATCCTTGGGCCCAAGGACTTACTTTTCTCATATCAGAAAAAGATGGTACATTTTTTTGAATTCGAATGGAAGTAATTTTCTTTGTGTTTTTAAGTTGTTCATATATTCTCATAACAATAACCACCCCTTCTTCCCGAGTCAAACTGTGCAATGGTTGAAAAAGATACTCCGATCCTTGCATAAATTCCTGTTCTTGCACCATATGAATATATTTTTCATAAGGATTATTTTTTGATACATCTTTAAATATTGTTTGTTTTCTTTTAGGATCTGGTAGATGAAAAGCTTTAGCAATCATCTTAGCAAATTCTTGACGGGAAATAGATTGATCAGGATAAAAAAAGGTGTTTTGCCTAGGCTCTACAATGCCTTTTTTATAAAAATTATGAACAATTTCTTCACTCCAATGCCCAATGGTATCTTTCATCTTCGAATCATTA
>JAAYNZ010000175.1 GCA_012520595.1 Candidatus Epulonipiscium sp. | reverse complement strand
GAAGGAGAATTAGGTGTTTTAGCAGGAAGAGAAGATCATGCAGGAAATAATCATGCTCTTTACACAGATCCTAATAAAGTATGTGAATTTTTTGAACGTACCCATGTAGATGCCTTGGCGATTTCGTATGGAACCTCCCATGGAGCCACCAAAGGGAAAGATGTGGTGATCCGTAAAGAAATTGCCATTGCTGCCTATGAAAATATGCGTCATAAAGGAATAACAGGTTCTCTAGTGTCTCATGGTTCATCTACGGTACCTGCTTACTTAGTTAAGGATATTAATCGATTGGGTGGAGATTTACAAAATGCTCATGGCATTCCTTTAGAGCAAGTATTGGAAGTTATACCTTATGGCATTAGTAAAATTAATGTAGGAACGGATTTGCGCTTGGCAATTGTTCGAAATGTAAGGGATTACTTTTCAAAACATCCAGAGCAAAAACAAGTATCTGTTTTAAAAGAAATTTGGGGTACATTAGAAAAGAATCCCAGTATGATTGATGAAAGAGTGTATCTACAGCCCATCATGGATGACATGATTGTTGGCAAACCTAGTTCATCAGAGGCAGAGGCTATACTAGAAGCCATGGAAAATGGAGTAAAAGAAATGATTGGGCAACAAATTGTATATTTTGGCCAAGTTGGATATGCCGACCAAGTAGAAAGAATCACATTAGAAGAAATGACAAAATTATATTAAAAAGCAGATAAAATAGCGTTACCCTAGGAAGGTAACGTTATTTTTGCAAGGGGGAAAAGTATGATATATGTATGGATATGGATTGTTTCGTTTATCGGTAGTTTTATACAAGGGGCAACAGGATTTGGCTATGCCATCGTATGCATGTCACTTTGGCCTTTTTTGCTTCCTTTTAAAGTTGCTTCCATTATGGAAGTGATATCAGCCTTTGTGATGACCATAGGAATCACTATAAAATTAAGACATCATATCAATGTAAAACTAATGTTGATTCCTTTTTGTTCTTCTATGGCAGGAAGTACCTTAGGAGTTCATTTATTATTTCAACAGGAAGACATGATGTTAAGAAGCATCCTAGGTTTTGCCCTGATTGTTCTTTCTCTTTATTTTATTTTTTATAGTGACCGAATTCGAATACGACCGACCACTACCAATAGTATCATTTTTGGATTTATTAGTGGTTTGTGTGGAGGTTTGTTTAATATAGGTGGACCTGCTATGGTTATTTATTATTTAGCTGCTTCTAAAGATAAAATGGAGTATAACGGGACCTTACAAGCCAATTTTGCCTTGGTTACAGCGTATACTTTTTTTATGCATCTTTTTTATGGAAATGTTACCTTACCTGTATTAAAATATAGTTTCATTAGTATTTTGGCTGTTTGTGTAGGTAGTTGGTTAGGATTACGTTTCTTTTATAAAATCCCACAAAAACAACTAAAAAAGGTGATATATTTGTTTATGATTGTAATGGGAATGATATTAATTGTAAAAGGATAAAACTTTTTGTAATGGGAAGAGATTTTACCTTACGAGAAAAAATTCACAAAGATAAACAACAAATATACTTCCCATGGCTACAACTACTAAGTTTTTTTCTAGGAAAGCCAAAAGAATCGCTATAAAAAGTCCAAGGGTAGCTGCTACAGTGGATTGAGTTGAATACAAAATAGCAGGGAAAATCATGGCTCCTAAGACTGCATAGGGAACATAATATAAAAAAGAACGAATCCAAGGAGATTCAATTTTTTTTCTAAAAAAGGTTAAGGGAAGTGCTCTTGGAATATAGGTTACAATAGCCATAATCAATACAGCCAATATCGTTTTAATAGTAATCATTTTTGCCCCTCCTCGATAGGAAATAGAGTAGCTCCTATCCCAGCAGATACTAAGGTAGCCACAATCAATTTCCAACCACTAGGTATTTTATTTAAAACAGGTGTCCAAGTACATAAACAACTTAGAAAAACAGAAAGAAAAAGAACAGCAGTAATTTTCTTAGAATATTTTGAAGCAGGAATAACAAGAGCAATAAACATAGCATAAAGAGCAATTCCCATGGCACTTTGTATTCGGTCTGATAAAAGGGAAGAAGCAAAGGCGCCTAAAGATGTCCCTAAAGTCCAACCGAAAATAGGTCCGATCATCAATCCACCTAAATAGCCAAAGGATAACTCTTCTTTTTCCATGGAAGAAACAGCAAAGGTTTCATCTGTGATACCATAGGAAATAAGAGCCCTTTTTAAAAAGGACATGGTCGGAGAAATTTTTTGTGATAAAGATAAGGACATTAGCATATATCGAATGTTAATAATAAAAGTTGTAATTCCGATTTCTACCAAGGTACTGTTTTGCAAAATTAATTGCAATCCGGCAAACTGTCCAGCAGAAGTTAGATTGGTAATGGAAATAAAGATGGGGAACCAAGGAGGAAATCCGCCTTGAACCGCCATTAATCCAAAGGTAAAAGAAACGGGGATATATCCTAAACAAATGGGGATTCCTTTCTTACAACCCGTTTTAAATTCATTATTTCTTTTCTTCGTTTTATTTTTATGTACTTCCGTCATTATATTCACATCCTACTTATCTTTGCTATTCCTAGAAATTTTAAATCATAAACTCTATTATGACATATTTTTTTATAATGGACAATTCACTTTTTATGCTTTTTTTGGATTTCGTTGTAGAAATACAAGGGATGTGGCATAATAGAAAGGAAAATAGAGTTTGGTACTTAAAGTACGTTACAGTAGGCTTGATAGAAACAATGGAAATCTAGCTATAGCTAAGCAGGAAAATAACACAAATACCTGTAAAAGCTATAAAAATAGTAGAGAAGGAGTAAAAAGATGGTTACTTTTGATAATGAATGGGATTCTTTATTGCAGGATGAATTCGAAAAAGAGTACTATCTGCAACTTAGAGAATTTTTAAAAGAAGAATATAGCAACTATGTAATTTATCCAACTATGTACGATATTTTTAATGCACTGAAAACCACATCCTATAGTCAAGTAAAAGTTGTGATCTTAGGACAAGATCCTTATCATGGACCTAATCAAGCCCATGGTTTATCCTTTTCTGTAAAGCCTGGAGTTGCCATTCCACCCTCCCTTTTAAATATATATAAAGAGTTAAAGGCAGAATTGGGATGTTATATTCCCAATAATGGTTATTTAGTACCTTGGGCAAAACAAGGAGTGTTACTGTTAAATACCGTTCTTACAGTAAGAGCAGGAGTGGCTAATTCTCATCGAGGAAAAGGATGGGAGCAATTTACAGATCGGGTGATTCGTTTATTAAATGAGCGAGAAGAGCCCATTATCTTTTTATTATGGGGAAACCCAGCAAAGAAAAAGATGGAATTGATTACTAACCAGCATCACTATATTTTAACAACGGTTCATCCCAGTCCTTTATCGGCTAGTCGGGGATTTTTTGGTTGTAATCATTTTGCAAAGACAAATGAGATTTTAAAACAACGAGGTCATACACCCATTGATTGGCAGATTCCTAACATTTAGTATTTAGATAAAAAGAAAAGATAACAGACAGGGGGATATTATGAGAGCAGTTATTTTTGATATGGATGGAGTTTTGATTGATTCAGAGCCTCTTTATTATGAGGTAGAACATGGAATTTATAAGGAATTAGGGATTCAAGTAGATGAGGAAGTCTATGCTAAATATGTAGGGCGTAGTGCCTATACCATGTTTTCAGATCTAAAGGCAGAGTTTCATTTTACGGATGATATTGAGGATTTAGTCCAAAAAACACGAGAAGGAATTGAAAGAATTATTACCATACCAGGAAAATTAAAATTAATGGAGGGGGTAATTCCATTACTTCAATCTTGTAGAGAATATGGTTTTAAGACAGCCATTGCTTCCTCCTCCCATTATGAGATGATTCATAAGGTAGTGGATCGTATGCAAATGGGGGCCTATTTTGATACGTTAGTAAGTGGAGATTTTGTTGAAAAAGGGAAGCCGAATCCAGATATTTTTCTGTATGCAGCCAAAAAACTAGGGATAGATCCAAAGGAGTGTACTGTCATTGAGGATTCTGCCAATGGAGTAGAGGGAGCTAAAAAAGCAGGAATGAAATGTATTGGATTTCAAAGTCCTAGTACACCCAAGCAAGATTTAAGTAAAGCAGACTATATCGTTAGTAGTATGAAAG
>JAAYNZ010000024.1 GCA_012520595.1 Candidatus Epulonipiscium sp. | reverse complement strand
TTATCTACTACCATATATTTGTCAGTTGAAGGAATAAAGCTTTATAAACAAAAAAGCTACTATTTAACAAAGTCAAATGGGGGAGTTTCATGGCTAAAAATATTAAATCTAGAAGAAATGGATGATGCTCTAGAAGATGGATCAATAATAGGTAAATCCATATTTTTATAAAAATTAGCCATATGCTACCTGAATTGTACTATTCCACAAAACCCATAGATGATAAAGACACCATAATGAATTTAATGGTAAAGACGGAAGTAGAAAAGGAAGAGTATTCAAAAAAACCTTAGCTTTATGGATATGCCAGTGGATAATATGATAGGTTATACACTAAATCATTATGCAAATGAAAATTACTTACAAATTATATAGAATTATTGTACCTGCTCGTAGTGCGCTGGTATTAGGAGCTGGGGAAAGCTTAGGACTTACACTTTTGTAATAAGATTGTAAGAACTAACGTATATAATTTAGACCATAAGAGATATTATGGTCTATTTTTTATTTAAAGAGGAGGATTTAAATATGATTATACTTAAAACAGAAAATCTAAAAAAACACTATGATAAGGATATTCATTTAGTAAAAGCCCTTGACGGAATTGATATAGAAGTGGAAAAAGGTGAATTCGTTTCCATTGTAGGAACATCAGGCAGTGGGAAAAGTACATTACTGCATATGCTTGGAGGATTAGACAGAGCAACAGAAGGCAAAGTATATGTGGATGGGAAGGATATCTTCTCAATGGCCGATGATGAATTGACAGTATTTAGACGTAGAAATATAGGTTTCATATTTCAAAATTATAATCTAGTTCCCATATTGAACGTATATGAAAATATTGTACTTCCTGTAGAACTAGATGGAAATAAAATAGATAACAATTATTTAGATAATATTATCACAACCCTTGGCCTCTCTGAAAAGGTTAATAATCTTCCCAACAACTTATCAGGAGGTCAACAGCAAAGAGTTGCTATAGCCAGGGCCTTAGCTGCAAAACCGGTCATTATTTTAGCTGATGAACCAACTGGTAATTTAGATAGCAAAACAAGTCAGGAGGTATTAGGACTCTTGAAAATAACAAGTGAGAAATTTAATCAAACTATCGTTATGATTACTCATAATGAAGAAATAGCACAATTGGCAGATAGGATTATCAGAATAGAAGATGGGAAAATTGTAAGAGGTGACAAGTAATGTATGAAAATAATAATAAGGCTATTGTAAACAAGTTGGCACAGCGTAGTATTAAGGCTAATAGAACAAGAAATATCTTTGCTATAATCGCTATTATACTTACCACCGTCTTATTTACTACCGTATTTACTATAGGAATAAGCATGATGAAATCCATTGAATATAGTACAATGAGACAGGTAGGAGTTTCCTCACATGGAGGATTCAAATACCTTACAACAGAGGAATATGAGATATTAAAAGAACATGAGGATATAAAAGAATATGGAATAACCATTCCAGTAGCCATTGCAGAAAATCCTGAATTTGTAAAAAGGCAAGTTGAAATAAATTATATAGATGAGAATGAAGCAAAATATCGCTTTATATTACCTCTTATAAAAGGAAATGTGCCCCAGAAAGAAAATGAAATTGTAATGGATACGATAACTTTAGATATATTAGGACTGGATTATGAACTAGGTCAAAAGATTACCTTGGATTACAGTATTGATGACAAGAAATATAGTAAGGAATTTATTATAAGTGGATATTATAAAGGGGATATAGTATCTATGGCAAGTTCAGCTTGTGTATCAAAAGAATTTATAGAAAAGAATTTTTCAGATATAGATCAGAAACTTTCTAAAGAAACAGGTTCTTGTGTAGGTGTAATTAATCTTGATGTGATGCTAAATAATAAATTTAATATTGAAAAGAAATTATCTAAAATACTAGATGAAAGTGGATTTAAGCAAGAAGAAATTCCGTTAGCTATAAATTGGGCATATATGAGTAGTGGATCATCTATGGAACTAAGTAATATAATTCCCTTAGTAGGATTATTACTATTAATCATGTTAAGTGGTTACCTTATTATTTACAATGTATTTTATATATCTGTCGTTAAAGATACACGATTTTATGGGCTTCTCAAGACAATCGGAACAACATCAAAACAAATTAAAAAGATCATTATAAAACAAGCAATGGCACTTTCGCTTATGGGGATCCCTTTGGGGCTAGCCATTGGATACCTAGTAGGAGTTGTTCTTTTGCCATATGTTATGCAAATGTTAACTATAACTCATTCAGCATTTTCAATCAATCCGATTATATTCATTGGTTCAGCCTTATTTTCAATGGGGACTGTATTGGTAAGCTGTTATAAACCTGCCAAAATGGCTGCTAAGACATCACCTATTGAGGCTATTCGGTATACAGGAATGATAGTAGGTAGGAAGAAAAAGGTTAGAAAATCATCCCATGGTGCAAAGCTTCATAAAATGGCATTTTACAACATATTTAGAGATAAGAAAAAGGCTTTTGTAGTTATCATTTCCCTTTCTCTTAGTATGATATTGTTAAATAGTGTGTATACAATGGTTTCTGGTTTTGATATGGATAAATATTTAAGTGGAGAGATTGGTAGTGATTTTTCAATAGGAGATGCTAGTTATTATCGATGGAAGTTTGAAGAAAATAATCCCAATGCGATTACAGAAGGATTATGCAAGGAGATAGAACAACTCCAAGGCGTTGAAGGTATTTACAAATTATATAACAAACAAATGAATATACCTATGGATGCTAAAATAGAAGAGTTATTGAAAAATAAATTGAAAAAAGAAAACAACATGCATAAATCGATTTATGAAAATATCCTTAGAGAAAAAATTGTTCTAGTTGACATTTATGGAATCGATAGTATGTTATATCCTTTATTGGATCAATATGTAGTTGAAGGTAACATTGATAATGAATTATTTAAAACAGGAGATTATGCAGTAATAGTAAGAAATAGATGGGGAGTAGATGGCTATCATATTGGTGATAAAATAACGTTACCATCAGTTAAAGGAGAGAAGAAAGAATACTCCATTATGGCCATGGTAGAAAATTTACCAACCTATATGGATAGTGGAAAAATCATTGTAGGTGCTGCTAATATGTATATCCCATCAGAAGAGTATAGAAAGTATACAGATCATATGTCAATAATGACTGCCTTATTTAATGTAGAAGATGATCATATTTCAAGTGTAGAAAAGTACATTCAAAATAAAATAAAAGAAATTCCAACTTTAGATTACCGTTCGAGAGCGGTTTATGAAGAAGAATATAATGAGATGGTAAACACGTATACCACAGTAGGATATACCTTAAGTTTTATTATTGGTTTGATTGGTATATTAAATTTTATTAATGTGGTAATTACAAGTATTATATCTCGTAGACAAGAATTTGCAACCATACAAAGTATAGGTATGACAAGTAAACAACTTAGAAAAATGCTTATTATTGAAGGATTATATTATGCTTTCATTACTTTTATTGTTACTTTGACAATAGGATTACCAATCACCTATCTAGGAGTCAATTCTTTTGCAGGACCAATGTCATTTTTTAGTTACCATTTCACCCTACTTCCAATCTTCATTTGTATACCTATATTAATTGTTATTGCAGTATTCATACCTGTTTTCGGTTTTACTAATATTAAAAACACAAGTGTAGTTGAAAGACTACGAGAAGTGGAATAAAGCAAAACATAAAGTGGGCTAGGGATAGCTCATTTTATGTTATAATACAATCAATAAAGCTAAAGGGTTTGATGAAATGAGTACAATATTAATAATCGAAGATGACAAGTTATTAAGTGAAGGAATATCATTTGCTTTAAAAAGTGAAGGATACAATATATTATTCGCATACAATGGTGAGCAGGCGATAAAGCGATTGAATCATAGTATAGATCTTATCATATTAGATATAAATCTTCCAGATAGGAATGGCATCGAGATTTGTAAGTATATTAGAAAAGAGATGAATACACCCATTATTTTTTTAACGGCCAAAGATACAGAAGAAGATATAGTAAACGGGTTTAAAGCAGGTGGAGATGACTATATAACAAAGCCTTTTTCTCTTCCCATACTGAAGGAAAGGATAAAAGCAGTACTGAAGCGAGGAGTGGTTCCAAATAACATCTATAATTTTAAAGAACTTAAATTTGATTTCCATACGTTATGTCTCACTAAAAATGATGTAGAGATTCCTATTACTAGAATCGAAATGAAGTTATTAGAACTATTTATTAAAAATAAAGGGAAAGTACTAACAAGAAATCAAATTCTTGCTAAAATTTGGGATATCGATGGAGATTTTATAGATGAAAATACTGTTAGTGTAAATATTCGTAGACTTAGAAGAAAGATTGAAGATGATCCTTCAAATCCTACCTTTATTAAAACGGTATTTGGAATAGGATATATATGGAGTGATAATAATTGAAAAATCCCATAAAAAAGTTAGTTATTATTACTATCTTGTTAATAATTATGGTTTCTCTATTTTTTATAGGGGGTATTTCATACCTTCTTTCTAATTTTAATATAAAGGTAATAGGGATCGTGTCCATTTTTTCTATTACTATCATAGGGATTTGTATTACATTTATTATACTGGTATCTAGGAATGTAGATAATACACTTGGGGCATTAAGCCAAACGATTGAATCAATAATCGATGGCAATCCTGTAAATACCTTTTCTACTATTGAAGATACAATGCTTTCTAAGTTACAAAGCCAGATACTAAAGCTATCAGATATTCTAAAATCACATAGTATAAAACAGAAAAAAGAAAAAGATGCCATAACAGCATTAATTTCAGACATATCTCACCAATTGAAGACACCCCTTGCCAACTTAAATATATATAACTCCTTATTGCTTGACGAAAATCTTGATTGCCATAAGAGGGTAGAATTTACGAAAAACATGGAAAATCAGCTTAAAAAGTTAAATTGGCTTATGGAATCGTTAATCAAGATGTCTAGGCTGGAAGCAGGAATTATAAAATTAAATACAGAAAACCAATTCATATCACAAACAGTTTTACAAGCTATAGCAATGGTATCTAAAAAAGCAGAAGAAAAGGGTATCAATATTATATTTAACGGTGAAGAGATAGAACTTGTACATGATAGTAAGTGGACACAAGAAGCGATTTTTAATATATTGGATAATGCAGTAAAATATAGTGAGAAAAATACGGAAATAAGCGTATCCATAATAAAATATGAATTATTCTGTCGTGTAGATATTAAGGACCAAGGGAATGGCATATTTGAGTCAGATAGTAACAAGATATTTACACGATTTTATAGAGGAGAGAATACTAAAAATATTGAGGGGGTTGGAATAGGATTGTTTTTAGCTAGAAAAATTATTTCTGCACAAGGGGGATATATAAAAGTAAGATCAACAGCAGGTAAAGGTTCAGTTTTTTCTGTGTTTTTACCCGTAAATGAGCCATTTATAAATATATGCTGAATATTAGCAAGGTTATAATATCATTGAATTAGCTAAGAAATACTTTTTATCTAAAAAAAGCATCCAAAGTATTATTCTTAAAATGAAAAAAACGATGGATAAGAATAAGTCAATGTACTTTAAGTGTATTGGCTTATTCTTTTTTCTAAAAAAGTTTAAGGTAGAAATATGGAGTGGAAGTAATTAATATAGAACATATAGATCATTCATATCATATCTTATGGAAAGGTTGGTAATATGGAAAATATAATTATAAGACAAGTAGAAGATAAGGACATAGAAGAAATAAAAGCTGTTGTAAAAGAGGCTTTTTATAGACCAGGCAAGAATGAATAGTTCAATGAATGGGAATTTGTGGACAAGATAAGGAATGATTCAGGATTTATTCCTGAACTATGTTTGATTGCAATGATTGATGATGAAATAATTGGATACATTTTATTATCAAAGGCTTTAATAGGTAAAAATGAAGGTTTAGCATTAGGACCATTAGCAGTTAAGCATTCATATCAGCGTAAAGAGATAGGAAAAAAACTTATAGGACACGGTTTAAAAAAGGCTAAAGGATATAGGTTTGAATGGGTTGCGCTTACGGGGGGCGATTATTATACTCAATTTGGGTTTGAATCAGCTTTAAAATATGGCATTGTAATAGATGATAATCATCCTGAGAATCCTTATCTTAAAATTAAGTTTCTTAATACGAATAGAGAAGTATCTGGTAATATGAGGTTTTGTGATTCTTTTTATGATGAAAATGGAGATTTGTTGTAGATACAATTAATATTAAAAATAAGAAGTATGAAAAAATAGCAGATAATATATAATGCATCAACAAAAGGGAGTATGTTATTTGGTAATCTTAAAATAGTTGAGGGAAAGGACAAAGATTATATGAGTATAAGATAAAATAAGATAAGATTGGAACTAATGAATAATACTTTGGAAAGACCCAAAAATAAAAGGGCTATTCGTGATGAGTGGCCCCTTTATTTTTGAGTTTTAGAGGATTTTTTTATCTTTAAAAGACGGGAACAATGGCTCCTTTATACTTTTCATTAATAAAGTCTTTAACAAGATCACTCATCAAAACTTCTTTTAATATTTGTAGTTCCTTATGATTTTCATCTCCTTTTCTGATGGTAAGGACATTCACATAAGGAGAGTCGGCATCTTCAATAGCAAGAGCATCATTGGATGGATTTAGACTAGCAGCAAGAGCAAAGTTAGTATTAATAACAGCTGCATCAACATCATCTAAAGTTCTAGATAGCATGGAAGCATCAATTTCTTGAAATTTAAAGTTTTTTGGATTCGATTTAATATCAATAATCGTTGCACTTAAATGATTTAAATCATTCATTTCAATTAGTCCATTACGATGAAGCAAGGCAAGAGCACGAGCTTCGTTGGTAGGATCATTGGGAATGGATATGGTTGCTCCATCAGGTAGTTCAGTAAGAGAAGTCACTTTTTTAGAGTAGACACCAAGAGGTTCAATGTGTATTTTACCAAACTCTTGGATGTCATAATTAAATTCATTAATTTGCTCTTCTAAATAAGGTAGATGCTGAAAAAAGTTAGCATCTACTTCTTTTTCAGCTAAAGCACGATTGTGTACGTTATAATCATCCGTGACCGTAATTTCTAATGTAATTCCTTTCTTTTCTAACTCAGGTTTAATATACTCTAGTATTTCTGCATGAGGAACAGAGGTAGCGGCTACTTTAATTTTATCCTTGGCTCCTGTAGCTTTACCGCATCCAGCTACGCCTATAAGTGTAAGGGCAAAAATGAGGAATATGATTGTTGATTTGACTATTTTTTTCATTTTTAACATCTCCTTTGATATAAAATAAATTTATTTTTTGTTAATAGCTTTTGCAATGGTATTTCCAAGCCATTGAATCATTTGCACCAATACAACCAGTAAAATGATCGTTGAAATCATAATTGGGGTATTGTACCTTTTATATCCATATTGGTCAGCAATTTTTCCAAGTCCCCCACCACCTACTAGGCCTGCCATTGCACTATAGCCAATCAGATTAATAACCGTTAAGGTAATTCCAAGTACGATACCAGGCATAGCTTCTGGAATAAGAACTTTTATAATAATCTGCAAAGTGGTTGCTCCCATGGCTTGTGCGGCTTCAATAATCCCTTTATCCACCTCTTTTAGAGCATTTTCAATGACACGGGCTACAAAGGGGATGGCCGCAATGGATAATGGAACAATAGCGGCCGTTGTTCCTAAACTAGTCCCCACGATAAAACGAGTGAAAGGAATGATTGCCACCATTAAAATAGAAAAAGGAAAAGAACGGCCTATATTGACGATGGTAGAACATATTTGGTTCAATGAAATATGTTCTTGGATTCCACCTTTTTCAGAAATAACAAGTATAACTCCAATAGGAGTACCTACAATGAGAGCCACCAGGGTAGAAACAAATACCATATAAAGAGTTTCAACCATTGCAATTGGTAATAGATCCATCATAAGTTTTATGGCATCATTCATTGTATTCAATCCTTTCACAAATCACATTATTCTCCTCTAAATAATGAATAGCTCCTTGAATATTTTCTTTTTCTCCTGAAAACTCCACAATAAGATTTCCTATAATATGATTATTCAGATGATCGATGCCACCAAGCAATATATTTGCATCTACATCAAATTTACGAATTGCTTTAGAAAGCAGGGGCTTATCAACTCTTTCGCTTTGATAGCTAATCCGGACTAATTTTTGATTAGTATTTTGAGTAATAAAAGATTTGGGTAGGTCATGGGATACACTTTGCACGAATTGTTTTGTAACAGGATGGCTTGGATTTGTAAAGACCTCTATTACGCTTCCTTGTTCGACGACAGAACCACCTTCCATAACGGCTACTTTATTACAAATTTGCTTTATAACCTCCATCTCATGAGTAATAACAATCATAGTAACACCAAGTTCCCGATTGATTTTTTTAAGAAGTTCTAAGATGGATTTTGTTGTTTTAGGATCCAGTGCTGAAGTAGCTTCATCACACAGTAAAACAGATGGCTTGTTAGCAAGAGCACGTGCGATTCCAACCCTTTGTTTTTGTCCTCCACTTAATTGAGAAGGATAACTATTTCTTTTATCTTCCAATTCAACCAAATGAAGAAGTTCTGTTATACGTTCATCTTTATGACGAATATTGGAGATTTCCAAAGGAAAAGCAATATTTTCTTCAACAGTCCTTCTATTTAATAAATGAAAATGTTGAAAGATCATACCAATTTTTTTTCTCATTTCACGAAGTTGTGTATCAGTACAAGCAGTAATGTCTTGTCCATCGATGTAAATATGTCCATTTGAAGGTTCTTCAAGGCGGTTTATGCATCTTACAAGAGTAGATTTTCCAGCACCACTTAATCCAATGATTCCAAAAATATCACCTTTTTTAATGTGAATAGAGACATTTTTTACAGCAGAAAAAGCTTCTTTTTGGGTTGTAAATTCTTTCGATATGTTTTCAATTCGAATCATGCTATTCTCCTTTCCTATATAATAAAACTACCTCTTACTGTAAAAGAAAGAGGTAGTTAAATAATAATCATCTTTCTGTATACACAGCTGGAATTAGCACCTTACTTTGTAGGTTGCTGGGTTTCATAGGGCCAGATCCCTCCACCTCTCAGGATGATCAGTTCAAAGTATGAAATTGTTTTATAATTTAGCATAGTATAGCAAAGTCAAGAGTGACTGTCAAGTATTTTATATGAATCAACTAAGAATATAAACACAATTGCATAGTCGAACATTAAAAAGAAAAAACATGAAAAAGTTCGAAAAATGTATTGACAGAGAAAATCACCTTTGCTACAATAAGAATGTCTTAAGAACTTATTAATGAATTATATCAATAAAGGGGGAACGTGCTGTGGCACAGACAGAAACAACATTGAGTAGTAAATTAGAACGTTTTTTTGACTTAAAAGAAAATAAGACCAATGTAAGAACAGAAATTATAGCAGGGATTACAACCTTTATGACAATGGCTTATATCTTGGCTGTAAATCCTAGTACATTAGGGGATGCAGGAATGGACCCAGGTGGTGTATTTACGGCAACAGCCCTTTCAGCTATTATTGCAACAGTGATCATGGCTTTATATGCCAAGTATCCTTTTGCTTTAGCACCAGGAATGGGATTAAATGCATTCTTTGCTTATACCGTTGTACTTAAGATGGGGTATAGTTGGGAATTTGCCCTTACCTGTGTATTAGCAGAAGGGATTATCTTTATTATCTTAACCTTTTTAAATGTTCGGGAAGCGATTTTTAATGCTATTCCTCAATGTATTAAATATTCAGTAAGTGCTGGAATCGGACTTTTTATTACTTTTATTGGAATGCAAGGAGCAGGCATTATTGTAAATAATGATGCTACATTGGTCAGTTTAGGAGATATGACAGCGGCACCAGCAGTACTTGCCTTAGTTGGTGTTGTTCTTACGGTTGTATTATTAAAGAAAAATGTAAGAGGAGCTCTTTTGATTGGAATTTTAGGAACCTATGGCCTAGGAATTATAGCACAACTCATCGGATGGTATGTACCCAATCCAGAAATGGGATTATATCCTTTATTACCAAGTGCTGTTGTTTCACTTCCTCCTTCTTTAAACGAAGTTGCCTTTAAATTTGCACCTTTTTCAGAGGTTTTTGCCAATATTGATACGATCTTAAGTTTTATCATCGTTACATTTACCTTTTTATTTGTGGATTTATTTGATACCTTAGGTACGTTAATGGGTGTTGCAAGCAAAGCGGATTATTTAGACAAAGAAGGAAAGTTACCACGAATTAAACAAGCTCTTTTTGCAGATGCTGTTGGTACTACTGTAGGAGCTGCATTAGGAACTTCTACTGTTACTACTTTTGTAGAAAGTAGTGCGGGTGTGGCAGATGGTGGACGTACTGGTTTAACTTCTATCGTTACGGCTATTTGTTTTGGTATTGCTTTGATTTTTTCACCGATTTTCTTAGCCATTCCTGCTTTTGCTACGGCTCCTGCTTTGATTGTAGTAGGTATCTTTATGTTAGATGGTATTACAAAGGTTGATTTTAGTGATTTAACAGAACTTTTACCTGCTTTTTTAACCATGGTTATGATGCCTTTAGCTTATAGTATTTCAGAAGGCTTAGTATTCGGTTCCATTTCTTATGTTTTAGTTAAAGTATTTACGGGAAAAAGAAAAGAAGTACATTGGATGATGTATATTTTAGCTGTTGTTTTTGCTTTCAAATTAATTGCACCAACGTTATTTAACTTATAGTACCATAAGCTTTCATACAACTGACGGATAACAGGATGAACCTGTAGGGAGTATGAAGGAATAAGGAAGTCGACCGTCTGGGCTCATTCTTAATTTCAAAGAAGAGCCCAGATTTTTTATATTAGAAACTTAGATTTGCAACGTGGATATCTATACAATGTAAAATGATACATGGATGGGAATGCTATTACTTTGGAACGATGTAATTGTTTTAATGATATATATTATAATCGCTATCGAAGGATAAAGAAGGAGGAAAAAGAATGAGAGCTTTAATTAGTGTATCGGATAAAATAGGTGTAGTAGATTTTGCAAAGGAATTATGGGAACTAGGAGTAGAAATCATTTCGACCGGCGGAACAGCCAGGACATTACATGAGGCAGGAATTCCAGTAATTGAAATTTCTCATATAACAGGATTCAAAGAGTGTTTAGATGGACGTGTAAAAACCCTACATCCAGCCATTCATGCAGGAATTTTAAATCGGAGACAAGACATAGAACATCAAAAACAAATGGAAGAATTAGGATATGAGTCCATTGATCTTGTAGTGGTGAATCTTTATCCTTTCCAAGCAACCATTACAAAACCTAACGCTACTTTAGACGAAGCCATTGAAAATATTGACATTGGTGGTCCAACTATGTTACGAGCTGCAGCAAAAAATCACCAAGATGTAGCAGTTATCGTTGACCCTGCCGATTATACAGAAGTTCTTCAACAACTAAAGAAACAAGGACATGTGTCCAAAACAACAAAATTTTATTTAGCAACAAAAGTTTTTGAACATACAGCTTATTATGATAGTTTAATTGCTAATTATTTTAGAGAACAGCAAGGAAATCAATCCTTTCCAGAAAAGCTGACATTGTCCTTTGAAAAAGTGCAAGATATGCGATACGGAGAAAATCCACATCAAAAAGCAGCCTTTTATAAAGAAGCATTAAAAACAAAAGGAACATTGGCAGAGGCAAAACAACTTCATGGGAAAGAATTATCTTATAATAATATTAATGATGCCAATGGAGCTTTGGAGTTATTGAAAGAATTTGAAGAACCAACGGTGGTAGCCGTTAAACACGCCAACCCTTGTGGGGTGGGTAGTGGTAAAACTGTTTTTGAAGCATACCAAAAAGCCTATGAATCAGATCCAACTTCTATTTTTGGTGGGATTGTAGTAGCCAACCAAGAGATCGATAAAGAAACAGCAGAAGAAATGAACAAAATCTTTTTAGAGATTGTTATTGCTCCCTCCTATACCCAAGAAGCTCTTGAAATTTTACAACAAAAAAAGAATGTGCGTATTTTACAGTTAGAATCCATCCGCTTTTCCTATCCTCATATGCATGATATGAAAAAAGTAGGAGGAGGATTAATCATCCAAGATAAAGATCTTGTGTTATTCCAAGAGGAATGCAAAGTAGTGACTCATCGAAAACCAACGGAAGAAGAGATGAAAGAGTTAATCTTTGCTTGGAAAGTTGTAAAACATGTGAAGTCAAATGGAATTGCCATAAGTAAAAATCAACAAGTGGTTGGCACAGGAGGCGGACAAACCAATCGAATCTGGGCTGTTCAGCAGGCTATCGAACATGGAACCGAGTTCTTTGGAAAAGATCATATTAAAGGTTGTGTCCTTGCTTCCGATGCCTTTTTCCCATTTAAAGATTGTGTTGAGGCAGCAGCAAAAGCAGGCATTACAGCCATTATTCAACCAGGTGGCTCCATTCGTGATGAAGAGTCCATCCAAGCTTGTAATGAATATAATATTGCAATGATTTTTACTGGTATGCGACATTTTAAACATTAATATGGATGTTAAAAATATCTGAGAAGAGGATGCTTTTCAGATATTTTTTTATATGCTACAATAGAAAAGCAATAAAGAAGACAGTGGAAGTAAATAGAAAGGAAGTCATATATGAAGTTTGTTTTAGATACACACAGCCATACCTTAGCCAGTGGGCATGCTTATAGTACAGTAAAAGAGCTAGTGGAACAAGCCGCTTCCATTGGTTTAGAGCTTTTAGCCATTACGGATCATGCACCAGCTATGCCTGGTTCAACCCATCCTTTTTATTTTGGGAATGTAAGTGCCATTCCATCAAAAATTAATGGAGTAGAAATATTAAAAGGGGTAGAAGCAAATATTTTAAATGTTCAAGGTGAAATTGATATGGAAACAACCTTATTAGAAGCCTTAGATCTTGTAATTGCTAGTTTTCACCCACCCTGTTATAAAGCGGGAACAAAAGAAGAAAATACTCATGCTATGATTGAAACCATGAAAAATCCGTATGTTCATATTATTGGGCATCCTGATGATTCCAGATTTCCATTGGATTATGAGACCATTGTAAAAGCAGCAAAGAAATATGGTGTTTTATTGGAAGTCAATAGCAGTTCTTTGCGACCCGACCATTTTCGTCAAGGAGCTAGAGAAAATATTAGCACCTATATATCTTATTGTAAAAAATACCGGGCACCTATTACAGTAGGAAGTGATGCGCATTTTTATACAGACGTAGGAAACTTACAACGGGCTTATGATTTGTTGCAGGAATTGGAAATGCCAGAAGAGTTAATTGCCAATACATCAGTAGAAAGATTAAAGCAATATCTCAAAAGAAAAAAATGAATCCTTTCAATGGTTCTCTTTCCCCTTGTAGAGGAATGAAAAGATAATTAAAATACAATTCGTTAAACTTTACTTTACTACTTTAAAATGTTACTATAAAAATAAGAGAATCATATAAAGGAGGAGAAAGATGGCAAGCAAAATAAAAAGCCCACTAATGGATGAGCTATTTGAAGCTATTTTGTTACTTACCACAATCGAGGAATGTTATGCCTTTTTTGAAGATATTTGTACTATTAATGAAGCCCAATCTTTAGCCCAGAGATTAGCAGTAGCAAAAATGTTACAGGAGAAAAAAACATATACAGAAATTAGTGAAAAGACAGGTGCCTCCACTGCTACCATCAGCCGCGTCAATCGAGCTCTTCAATATGGAGCAGATGGATATAAGATGATTTTAGATAGGCTGAAAGAAGATACAACAGGGAAAGTATCTTCCCATAAAGGAGAATAAATCGTATGTTATTAAAAGACTTAAACGAAATGCAAAAAAAAGCAGTTTTACAAACAGAAGGTCCAGTACTTATCTTAGCTGGAGCTGGTTCAGGAAAAACCAGGGTATTAACCCATCGTATTGCTTACTTAATTGAAGAAAAAGGAGTATATCCGAGTCAGATTTTAGCCATTACCTTTACCAATAAAGCAGCTCAGGAAATGAAAGAAAGAACCCAACAACAGATTGGAGATCAGTGCAGAGATATGTGGGTGAGTACTTTTCATTCCACTTGTGTACGAATTTTGCGAAGAGATATTGATAAAATAGGATATAACCGAAATTTTGTTATTTATGATATGGATGACCAGAAAAGATTACTGAAAGAATGTTTGAAACAATTAAATATTAATGAAAAAGCATTACCCCTCTCTAGCATACAAAAAGAAATTGGTTCAGCGAAAGATGAGCTTATTTCTCCGTCAGAATATGAAAAGCAGGTAGGGAATGATTTTCGCAAACAAAAAATAGGACAGGTATATGCGTTGTATCAAAAGAAATTACAAAGTAATAATGCCTTGGATTTTGATGATTTGATTTTTAAAACCGTAGAACTTTTTACCCTTCATCCAGATATTCTTCAATTTTATCAAAGACGATTCCGTTATATTATGGTAGATGAATATCAAGATACCAATACATCCCAATACCAATTGATTCGCTTGCTTGCTTCTCAACATCAAAATCTATGTGTAGTAGGTGATGATGACCAATCCATTTATAAATTTCGAGGGGCTAATATTCACAATATCTTAGATTTTGAAAAAGATTTTCCCAAAGCAATGGTTATTAAACTAGAACAAAATTATCGATGTACGAAAGTCATTTTAGATGCAGCCAATGGAGTCATTCGAAATAACCGAGGAAGAAAATCAAAAACATTGTGGACAGATAATCCAGAGGGAACTCATATCCTACGGTTTGAAGCAGAAAATGAATATGAAGAAGGGGAATACATCGCCAATCAAATTCAACAAGAAGTTGAAGAGGGAAAAGAGTATAAGGACATTGCTTTATTGTATCGAACCAATGCTCAATCCAGGGTATTGGAAGAAAAGCTAATGAAAAATAATATTCCTTACCGACTTTATGGTGGGGTTCGTTTTTACGAACGAAAAGAAATAAAAGATATTCTTGCCTATTTACGAGGAATTGCGAATCCTTCCGATGACATTGCCATTCAGCGGATTATTAATGTACCTAAAAGAGGGATTGGAAATACAACGGTAGAAAAAATCGTTGACGAAGCAACCACTCAGGATTGTGATTTTTTTGATATATTAACAGAGGCTGATGAAATTTCTTCTTTACAAAGGGCAGCAAGTAAGTTAAAGATTTTTGCAAATATGATGATTGGATTTCAAGTCCAACTACCTCATATAACCTTAGTAGAACTAACGGAAAAAGTTTTGAAAGATACAGGATATTTGCATGAATTAGAAGAGGAGCAAACAGAAGAAGCCCAAGGAAGAATCGAAAACATCAAAGAATTTATATCTAAAGTAGCAGATTATGAAAAAACAACAGAAGATCCAACGTTATATGGATTGTTAGAAGAAATTTCCCTTGTT
>JAAYNZ010000174.1 GCA_012520595.1 Candidatus Epulonipiscium sp. | reverse complement strand
TATATTCTTCTTCGAATCTACTTATCCTCCAAATATACAGCATCAAACGTTCCGCTCTGCCTATCCCTGTTTTTGATGCCCTTAGGCTTCCACTAGCCATGTAAGAAGAACCAGTTTAATAGCCTAATTGTACTGATTCCGCCTATATTATCGAAATGTTTTCTTGAATATATCGATCCATATTGAGCTGAAGACGACAAAAGCAATATGGATTACCTTACACCGCTTTATCATGGATTCATATCTATTAGCCATAGGAATCTTTTAAGGAACCCCGCACTGGACTTTCACCAGTTACGACTTCACCTGTCAGCAAAGCAGTTAGAGATGTCCCATATGGCAAAAGGGGAATGTCGTTCTGACATTCCCCTTTGCTATCTTATCTCCGTTCTTTTCACTAAGAGGAATCTTAGCTTATAGAACAACGTTTCGCACTTTTATTATTCAGCTTTTACTGCTTCTACAGCTGCATCAAAAGCTGCTTGAATTGCTTCTTTATTTTCATATCCTGTTTCTGGTCTGTTAGCTAATACTTTTCCTGCTACAGCTTCTTTTTTATCATCTGCAAGATCTTTATAATCTAGTGTCAAACCTAGATTATTATTTTCAAGAGCATTTTTCATTTCTGCTGCATCTTTACTACTATTTACAGCTTTAAAAGCATCTTCTTTAGCAACTTCTGATCTTACATCAAAACTATCTAATACTTTATCAGCTTTATAGCTATTATTATTCATGTCTTTTAATTCATGTACTTGAGTTATACGTGGAGCAGGTGCCATACCATCTTTAGGTGAAATAGTTAAAATTACTTTTTTACCCTCTGCCTCTGCTTTCGCAGCTGTTACAGTAGCATTTTCTACTTCAAATGTCATAGCTGATACTGTTTGACCATTAATTGCTTCTGTGAAAGTAATTTCAATTTCATTATCTTTTGTTCTTCTAATGATTTCTTTATCTTTGTTATCATCATCTGTATATTTAGCAATTTCAGGTTTAATAGCATCATTGATAGTCTCTTCTACTGTATCGGCAGACACATCAAATACATTTTTAATTAAACTACCATCAACTATCTTAAGTTTTGCATTATCAGTTTGAGGATCATAAGAAAGTTCTGTCTCTAATGTTAACTTAACAGTTGTTTTGTTATCATTTTCTACTACTTCCATGCCTTTTGCTGCTTTACCATTTACGGTAAAAGCTTCTTTTTCAACTTTAGTAAGAACTTGATCAAATTCAACTTCTACCAAATCTGTTTTCGTTGCTTTTACTTTATTAATTACAGGCTTGTTAGTGTTGTTTCCTCGAATTGCCTGTGTATATCTATCTGCTATTTCATTGCCTGCGATGTCTTTCACACCTGTAATAAACAATTTTGTTGTTTCTATGTTAATTTTATTAAACTCTTTTTCTGTTAAAACAATTTCTACTGTAGCATCATTGGTATAAAAACTAACATCTTTTGTTAATTTAGTTGTTGTTTCTTCATTTGCTAAATAATAGTTTCCAACATTTAATGCTGTTTCTCCATCTACTGCTTCACTGAAAAATACATATAATTTGTATTCATCATTATTTTCATAAGCAGTTACTTTATTTACTTTAGGAGCTGTTTTATCTGTAACAGTTATTGTTTCACTATAAAGTTCAAATTTTTCTTTTGATAACCCTTGATCTTCTACATCTTTAATATTTACAATAATAGTTTTACCTGCCATTGATTTACTCAATGTTATCGTAAATTCTTTTGCAGATGTTTTTGCATCAGGATCAATAGTAAAATATAAACCACTTTCTTTAGATCCATCTTCTTTTAAAATTTCAACATTTTTAGAATCTAACTTTACAAGTCGATTAAATGTTACTTTAAGTTCTTTTTCTCCCTTTACTTCAAGTTTAGTTACTTTAGGAGCTTCTTGATTAGCATTTACTGTAATTTCTACAGTATAATCACCAAGTTTATTACCCCAATTATCTTTGATATCAGATCCTTTAATACCAAAGTTTACTTTTCCATTTGGCAAAGGTCGACTATCTTTGTTATCTTTATCATAGAAAACAACATATACTTTATTTACGCTATCAGAAGTAGTAACTGCATTTTTAAACTCTACATCTTTATAAATTCCAATGGATTGATATGCTGTATAGGTATGATAGAATTGTTCTTCTTTAAGACCTTTTACAGGCTTATCGAAATTTAACACCAAATATTCAGCCTCTGCTTTTTCAACAGTTGCTACAGGTGGTGTAGTATCTTTCACATAATTAATTTCAAGATCTACAGGAGCATTTGGATATCCTGCAAAATCTTCAAATTTGTTTACAGATACAGTATATGTTTTTCCATCTTGGAATGTAGAATATAATTCTACTTGAATTTTATTTGTATTATATCCTTTGTATGCACTGGAAATAGAAAGAGTACTTGTTCCAGTTTTAACTTTTACTTCACCTTTTTCTTTAATAGGCTCAGTAAATTCAATTTCAATACTTTTAGGTCCTGTTACTTTAATATCTTTTACTTCAGGAAGAGATGCATCAAAAGCCGCAAATTCTTCTTTTGTTTCTGCTAATTGATTTCCATCTGCATCTTTAACATTTTTAATTGTAACTTGATATCTTGCTTTGTTATCTAAACCTTTTTTATCTGCTTTTACTGCTACAACAACTTCTTGTTTATCTTCTGATAATGTGGCAGTAGTATCTACCTTAGAACCCGCCTTACCATTAGTATCAAGTTTTCTAATTTCAAAATCTTCATTTTTGATTTCACTAATTTCTCTGTTAAATGTAACAACAACTTCTTTTAAGTTATCTGCTACTACAGATACAACTTCTAAATCTTCTCCTGTTGTAACTTCTTCTAATAATGCGATAAGATCTGCATCACCAGATTTGATTACTTGGTCTTCTGTAACTTTTTCATCAGCAATTAATTTTTCTAATAAAGTTACATCAGAATCTTTTTCAGATGCAAATAATGCATTGTAGGATACACCTACTAATTGATCTCTGATAGCAGCTTTATCAGCAGCTAATACATCAGCTAAGCTTAATAATCCAACTTCGTATGCCATTTCAGGAGCTTGTGCATAGTTTTCACCATTGATATCATATCCTAAAGCTCTTAATAAGAATGTAGCATATTGTTGAAGAGTTACTTTTTCTACTACTCCAAACTCAGTAGCACTGTTACCAACGGTAATTCCTTCTTCATATGCTTTTGCAATGAAAGGTTTTGCCCATGCATAGTCACCACTAAGTTCTTTGTCTTTGAATGGGATTTCTGCTGTTGCGTCTGCGTCCCATCCTAATAATCTAATTACCATCGTTACTGCTTCAGCACGATTCATATCGTTTTCTAATCTAGGTTCAAACTTATCAGGGTTTGCACCTTTAAATAACCCAAGATCAAATAAAACTTCTGCTTTTTCTTGGTTTTGCACTACGGTTTGAGCAAATGCAAATGTCATGCTAGAAAGCACCATTGCAACTGTTAACACGAGTGCAAGAACTTTTTTAAAGTTCTTCATATAAATTCTCCTCCTTTTATAGATTGCCTTTTTATTTTGTTGTGGCTAGCAAAGTCTATGTAGGTACTTCACCACGCCTCGATACAACATGATTATAGCACCACATTTTTTACCAGTCAAGGATCAGCTCCCATATGTAACAATAATGTAATAATGATGGAGCCTAGTATGACTTTCCATGCCACAGACGTATTGTCATTATATAGTATTTTTGACTTGGTTGCAAGTCCCATTTCCATTTGTAATATATTCGTAATATAAGAAATAGAGAGCCCATCGGCTCTCTATTTCTTAGCTAATACTTGGCTTAGTTGATAAATACTTTTGGTCAACTCTTCCAACTTGGATTCCACCCGAACTAATAAATAGATGGATAGAACCATAGGAAAACCATAGTTGCCAATCTGACTTATAAACCCTTCCACGTCTTCCTCCTTTCTCCATCACTGGATATCAACTCTCATAAAATGAAATTAGAAGTAAGCTCGTATATTCACTCGAAAATACAGTCGGAATAGACGAGTGATATATGAGCTTACTAGAATCTTAACGTAGAGATATAAATCTTAGATTGCAATTTCTTCCACTGTTTGGGTCACAAATCGTGCTTTATCCTTGGCTGCCACTGCTCCTTTATTGGAAGCAAACAATCGTTTAGCTACGATTTCATCCATGACAGTACTGATCTCACTTTCTGTTAGGTTCTCTTTTAAATCCCCTAAAGAAAGGGTCATGGCAGAACCATCTTGGGTTTTAAAGATCATCTGTAAGATCTTTTTTTCCATGTATCTCACCTCCTTCTTCTTTCTTTATTTTTTACCTTACTCTTGGATCAATTGACTTTCTACCACTTTTACGATTTGTTCTGTAGGCTTATTTTGCAAGCTGTTAATGGCTTCTCCTACAGTGAGCAACTCTTCATCTGTGACATCTAGTCGGCAGTTTGAAAAAGTTTTAGAACCTTTTTCATACTTTAACTGCAGCTTGGTTTTTAAAGCATCGGAAACAACTGCCATCTTTACTCCCTCCTTTCTGTTTTGTGATTCACCTATTAGATAGGAGAAAAAAGAAAATTTTTACCCCTAATTTTTAATTTTTTATGTTCATTTTTACATTCATGCAAAAAACCTCTGCCTATATTCATAGACAGAGGTTTTTTCTTGTTTTTTATTATAAAAGTTGATTTAATTTTGTTTCTAATTGAGCTTTAGGTACAGCTCCCATGACTTGATCCACTAATTCTCCATTTTTAAAGAAGAGTAAAGTAGGTACACTCATGATACGATACTTAGCAGCCAATTCCCCAGCTTGGTCTACATCTACCTTAAACACTTTGGCTTTTCCTTCCATTTCTTCTGCTAGCTGATCGATAACGGGTGCGATCATTTTACAAGGTCCACACCAAGTAGCATAAAAGTCCACTAGTACAGGTTGATCTGCATCTAAAACTTCCGTTTGAAAGTCTACATTTTGAAGATGTTTTGCCATTTTAATCTCTCCTTTTTGGTTTTTCTAAAATACATACTGCCATCTTTACGAAACCTTCTTTCAATCCTGGAATACGAGCAAAAGGTGTAAGGAAGGAACGTAAAGGTACTTCTTTATAGTATGCTAGATGAAAAGAAGTTTTTTTGATCAGTTGGTTAAATCGTTTTAGGGTCATTTTATTAATATAAGAAAAATATTCTTTTCCCTCTGAATCTTGAGAGATTCGAAAAGCAATTCGTTCTTGTCCGTCGGGTAAATCTTTAACCAACTGTTTATAGGTTTGAATTAGGGTGTCCTCGCCAAAAAACAGATGTATCCAAGGAAATCCCATGGCATCACTAAGATGGGCTCCATAAGGATGATAATAGGGTGGAAAGTTAACGTATAGTTTTCCTCCTGGTTGTAGCACTCGATAACATTCATGAAGAACGGCTAATGGATCATCTACATGTTCCATGGCATCATTCATAATAACTGTGTGAAAGGTATTCTCTTCCATGGGCAGGGCTGCTCCATCCCCTAAAACAAAGCGAAAGTGATCTTGTAAGTTTTTTTCTTTGGCTAATTGTTCTGCTTTTTCTTTGTAATAAGGAACTACGTCTAACCCTACTACCTCTTTTGCTCCAAGAGAAGCATAATATAAGGTTTTACCTGCAGCACCACATCCGATGTCCAATACCTTTTTATCCTGGAACATATCTTTGGGATTGGTATAGGCTAAATAAAACTTTATGGTGTCCTCTCCTTTTTCAAACTGCCATTGAGCATAGGTTTTTTCCCCTGTGTTTTGGAGATTAAAAGGATGAACAGGTAAAGGAAAGAGTCGATTGATTCCTTTGCAGAGGGTGACTGAAAATCCCATAATCTTTTTCCTTTCCATTGATCAAACAAATAAGTTATTGGTATTACTTTTTATAATCAGTGATTTCTACTTTTTCCATGATAACAGGTTTTACTGGTTTATCGTTTGCATCTACTTCTACTTCTGCAATGGCATCAACCACGTCCATTCCTTCAAACACTTGACCAAATACAGTGTGGCGTCCATCTAACCAGTAAGCCCCTCCATATTGCTTATATCCTTCTACCACATCTTCCGGAAAACCTTGTTTTTCACCGGCTTGTTCCATCTGTTGGATAATGTCTGTTGTCACATCTGTTCCTTGAACAATAAAAAACTGACTGCCATTGGTGCCTGGTCCACTATTGGCCATGGACAGTGCTCCTTTAAAATGACGATAGTTCACATGAAATTCATCTTCAAAGGGTTCACCCCAAATACTTTCTCCTCCCATACCTGTACCTTCTGGATCGCCCCCTTGGATCATAAAGTCTGAAATAACACGATGGAAGGTAACTCCATCATAATATCCATTGGTGGCATGGGTTTTAAAGTTTTCAACCGCTTTAGGAGCTACTTTAGGGAAAAAACGCACTTTGATTGTACCATGGTTGGTCGTAATAACAGCGATTTCTTCACCTTCTGCTGGTGGTTGTATCGGTACCATCACATTCTCTCCTTTTGTCTTTTTACATCCTGTTGCTACAAGGAGGAGTAGGGATATTGTTAGCATCAAGATGGTTAATGGTTTTTTCAAGATGATTCCTCCTTTTAAAGTATACTTTGCTAGTATACCACATCTTCCTATTTTCATGAAGAATTTTTATAATCCGATTCTTTCTTTGATCTCCACCACATCACTCCAGTTTTTGGCGGTGCGTTTTTCGATATCCCTTGTATCTCTCTTTAGCATGGCTACT
>JAAYNZ010000173.1 GCA_012520595.1 Candidatus Epulonipiscium sp. | reverse complement strand
AGTGATGCAACAAATAGTACTTTAAAAGATGGAACATGGACAGCAGAAGCTGAAAAATTTGATGATCATGGTTGGAAACCTAATATTTCAATTCAAGTAGCAGAGGGCAAAATTACAGAAGTTGCATTTGATTATGTAAATGAAGATGGACAATCTAAAAAAGAAGATGAAGGTTATAATACTGCTATGAAAGAAAAATCTGGAACCAACCCTAAGGAAGCTTTTCCAGAACTTGAAAAACAACTGGTTGAAAAACAAGATGTAGATGCTGTAGATGTAGTTACTGGTGCTACTTCGTCATCAGAATCCTTTAAAGAAATGGCTAAAGAAGCATTAAAACAAGCACGTGAATAATTTTTTCATAAATAATTCCCCAAGGGTATCTTGGGGAATTATTTATGAAAAAAATTGCAATTTACTTATGTTTTTGTATATAATAAGTGAGATGTTTAATTAATGATTACTTGTAGAGGATGTGTACAAATGAAAAAAGATATGAAAAAAATATATAGGAAGCTTATTTTGTGTTTAAGTATGTTATTATATATAACAACAGGATGTAATAAAACAAAAGAAAAAATTGTGCAACAAGAAGAATATATGTTAGGAACTTTTATTCAGGCAAAAGTTTATGATAGTAATAAAACAAAGGCAAAAAAAAGTTTAGAAAAGGCATTCAAGAGAGTTGAAGAAATCGAAGAAAGATTTTCTGTTAACATTCCTACTAGTGAAATATCCCAAATTAATAAAAATGCTGGAATAGCTCCCACAAAGGTAGACGAAGAAGTCATATATTTATTGAGAAAATCCACTTATTATAGCAAGCTATCCCAAGGAGCCTTTGATCCAACCATAGGAAACTTAGTACAACTTTGGGGTATTGGAACAGATCATGCTCAAATTCCAGATGATGAGTCATTACAGAAAGCTCTTAGTATAGTAAATTTTAATGATTTGATCATCAATGAAGAAAAATCTGTTGTATCTTTAGCAAAAAAAGGACAGAGATTAGACTTAGGGGCTATTGCCAAAGGGTATGCAGCTGATGAAATGAAAAAAAATTTAATAGAAGAAGGGGTTAGAACAGCCTTTTTGAATTTAGGAGGAAACGTCTTAACCATTGGATCAAAACCAGATGGGAGTAGCTGGAAGGTAGGCATACAAAATCCTTTTACAACTCGGGGAAACTACATCGGAATTTTAGAAGTTAGGGATCAAGCGATTGTAAGTTCAGGAAATTATGAAAGATATTTTGAAGAAGAGGGTAAAAGATATCATCATATTTTAGATCCTCGAACAGGATATCCATCCAATAATGGTATTATTAGTACAACGATTATTACAAACCAATCGATTGATGCGGATGCATTATCAACGGCAGTTTATGTGATGGGGTTAGAAAAAGGTTTAGCCCTTATTAATAGTTTAGCAGATACAGAGGCAGTCTTTATTACAAATGAAAAAAAAGTATATATAACATCAGGATTAGAAGAAAAATTTCATTTAACGAATGGAGAGTTTACCTGTGAAAAAAGGTGATAAATGGATCTTTTTAGGGGTAGGAATATTTGTAATCCTTAGTTTTATTGGTTTTAAGTTGTATGAAATCAAAAATAAAGGAGTAGGACAAAAAGCAATTATTAAGCAAAATAATAAGATTATTGATATTGTTGATTTATCCAACACTACAGAGAGTAGGTTTTGGGAAATTAAAGGAAGCCATGGAGAGTATAATAAGATTGAAATGAGAAATAATCAAATTCATTTTATTGAAGCGAATTGTCCAGATCAAGTATGTGTTCATACAGGTTGGATTCAAGATGCTGGAACTATTGCTGTCTGTTTACCTAATCGGGTTAGTATTGAAATAACAAGGGATGAAACAATGACAGTAGATGATGTTGCATATTAAAAGGTAGATAGAAGGTGAAAAAAATGCTTAAAATAAAAAGGTTAGTTGTTTTAGGATTGTTTACTGCTATGGCCCTTATCATTTATATTATTGAAGCCCAAATACCAGTACCCATACCTATTCCAGCGGTTAAATTAGGATTAGCCAATGTTATTTCTTTACTCGTTCTTATGTTGATGGGCTGGAAAGAAGCATTTATTGTTGTCATATTGCGGACTGTTTTGGGTTCAATTTTTACAGGTAGTTTTTCCGCTTTTTTGTTTAGCATTAGTGGTGCATTCTTTAGCAACATCATTATGGTATTGTTATATGAATATACAAGAGATCACATTAGTATTTATAGCATAAGTATTATAAGTGCTATATTTCATAATATAGGACAACTTTTTATAGCTGCTTTGCTCATTCATAATGTAAAGATCTATTTATATGCGCCTATTTTATTAGTTTCTGGTGCTATAACGGGGCTTTTTGTAGGAATGGTAGCTCAATTCTCTTATGAACATTTAAAAAAATTAAATTTTTCTTAGGATAACCAGTGAATATGTATATTTCCATCTTCTATCTATAAGGAATACCAAGGTTTATTTTATAATTAATAGGGAGGTTTAGTATGGAGCTTTGGAATGTCTACCCAGAAATACAGACAGAACTATACGAAGTAGAACAGTATATGAAGCAATCGATCATTTCTAGAAAGCCATTATTAACTGAAATTGCTTTAGATTTGATTGAAGCCGGTGGAAAAAGATTGCGACCAGTATTTGTTATATTAGCAGCTCAACAAGGGAAAGGGTATGATCGCGAAAAAATTATTCCCATTGCTGGCGCCATTGAGCTTCTTCATACTGCAACCTTAGTGCATGATGATATTATTGATGAAGCTACGTTTCGACGCGGGCAAGAAAGTATTTATACTAAGTGGGGGCGAGATATGGCTATTTATACAGGCGATTATTTATTTGCTCGAGCTTTTATGATGTTATCAAAGAAAACATCTTTTAATCAACTTTATTATCTTGCTCATGGTATTAAATCCATTTGTGAAGGTGAAGTTGATCAATATACGGAACGTTATAATCTTAATATTCAAGTATATGATTATTTGAAAAGAATTTATCGAAAAACAGCCATATTATTTTCTATTAGTACAACTATTGGTGCTTATGAAGCAAAGGCACCAAAGAAAATTGTTAAAGCAGCAGGAGAGCTTGGATTATCTTATGGAGTTGCTTTTCAAATTAAAGATGATTTATTTGATTATACCTCAACAGAAGATATTATTGGGAAACCTATAGGAAACGACATTCGCCAAGGAATCTATACACTTCCTTTATTATATGCAATAAAAGATCCTTACGTAGGAAAAGAAATTAAAATGTTATTACAAAAAAAAGAGGAAATTACAGATGATGAGATCAGAAAGATCATTCAACTTGTTCAACAAACCAATGGTATTTTGAATGCAGAAATTTTAGCAAAGCGTTATATTCAAAGGGGAGAAGAAAGAATCGCCCAACTTCCAAACTCACGAAGCCAAGAAGTTTTCAAATGTTTATTTCAACAATTATTATAGAAAAGTCATTTTATATGGAATTTCATAATTTCTAGAAAAACTTCATAATTATAAATAAGGTTTATAAAGGTGGTTAAATAATTATGAAGTTTTTTAATAAGAAGGAAGTAAGAAAGAAAGAATATTTTTTAGCAGGAATTCTTGCAATAATAGTCATTCTTTGTTTTTGGCATTATTTAAAGATAAAACAAAAACACCGTCAAAAATTTATTGATCAAGTTAGTAATTTTGAAATTTCAGCAGAAGTCTTAGAAAGAATACAGATTATGTCGCAAATTCAAGGGCAGGATTATATTGAATTATTAGCTAGATATGCAGATAAAAACAATTATAGACTTCAAGATATAGATATTTTGAAGAATAAAAAAAAATAAATATAAAAAATTGGAAACAAAAAGAATCTATTAAGATCTACCAACAGGTATTAAAAGATATTACTTACTTTCCGATTCTAAAAAACGATAAAATTATAGATGAAGTGAAACCCTATTTTTATGAAAATACTTGGAAAGTAAAAAGAACTTACGGAGGAGAACGCCTTCATTTTGGTACTGATATTATGGATATAGAGGATGAAAGAGGGAGATTGCCTATTGTCAGCATGACCTCTGGTGTTATTGAAAAAATAGGTTGGAATGAAAAAGGTGGATGGAGAGTTGGAATCCGTGCCCCTCATGGAGCCTATTTTTATTATGCTCATTTTTTTATGTATGCTCCAGATCTTTATGAAGGAATGCATGTGGAAAGTGGACAGTTGCTAGGATATATGGGGGATTCAGGATATGGAAAAAAAGAAAATACAATGGGTCATTTTCCGGTTCATTTACATCTTGGAATACTCCTTACGATAGACGATAGAGAAGTATGGATAAATCCTTATGAAATTTTGCGTTATCTAGAGAAAGAATTTTTATTTTAATACCTAAGATTTACATTTTTTTGAGATTCATATGTTATCCTATTTTGTTTTATGATATAATAAGAAACGTTGGAAGCAAAAAAAAGGTAGGATGGATGTGACATTCATGGAAACTTTGCAGTGGAAAAAAATTTTAATCCCGTATGAACAAGCAGTGAAAGAACTAGAGGTAAAGTTTCAAAGCATTGCTCATGAATATCATACGCTAAACCAATATTCTCCAATTGAACTGGTAACGGGAAGAGTAAAAACTATATCTAGTATTTTAGAAAAAGCAAGAAAAAAAAATATTCCATTATCTTGTATTCAGGACAAAATAGAGGATATTGCAGGGATTAGAATTATATGTCAATTTGTAGAAGACATTGACAAAGTTGTTGCTTTAATTCGGGAAAGAGATAAAAAAGATTTATGGATTGTAGAAGAAAAAGATTATATTACTCATACAAAAGCTAGTGGATATCGAAGTTATCACATCATTATTCAATATCCTGTTCATACTGCTTTAGGAGAAAAAAAGGTGTTAGCAGAAATACAAATTCGTACTTTGGCAATGAATTTTTGGGCTACAATTGAACACTCTTTGCGTTATAAATATAAACAAAATATGCCCATGGAAATCAACGGAAGACTTTTAAAAGCAGCAGAAGCGGCCTTTAAATTAGATCAAGAGATGTCTGCTATTCGCAGTGAAATTTTAGAAGCCCAAGAATTATTTCAAGTGAGATCAAATATTGTGGCAGATATTATGAAAAATATAGAGAACTTACATGTAACAGGCAATCTGTCGGAAGCAGAAGATATTCAACGACAGTTTTTAAAATTATGGAAAGAGGGGGATCTACAGAAATTAAAAAATTTTAATCAACAGTTGGATATGATTGTCCAAATTTATGATGTTCAATCTTTATCATAAATAATGGAGGAGAAACATGAGTATATTTGCAATAGGGGATTTGCATTTAAGTGGTGCTGTGAATAAACCTATGAATGTGTTTGGTTCTCATTGGGACAACCATTGGGAGAAGATACAAAAGAATTGGAAAGATAATGTAAAAGAAGATGATGCTGTTTTGATTCCAGGTGATATCTCTTGGGCTATGACTTTGGAAGAAGCCATTGTAGACTTAAAAGAAATACATCTTTTACCAGGAAAAAAGTTTTTTGTTAAAGGGAATCATGATTACTGGTGGAAAGGAATTACCAAATTAAATCAGATTTTTAAAGATCAGTTTTTTTTGCAAAATAATTTTTATGTTTATGAAGACTATATACTTTGTGGTACAAGGGGTTGGTTATGTCCTAATCTTATTAAATTTACAGATCATGATCAAAAAATTTATGAAAGAGAGTTAAAACGTTTAACTCTTTCTTTAGAACAAGTCCAAAATATAAAAGGAAAAGAGTTGATTGTGATGACTCATTACCCTCCAACGAATGATCAACTCGAGCCCTCAGGATTTACAGAATTGTATGAGAGGTATGGGGTTTCTAAAGTAATTTATGGACATTTACATGGGGAACATATTTTTTCGATGGGTTTGCAAGGAAATCATAACGGTGTTAATTATTATTTAGTATCTGCAGATTATATGGATTTCAAATTGAGATTTATTTTATAGACAACATCTCATATGGGATGTTGTCTATAAAATAAGTTAGAATGAAGCAGTTGCTTCAATAATCATTTCTTTTAATGTATTTTCATCAAGATTTTCTAAATCTTCATCCATTCGTTGGATTTCTAAATCATTATAAGTGGGATCAAAAGAAGCTTCAAAACCAATAGTAATTTGATCTTCTAAGACAGCTTCGCCTTCAATTAGCCAAATATCCTCTTCTTTATCGATACTAATAATATTTACATCTGTAACCTTTAATAAAGTTGCCATATATGGTTCTCCTTTCTATCCTCTTTTAATTTTAAAATAAAGTGTTATTGTATCGAAATCATATACTGAAAGGGGCACTAAAATGATTCGTACCATTTTATTTGTAATTTATCTTGTACTACTTTTATTATATTCTCTTGTATATTTAGTATACTATAAGATTTTAGGGATTTTAGGTTTACATGAAAAAAGGAAACAAGCTGTTCAGCGTTGGGTTGCTCGCTGGTCAAGAAGTTTAATAAAAATTGCTGGAGGACATGTGGAAATAGAAGGAATCGAACATCTAAATACATGTGAAAATGTATTATTCGTTAGTAACCATCAAAGTTATTTTGATATTTTGCTTTTACTAGGATTTATTCCTAAAGAGAAAGCTTTTATCGCAAAAATAGAAACAAAAAAAGTACCTATTCTTAGAACTTGGATGGGATTAATTGACTGTATTTTTATGGATCGCAAAGATGTAAGACAGTCGTTGCAAGCTATTTTAAAAGGAATTGAATATTTACAAAAAGGACATTCTTTAGTTATTTTCCCAGAAGGAACTCGCAGCAAAAGTTCTAAGATGAATTCTTTTAAAAATGGAAGTATGAAGTTGGCAACAAAGTCTAATGTATGGATTATTCCTATTACTTTAGATGGGTCGTATAAATTTTTTGAAGAAAAAAATAGAATCCAGCCTGCATCTGTTAAAGTTATTATTCATCCTCCTATTGATCCCTCACGCTTACCAGAAGAACAACGCAAACATTTAGCAAAGGATTTACAAATGCAAATAGAAGAAAAAATTCAAGAATAAAGGGTGTTTATATGTATCTACCTGAACAATTTATACAACGAATGCAAAAACAACTTGGAGATGAATGGGAAGATTATTTACAAACATTTGGTCAAAATCGTTATTATGGACTACGAGTAAATCCCTTAAAAGTTTCACCTCAACAGTTTAAAAAGATTTCACCTTTTTCTTTAGAACCAATACCATGGTGTGAAGAAGGTTTTTATTATAAAGAAGATCAGGTTCCTTCTAAACATCCATATTATCATGCAGGTTTATATTATATTCAAGAACCGAGTGCTATGGCTCCAGGAGCCATTTTAGATATACAGCCAGGAGATAGGGTCTTGGATTTATGTGCAGCACCCGGCGGAAAGAGTACTCAATTAGGAGCACGCTTAAAGAATCAAGGAGTTTTAGTCAGTAATGATGTAAGTTCTACGCGGGCGAAAGCTCTTTTAAAGAACATTGAACTTTTTGGTATTCGAAATGCTATTATCATTAGTGAAACTCCTGAAAATCTTTCAAAGCGATTTGAGGAATACTTTAATAAAATATTGGTAGATGCACCTTGTTCAGGGGAAGGGATGTTTCGTAAAGATCCAGGAGCTATTAAAAGTTGGGAAAGTTATGGAGTAAAACATTGTTGTCAATTACAAAGAAATATTTTGAAAGAAGCTGCAAAGATGTTAAAACCTGGGGGTCTTTTATTATATTCCACTTGTACTTTTTCACCTGAAGAGAATGAAGGAATGATAGAAGAGTTTTTAAAAAATCATATGGATTTTAAAATTGTTCCAATTGAACCTGCAGAAGGTTTTAAGAAAGCACAACCCCAGTGGGTTGGTGGAAGAGAGCAAATAGAAGGTTGTGTTCGTCTTTGGCCTCACAAAATAAAGGGAGAAGGACATTTTGTTGCCTTATTACAGAAACAAGGAGAAGAAAGTATTTCAATTTTTTCAAATAAAAGCAAACAAGCAGAGAACAAGGAAGAAGAAAAAGAAAAATTTCATGAATATACTCTTTTTATTAAAAAGAGCATAAAAGATCCTTCTTTTTTACAAGGAAATCTTCAAATGAATGGGAATCAACTACTATTACTTCCCGAAGGAATTCCTTCGTTAAAAGGACTTCATATCCTAAGGAGTGGCTGGTATTTAGGCGATTTGAAAAAAAATAGATTTGAACCTTCTCAAGCTTTTGCTATGGGATTATTGAAGAAGAATGTATGTCAAGTAATTGATTTTTCTATTGATAATCCTCAAGTTATTCGATATCTAAAAGGAGAGACATTACCAATTCAAGGAGAATCAGGTTGGAACCTAGTTTGTGTTGAGAGTTATCCGTTAGGATGGGGAAAATTACAAAATGGAAGATTAAAAAATAAATATTTACCTAGCTGGAGATGGATGTGATCGAAATAAAAAAACTTAGAATTGATAAAATTTTATCTTCGATGGGAATAGGAAGTCGTAAAGAAGTAAAGAAATATATTAAAAATGGATTGGTAAAAATTAATGGAGAGATTATTCAGGATCCAGGATTCCTACTAAATCCCCATATGCAAGAAATTGTTTTTCAAGGTGAAGAAATTAGATACCAACAGTTTCGTTATTATATGCTTAATAAACCTGCTGGAGTTATATCTGCTACAGAAGACAAACATGATCGTACTGTTATTGATTTATTAGCCCCTCAAGAGCGGCAAGATCTATTTCCAGTGGGACGTTTAGATAAGGATACAGAAGGATTACTGTTATTGACTAATGATGGAAAGTTAACCCATAATTTATTATCCCCTAAAAAAAGAATTCCTAAAACTTACTTTGCAAAAGTTCAAGGACAAGTAACAAAAGAAGATCAAATTGCTTTTGAAATAGGAGTAGTATTAGAAGATGGTTATCAAACTTTACCAGCCCAATTAGATATTCTTTCTTCAGGAGATATTTCGAAAGTAGAAATAACTATTTACGAAGGGAAATATCATCAAATAAAGAGAATGTTTTTAAGTAGAGGACAAAAAGTTCTTTATTTACAAAGATTATCCATGGGAAATTTAAAGTTAGATGAGAATCTTGCTACTGGAGATTATCGTCCACTTACTCAAGAGGAAATAGAAAAAATAATAGTATAATCTTTATAAAAAATAAAGGAGAAAAATGATGAGATATCAAGTTCGGCAACATATATTTTCTTTCCGAGATCGTTTTACAATAAAAGATGAATATGATCAACCTCAGTATGTTGTAGAAGGAAAGTTTTTTACTGTAGGAAATAAATTAACTTTATTCAATGTAAAGGGAGAGGAAGAAATTTATATAGAACAGAAGTTACTCCGTTTTCTTCCAGAATACTATTTTTATAAAAAAGGTAAACATATAGCCACTATTAAAAAGGAATTTACTTTTTTTAAGCCTAAGTTTCATATTGATAGTATTAAAGGAAAGTATGAAATTCAAGGAAGTGTTTTAGCTCATGATTTTCAAATTTTAAACCATCAAGAAGTTGTATGTACTATTAGTAAAAGATGGTTTTCTTTTGCAGATACTTATGGAGTAGAAATTAAAGAGGATGAAGATCCTAGTTTTATGTTAGCACTAGTCATCATTTTAGATCAAGTTTATCATGAAGAAACTAATCATAGCACCAATCACTCTTCATAAAGGCAGAAGAAGTCCTAAGCTTAGATCTAAGAATTTTATTTGTAAATGATACAGTATAAAATAAATTTTGATATGCAGATCTTTAGATCATAAAAGAACTCTACTTTTAATAGAGTTCTTTTTCTAGTTCTTCAATTTCTTTTATCCATATATCTACATTGGCATCACTAGGCATTACCCAAGCGCCACGTGGGGAGAGAGAAATAGATCCAATGGCTGGTCCATCAGGTAGGCAAGAACGTTTAAATTGTTGAGAAAAAAAACGTCGATAAAAAGTTTTTAGCCAGTATAAAATTGTTTTTAGATCATATTGTTCTTGGAATGCATGCTGGGCTAAATAGAAAATTTTACTAGGTGAAAATCCAAATCGTATTATATAATATAGGAAAAAATCATGAAGTTCATAAGGACCAACTAAATTTTCGGTTTTTTGGTAAATGTCTCCTCCAAGAGTTGGGGGAAGAAGCTCTGGACTAACTGGAGTATCAATAATATCGAATAAGGTTTTTTGAAGTACAGAGTTGGATGTTTGTTCAGCACTCCATTGTACCAATTGCTTAACTAAAGTTTTAGGTACTCCGGTATTTACAGCATACATAGACATATGATCCCCATTATATGTGGCCCAGCCCAAGGCTAACTCTGATAAATCTCCTGTTCCAATAACTAATCCTTGTTCTTTATTAGCGATATCCATTAATATTTGAGTCCGCTCTCTCGCTTGAGCATTTTCGTAAGTAATATCATGAACAGTAAGATCATGGCCTATATCCTTAAAATGTTGCAGAATAGCTTCACGAATGGAGATTTCAAAATTAGTAATATGAAGAGTGTCCATGAGAGTAAGGGAATTAGCATATGTTCGATCTGTTGTACCAAAGCCAGGCATTGTAATTCCAATAATATTTTTACGAGGAATTTTCAACTGATCAAAAGCTTTGACAACAACTAGCAACGCAAGTGTAGAATCTAGCCCACCTGAAATTCCAAGAACCACTTTGCGAATATTTGTATGTTCTAATCTTTTAATAAGGCCGTAACTTTGGATATTAAAAATTTCAGAACATCTTTCATTGAATTCTTCCTCAGAAGGTATAAAGGGGTGGGGAGAAGGGGGTGGACATAGTTTTACTATTTTTTGGGGGCTTAATTTAAAATTTATTTTTTTAAATTCGCGTAAAGATAAAGGATAGTTCTGGATACATTGTTTGAATAATGAATTTTTCTTCCTTTCTTGTATTAGTTATGAAGATCTATATCTGCATAGGTTAAAGATGCTTCAAAAGAACGATTTATTTTAAGGCATGTATTGTTTTCTACAATAAAAGAAGAGCCGATGAATACTTTGTCTGTAGTAGATTCGCCAACACCAGCAGAGGTGGATAAATATCCAGTGTTACATCGTGCAGATTGTTGTTGAATTAAAGATCTAAGATAATCATAGGATCCAATGGAGGTTGGTAAAGCATGGGAATGTATGATTAAGGTAGCACCATTAAGGCATAAAAAGGTGCTAGGAGGAATCGGTGAATAAATGTCTTCTCCAACTTCAATACCAATGCCTATTTCAGATTGATGTATGTCTTGGAAAATTAAATTTGTACCAAAAGGTATTTGTTGTTCACAAAGGGTTATTGTATCTAGAGAATATGCATTAGGAGCAGTAAACCATCTTTGCTCTTGTGTAGACAAGAAAGTTTTAGGAATGGATCCTAAAATTAATCCTTTATGTAAAACGAGAATACAATTATATAATTGATTTTCAATCAATAAAGGTATACCTACACTAATAAGCATATCAATATTTTTAGTATATTCAAGTAAACGAGTCAATTGGTTCTGACTGTTTTTTAATAAAGAATCTTGATGAAATAAATCTCCACAAGTGGCACCTGTAATAGAAAGCTCAGGAAAAGCAAGAATTTGAATGTTATTTCTTGTGGCATCTTCAATTAACTTTATTATTTCATCTGTATTATATACACAATTACCTACGATTCCTTTAGGAATGGCACTTCCTACTCTTATATAGCCAAAACTCATTTTTTTCACTCCTTATCCATTAGTTAACAATTATATAGTATCATATGGGTTATGGTATATCAAAGAATTTTTTATTCTCTTCATGTATTGTTATTTTTTGAAATTTTGTTACAATAATAGAGAAGAATGTTTTAAAGTGACGAAACTTTAATATAAAAGGGGGATCTTATATTGGATATGAAAATGAAAATGGGACGTCAAAAAAATATTGCACTTATTGCTCATGATAATAGAAAACAAGATTTAGTGGAATGGGTTAAAAAAAACAAAGACGTATTAAGTCAACATTTTTTATATGGAACAGGCACCACAGGAGCTTTAATTGCTCAAAAAACAGGTTTACCAGTGAGAACATACAAAAGTGGACCTTTAGGTGGAGATCAGCAAATTGGAGCTAGAATTGTAGAGGGAGATATTGATTTTCTCATTTTCTTTTGGGATCCTTTAGAAGCACAGCCTCATGATCCAGATGTAAAAGCATTATTGCGTATAGCTGTTTTATGGGACATTCCCGTTGCTAATAATCAAGCGAGTGCAGATTTTATCTTTACTTCTCCTTTGGTTCATGAGGAATATGAAAGATTAATTATAGACTATACGAAAAGAAGAATAGAAAATGATAAATAAAATTTTTACAATTTCAAAAATAGAGTAGAGAAGAAGACTTCTCTACTCTATTTTTGAAATGTATAAGTTTACAATGAATGTATAGTTAGTATAGTACTTAAATTTTTACAAATAGACTAAAATCTTCTAAAGAGTCCTATTACTTTACCTAAAATATTTACTTCCTGTAATATAATAGGAGCCATAGTAGGATTTTCTGGTTGTAAACGAATATAGTTAGACTCTTTAAAAAAACGTTTTACTGTTACAGAATCTTCGATTAAAGCAACAACAATATCTCCATTTTCAGCTGTATGTTGTTTTCGAACCAAAATCTGATCATGATCATAGATGCCTGCTTCGATCATACTATCTCCTTGTACCCGGAGCATATAAACGGTATCATTATTTACATATTCTATAGGTAGTGGAAAATAGTCTTCAATATTTTCTACTGCTAAAATTGGTTCACCTGCTGTTACTTTTCCAATGATAGGGACATTCACTAACTCCCTACGATTGCCAATAAAGGATTCATCTAATATTTCAATGGCTCTAGGCTTGGTAGGGTCTCTACGAATATATCCCTTTTTTTCAAGTCTTTCTAAGTGACCATGAACAGTAGAAGTAGATTTTAATCCTACAGCTTCACAAATTTCACGAACAGAAGGAGGATAACCTTTATTTAAAATTTCTTGTTTTAGAAAATCAAGAATTTTTTTTTGTTGCTCACTTAATTTATTAGACATAAAATCACCTCGCATTTCATAGTTTATATCAACAGATCGTGTCATGATATCACAATACATATTATACCATAAGAATAAATACAATTCAAACGAATGTTCGTTTTTTTTACAAAAAAGCATTGACAAAGAATAGATGTTCTCATATAATTCAATTATACAAACTAACGTTCGAGGTGATTCTAATGAAATCTTATGTATTATTCCAAAACAAAAGCCGTTTTATCTTAATTTTAGTTTTAATTCTTTTTGTAGTTCAGATTATTTTGACTTTAAGTTTAGGAATTCCGAATGTGAAAGGTGCAACGGAACAACCTGTTTGTACTTATTTTTATTCTATTCAAATTCAACGTGGTGATAATTTATGGACCATTGCTCAAACCTATAAGCCTAAAGGAGAAAATATCTACAGTTATATAGAACGTATTAAAAAGTTAAATCAAATAAAAAGTAATCGTATTTATGCAGGAGATCATTTAATTATTCTTATTGAAAAAAAAGATTCATACTAAGTATTAACTTTTTCGTAGTTTTATAATTCGAGCAGCTTGTCTTCGACGTTCATCTTCAATTTGGGCATAATGTTTTCGAGTTGTATTCACATCTTTGTGTCCTAAAACATCAGCAACTAAATAAATATCCCCTGTTTCTCGATATAGATTAGTTCCATAAGTGCTACGTAATTTATGAGGAGAAATATTTTTCAGAGTAGTTACTCGTTGTGCATATTTTTTTACTAAATTTTGGATTGCACGTACACTTAATCTTCGGTTTTGTAAAGAAAGAAAAAGTGCTTGCTCATGACCAGTGATAGTTTTTTGATTCATTCTTTCTTTTAAATAATCTTGAAGTGCTAACTCTACTTCTTCACCAAAGTAAATGATTACTTCGTCTCCTCCTTTACGAACAATTTTTAGTCCATTTACATTAAAATCAATATCATCAATATTCAAACCTGCACATTCTGAGACTCGAATACCAGTACCCAATAGTAAAGAAACAATAGCAAGATCTCTTTTTTTAGTATGTTCATGATATTTTTTTTGTGTTTCTGTAAGAGATTCTCCTGATTCTACCTCATCTAACAATCTAGCCACTTCATCTACTTCCAATCGAATGATATTTTTTTCTTTAATCTTAGGCATATCTACTAAAGAAGGTGGATTGGTCTTGATTTTTCTTTTTTTATAAAAATATTGAAATAAGGTTCGTAAAGAAGCCAATTTCCTAGCTTTACCTCTTTCATCATTCTGATATTCGATATATTTTGTAGGATCTTCTGGATGTGGCTTTTTATAAAAATTAAGATATTCTAAAAACATTTCTATATGGTCTGGTGTAATTAGATCTAGATCTTGAATTTTTAGGTCTTTTATTGTTTTCATTTTAAATGAAGGGTGAATATCAATTATGTATTCAAAGAAGATTCGAAGATCATAGGCATATCCAATACGAGTTTTGGGTGAAGTAGTAGGCTCAATTCCTCTAAAAAATTCAAAGGCAAAAGGAGGTAAAGAGTCTAATAACATACGTAATTGTAATGCATTTTTTTGTTTTTGAAGTTCATGAAAATTATTTTGTACCATCATTGACACCTCATATATTATGATTATATCTATATTATATCATATCAGAATAAATATAAATCAAATTTTCCCTAAAAAGAGATTGACATAAACACATTATTGCATTATTATAATATACAGTTTCAATATTATTTTAAGGAGGATTACAATGGCAAAGAGAAAGTCACATATGCAATGGTCATGGGTTATTATTGTTCTTTTTTTCACATTATCAATTGTAGACATTCGTTTTGGAATACTAGGTTTTGCATGTATGGCAGCTCCTATGTATCATGCTTTAAAAGGTAGAGGGAAAATACATTGTTCCAGCTATTGTCCTAGAGGTTCTTTTTTAGGAAAGTTTTTATCCAAAATTTCTTTTCAAAATACATTGCCAAAATGGATGCGATCAAAACAATTTAAAAATGTATTATTACTTATGATGATTACCTTATTTTCTTTTTCTTTATATCATGCAGGTTGGAATTATAGGAATATTTCTTTTGCGGTATTTCGTTTTATGCTTGCTTCTTTTATTATAGGAATTTTAATTGGGATCTTTTTTAAGCCAAGGAGTTGGTGCCAAATTTGTCCCATGGGACATGCTACTGGTTTGATTAAAGGAGCTTTGGAAAAAGAATAACAAAAAAAGTTGTCTATTACCTTTTTGATGTAGATTTGATTTAGAATCTATGGATATTAAAAAGGAATAGATAACTTTTAGTGTGTTTATATATATATATATATATATGATTTAAAAGTGAGTCCATCCTTTGATGGAACTAGTATTAATTGCTTTAAACAAACGATTTGTAAGGCCAGGGTTTTCTTCGTTTAATTTTTTAATAAGAGACTTCATATATTCCCTTTTTGTATGTCCATTAGCTGTACAAGGATTCTTTACAACTGGTAAATTTTCTTTTTGAGCAAAATCAATAATATCTTTTTCAGGAATATAAATCAAAGGACGAATGGAATAAAGTTGTTTTCGATCTAAATATGTTACTGGGGCAAATGTATGGATACGGCTTTCAAAAAATAAACATAAAAATAGAGTTTCTACCACATCATCCTTGTGATGGCCTAGAGCAATTTTATTACATCCTAATTGGAGTGCAGTATCATGAAGAACTCCTTTACGCATTTTAGCACATAAAGAACAAGGATTTTTTTCTTTTCGTTCTTCAAAGATAATTTCAGCAATATCAGTTTTAGGTATCGTATAGCGTATCTCTAAACTATCACATAATTTTTGTATGGGACTTAGATCCATTCCTGGGAATCCCATATCTACTGTGATGGCTTCTAGTTCAAAGGATCTAGGATAAAAACGTTGTAAGCCTTTTAATGCCTTTAAAAGAGCAAGACTATCTTTTCCGCCTGAAACACCTACAGCAATTCGATCCCCTTCCTGAATCATTTGATACTTATCAACAGCTTTTCTTGTATAGCTAAGAAGTAGTTTCATATTCATGTTGATCTTCCTTCCAGTTTTTCATTAGAATTAATGCAATCTATTTTTCATTATAATAATTTTTCTATGGGGTTGCAAGGAAAATAATATAAAGCCTGTAGGGATAGTTGTATATTTGGATAAAGTGTTAGTTAGGTACTTTGAGAGCAGATGATTTTTATGGTAAAATAAGAAGAGGGGAGAAGAGGTCTTTAAGAGGAGGAAAGCCATGTCATTAGAAACTTTTAAAAAAATAGTACGCGAAAGTGATAATATTGTTTTTTTTGGTGGTGCAGGGGTTTCAACGGAAAGTAATATTCCTGATTTTAGAACGGATCAAGGAATTTATGGTGATAAGGGAGTTTTTTCTTATCCACCAGAGGAAATACTAAGTCACCAATTTTTTATGAAAAAACCAGAAGAATTTTATAGGTTTTATAAGAAAAAAATGATTTACCCAAAAGCAAAGCCTAATTTAGCCCATAAAGCCTTAGCAGCCTTAGAGAAACAAGGTAAACTAAAAGCAGTTATTACCCAAAATATTGATGGATTACATCAAAAAGCTGGCAATCAAAATATATTTGAACTTCATGGTTCAATCCATCGAAATTATTGTATGAAATGTGGAAGTTTTGCATCATTACAAGATATTATAGAAAGTCCAGAAGTAGTGCCAAGATGCTCTTGTGGAGGGATTTTTAAGCCGGATGTTGTCTTATATCAAGAAAGCCTTGACACAAATACTTTACAACGAGCCATTTTTTATATTGCAAATGCAGATGTATTCATTGTAGGTGGTACTTCTCTAGTTGTATATCCAGCTGCTGGTCTTGTTGAATATTATACCAAAGATAAACTAATACTTATTAATAAATCAGTTACACCCTATGATAACAGAGCTCAGCTCATTTTTCATGAAAACATAGGGGAAATACTTTCAGAGGTTGTTTAGCTTTAAAAACTACATCGTCATTAAATTAAACTTTGAGATACTAGGAGGATGCCTATGAGGAAAAAAATTGTCATTGTGGGTGGAGTTGCTGGGGGAGCTAGTGCAGCAGCTAGACTTCGAAGATTAGACGAAAATTGTGAAATTATTTTATTAGAAAAAGGACCTTATGTATCCTTTGCAAATTGTGGATTGCCTTATTATGCAGGAGATATTATTGATGACCGAGAAATGCTTTTTGTGCAAACACCGGAAAAGATGAAAAAACGTTTTGCCATCGATATAAGAACAAGGCATGAAGTTTTAAAAGTGATTCCTGAAGAAAGAAAAGTTCTTATTAAAGATCATCAAACCCATGAACAATATGAAGAAATGTATGATTATTTGCTTTTATCTCCAGGCTCTAAACCTATTCAACCTCCTATTTCAGGTTTATCTGAGGTTAAAAATATTTTTACATTATGGACCGTTCCCGATGTAGATCAAATTAAAGAATATATTGACAGGCATAATCCTAAAAAAGCAGTTGTAATTGGTGGGGGATTTATTGGTTTAGAGATGGCAGAAAATTTACATCATTTAGGCTTAGATATTACAATAGTAGAAATGGCAGATCAAGTTATGGCTCCTTTAGATCCTGAAATGGCAATGTTAGTTCATCATCATTTATTCTCTAAGAATATTAATTTGCATTTAAATAACGGAGTGCGTGCTTTTGAGTTTATAGATGATCAAACAACTCAATTACATCTTCAAGATGGTCAAAATTTAACTGTGGATTTAATTATTTTATGTGCTGGGGTTAAGCCGAATACAAGTTTTCTAAAAGATTCAGGACTTCTTTTGAATAAAAGGGGAGGAATTATTGTTAATGAATTTATGGAAACTTCGATAAAGAATATTTATGCTGTAGGAGATGCAGTAGAAATAACAGATTTTATTACAAAAACTCCTGCTATGATTCCTTTGGCAGGACCTGCAAATAAGCAAGGAAGAATTGCTGCTAATAATATTATGGGGCGTATGGAGTCATATAAAGGAACCCAAGGAACCTCTATTGTAAAGATATTTGAATTAAGTGTTGCTACAACAGGAGCGAATGAAAAAACATTAAAACGTTTAAATATTCCTTATATAACATCATTAATAGAAGCAAATTCTCATGCAACTTATTATCCAGGAGCTACTTCTATGTTTATTAAACTTTTATTTACACCTAGCGGTAAACTATTAGGAGCTCAAATTATAGGCGGAGAAGGAGTTGATAAAAGGATTGATGTCATTGCTACAACTTTACGGCAAGGAGCAACTGTAGCTGATTTAGAAGAACTAGAGTTAGCTTATGCACCCCCTTATAGTTCGGCCAAAGATCCTGTAAATATAGCAGGGTATGTGGCTAATAACATTTATAAAGGTGATTTTAAAACAGCATCCTATGATGAAATAAAATCTTTTAACTCTAAAGAATGTCTTATCTTAGATGTAAGAGAAGAACAAGAAAGAGAAGAAGGTTATATTCCCAACTCTTTACATATTCCATTGAGTATATTAAGAGAAAATATGGAACAGTTGCCTAAAGACAAAAAAATTATTATTTATTGTCGAAGTGGCTCAAGAAGTTATTTAGCTTGTCGTATTTTAAGTCAAAATGGTTTTGTAAATGTTAAAAATTTAATGGGAGGATATGTCTTTTATAAGATTCTTTCTGAAGGGCAAAAACAAGATTTATAAATAAATTCATATAACTATTCATTAAACTTGTGTTTTGCGAATAGTTATATGAGTATAAAAAGAAATTAAAACACCTACTATATAATGTCTCGCTGCTACTTAGTACATTATATAGTAGGTGTTTTTTAAAAATCTTAAACGGATTCATATATGGTATTTAAAAAATGAATACTTTCATCCATAAAATCTTCTTTAGTATTTTCAAGTAAAACATTAATAAAGGGTTTTCGTTGTTTAATTTCTTTAAGTAAAAGTTTATAATTTAATAATCCTTTTCCTACAGGTACCATTTTGATGGAGTTATTACTAACGATAAAATCTTTTGCATGAACAATCACAATTCGATCCTCTAATAAGTCTAATGCTTCCATTATAATTTGATCTTGGTTTTTATAGTTATTTATATCAATAAGATTTGCAGGATCAAAGATAACTTGTAAATTATTAGAAGCAACCGCATCGAGTAGTCTTTTCATTCTTTGAGGAGTATGTATCGTATATTTTGTAACGGCCTCTACTCCAACAATAACGCCAAATTTTTCAGCTTCTTCAACCAACTCACTTATACTTTTGACAATTTCAGTAAAGGTTTGTTCTCCATGATTTTCAGGATTAAAAGAAAGATCCGCGTTTAAAGATCCTGTTTCTGTTCCTACAATACTACAGTTAAAATCACGTGCAAATCGAATGTGCTCTTTAAATCGATCCAAGGCTTTTCTTCTTTTGTTTTCGTCAGGATGTACTGGGTTAATGTAACAACCTAATACAGCAACATCAATATTATGCTTGTTTAATACTTTTGTTATATAGTTGGCCATACCTGGACTTAGGGCCCCTAATTCGCTGTTTAAACTAGGTAAGGATTTTGCTAAAGCCAATTGAATAGCAGAAAATTTTTTTTCTGCAGCTTTTTGAGCAATGGTTTCTATATTATCTAATTTTTTAAAATCATGTGCTCTTACGCCTAAATTTAGATTCATTTCTCTTCTCCTTTATTTTTATTTAATTTATAGGGCTTTGTCAAGTTTATAGATTTAATAAATTTGGAAGTGAATCCTTTGTCAAGTAAAGCTTGTAAAGCCATCATTACACCTAATTTAGCATGATGCCATGATAAGCCTCCTTGTAAAAAAACAGTATAGGGTGGTTTGATTGGTGCATCAGCACTTAACTCAATGGAAGAACCTTGCACAAAGGCTCCTGCAGCCATGATAACAGGACAATCATATCCAGGCATATCTCCAGGTACAGGGGTAACAAAACTATCGACAGGAGCACCTTTTTGTATTCCTTGGCAAAAGGAAATAACATTTTCAGCTGTTTTCATTTGAATCGCTTGTATAATATCATGTCTGCTTTCTTGTGAAGTAGGCATTACTTTAAAACCAAGCTTTTCAAAAAGATGAGATGCAAAAATAGCTCCTTTTACACTTCCATTCACTACTTGGGGGGCCAAAAATAAACCTTGAAATAAAAGTTGATTGATACCTAGAGTAGCTCCTACGTCCTTACCTAATCCAGGAGCACTTAAACGGTAGGCAGCTTGTTGTACATACTTTTCTTTTCCAACAATATATCCTCCAGTAGGTGCTAGCCCACCACCAGGATTTTTAATTAAAGATCCTACGACTAAATCAGCACCTACATCGGATGGTTCTATTTTTTCTACAAATTCGCCATAACAATTGTCTACCATACAAATTATGTCAGGTTTGATACTTTTGATAAAAGCAATTAACTCACCGATTTGAGTAACGGATAAGGTAGGACGCCAGCTATATCCTTTGGACCGTTGAATTGTTACTAATTTGGTTTTGCTATGAATGGCTTTTTTAATGTTTTCATAATCAAAAGAACCATTAGCAAGAAGATCCACTTGCCGGTAGGTTATTCCATATTCTTTTAAAGAGCCAGACATAGGACGAATTCCAATAACCCCTTCTAAAGTATCATAGGGTTTTCCAACAGGAGATAACACCTCATCTCCTGGACGTAAATTACCAAATAAAGCAACGGTTAATGCATGGGTTCCAGACATAAGTTGAGGTCGAACTAATCCAGATTCGGTATTAAAAATATCAGCATAAACGTCTTCTAGAGTATCTCTACCTAAATCATTATAACCATAACCTGTTGTAGCAACAAAATGAGCATCACTAACAGAATTTTTTTGCATGGCTTTTAAAACTTTGAGTTGATTATACTCTGTGATTTTATCTATTTTTGAAAAAATTTTTTGTATTTCTTTTTCTGATTCAAAGCAAAAGTCAATAAGTTGAGGTGTTAAGTCAAATTGTTCGATTAAATAATTTTTAAGCATCTTCATGATAATACTCCTTTTTTTATGTCAAAATATAAATGGTAAGTTGAAGGTTTTACATAAAGGAAGGACCTGATAGGGTCCTTCCTTGGATTCTTATAAATTAGGTGTGTTTTTATCAATCGTTGTAAGGGAAATGGATTTTGCAGGAACCATTGTGGAAATAGCATGTTTATAAATCATTTGTTGTTTTCCTTCACTATCTAAAATCACAGTAAAATTATCAAATCCTTTTACGACTCCTTTTAATTGAAATCCGTTTGTTAAAAAAATAGTTACAGGAATTCGATCTTTACGCATTTGATTTAAAAATACATCTTGTAAATTTAGTGGTTTACTCATGGTCATATCTCTCCTCTTTCTCTTTTGTCAATCAGTAACATATTCTACTTCTATTCTATATTATTATTCCAGTTTCTTCAATATAGTTTTTCATTTTTACAATGATTTGATTATAATTAAATCGTTCTTGATCCATATAAATCCAATGAATATTGTTTTCTCTTCGAAACCATGTAAGTTGTCTTTTAGCAAAATGACGGGTATCTCGTTTTAAAATGTAGATGGTATCTTCTAGGGATTGTTGCCCGTTTAGATAAGGAATCCATTCTTTATAGCCTAATCCCTGCATAGAAACCAAGTCTGGGGAATATCCTTTTTTCAGCAAGCTTCGAACTTCTTCAATGAGCCCTTCTTCTATCATTTTATCAACTCTTTGATTAATTCGTTGATAAAGTAGGTTACGATCCATTGTAAGAGCAAAAAAAGCTAATTGATAAGGAGTTGTTTTTTGTTTTTCTAATTCGTTATGAAGAGAAATAGGTTGGCCTGTTTGGGCATAATATTCAAGAGCACGGATAATTCTTTTGATATTGTTAGGATGAATTTTTTCGGCAGAAAGTGGATCTACTTTTCTTAATTCCGTATGCAAATAATTATTTCCATATTGATCTTCAAGTTGTTGTAAATATTTTCGATATTCCAAATCGGTTTTGGTTTCGGTAAAATCAATATCATACGCAATGGATTGGATATAAAATCCTGTTCCTCCTAGAAGAATGGGAACTTTATTTTTTTGATAAATTTGTTCCATATACTGTTTTGCGTTTTTTTGGAATAAGGTTATATTCCATTCTTCATTGGGATCAATCTCATCAATTAAATAATGGGGAATACCATCCATTTCTTTTATGGTAGGCTTCGCTGTACCAATGTCCATATAACGGTATACTTGCATTGAATCTGCGGATATAATTTCTCCATTGATGCATTTGGCAAGCTCAATACCAAGCTTTGTTTTTCCGGAGGCTGTTGGTCCTCCAATAATTACTAAAGGTTTATTCATATCCTTACTTCCTTTACTTCCTTTATTTCTATTACTGAATACGATGAAATTTTTTCTCTAACTCATATTGAGTCATTTCAATAATAGTGGGACGTCCATGGGGACAAGTGTATGGATTTTCTAGAGCAAGAAGTTGTTGGACAAGGGCTCTACTTTCGGCCATACTTAGGGAATCCATGGCTTTTACAGCTGCTTTACAAGCGAGGGAAGCTACTTTTTCTAATTTTGTTTCATAAACATTTCCAAATGAAGTTTCTTGTAGTAGGTCAATTAATTCAATAAAAAAATCTTTCCCTAAAGGCCGATTAAAGATAATGGGTAAAGCTCGAAGAATATATGTATTTTCTCCAAACTCTTCTACTTCAAATCCAAAATCTATTAATAAGGAGATGTTGTCTTTTAATGTCTGCTGTTCTTTTAATGATAACTCTAACACCCAGGGTTCCAATAAAGTTTGGCTAAAAGGAGCTTGTGTTCCATAGTCTTTTAACAATTTTTCGTATAAAATTCGTTCATGAGCAGCATGTTGATCAATAATATACATTTTGTTTTCTGCTTCTACAATCCAATAAGTTTTAAATAACTGCCCTACAATATGATACGTAGAAGAAAAGATGGAAATAGGTTGGGATGTAACAGCTTCTGTTGTATTTTCTTTTATTCTTTCAGGTAAAGTGTGTAAAGGTTTACTTTCAATTCGTATTTCATCTTTGTAGGTGGGGGAAAAAGGAACTTGTGTAGTTGGTGCTGTAGGAGAAGAAACGATGGGAGTTCGAGGGATCTCAAAAGGCTCAGGTATGGTTTCTTGAATAGGCTCAGGTACCATTTTGTCTTTTTTATTAGTAGGAGTAGATTCCCAAGATACTTGTGGAATTAAATTTTCTTTTTTTAATCGTTCTGTTAAAACTTTTAAGACCCATTGATAAACCTCATCTTCATCACGAAATCGAACTTCCATTTTTGTAGGGTGAACATTGACATCTACGTACTTGGGATTAATTTGCAAATGAAGAACAACAATAGGAAATTTATTAATGGGTAATAAAGTTTTATAAGCAGATTCCACACAATTTTGTAATATTACACTTTTAATATATCTTCCATTAATAAAAAAACTTTCATAATTCCTATTACCACGATGAATTTGAGGTTTTCCTATATACCCTATTATTTTCATATAATCGGCTTCTGCCTTTACAGGAATCATATGTTTAATCATATTTTTACCGTAAATGTGAAAAATACAGTTTTCTAAATTGTTATTTCCAGAAGTATGAAGAATGATAGAATTATTGTTAATAAATTTAAATGAAATTTCAGGATGACCTAAGGCAATTTTTTGGATCATATCACTAATATACCCTGTTTCAGTAGCAGGTTTTTTAAAAAATTTACGCCTAGCAGGAGTATTAAAAAATAAATTTCTCATGATAATCGTTGTACCTTCTGGACATCCTACTTCTTCCTCGTTACAAATTTTTCCACCCTCTACTTCGATTCGAATGCCTGTAATTTCATGAGGTGTCTTTGTAATCATTTCAATCTGAGAAACAGCTGCAATACTGGCTAAAGCTTCACCACGGAATCCAAGGGAAGAAATATGAAGCAAATCCTCATCTTTTTGGATCTTGCTTGTCGTATGCCTAAGAAATGCAATTTGAATATCTTTTTTAGGAATTCCCGTTCCATTATCTGTAACACGTATAAAAGGAATACCTCCATCTTTGATTTCGATTGTAATGGCACTCGCTTTAGCGTCTATGGAGTTTTCTACTAGTTCTTTAATTACAGAAGCAGGTCGCTCAATAACTTCTCCAGCGGCAATTTTATTAATAGTATGTTGATCTAACATACGTATGGATTGCATTGTATCACATCCATTCTTATTTAATCCATTGTTTTGCTTTTTTATTCAACTCATAAAGTATTTGCATTGATTCCATAGGAGTGATCTCTATCACATTTAATTCTCGTAGTTCTTTTAAAAGCTCATATTCTTTTTGATTAAAAAGGTTAAGCTGTGTAGGAATGTTGGCTGGGATAGAAGAATCGGAAGTAGAAGATGTAGTGGGAATATGTTTTGTTTTTTTTGCAATATCTGTTTCTTCTAGTTCATATAAAATCATATTTGCTCTTTCAATGACTTGTAAAGGTAACCCAGCTAATTTAGCAACTTGAATACCATAACTATGATCGGCACCACCAGGCTGTATTTTTCTTAAGAAGATAATATCGTCCCCTTGCTCTTTTACAGCAATACAATAGTTTTGTATTCCATGGATTTTTCCTTCTAATTCAGTTAATTCATGGTAATGGGTAGCAAACAAAGTTTTAGCTCCTATTTGATTTGGACCTGCGATATGTTCAATAACAGCCCAAGCAATACTAAGTCCATCAAAAGTACTGGTTCCTCTTCCAATTTCGTCTAAAATTAAAAGGCTATTCTTAGTAGCGTTATGAAGTATATTAGACACCTCTGACATTTCTACCATAAAAGTGCTTTGACCAGAAGATAAGTCATCCGATGCACCTACACGAGTAAAAATTCGATCAACAACTCCGATGTGAGCTTTTTGAGCAGGTACAAAGCTTCCCATTTGTGCCATTAAAACAATTAGGGCTACCTGCCTCATATAAGTGGATTTTCCAGCCATATTAGGGCCTGTAATAATACAAAGTTGATGCTCGTCTTGATTTAAAAAAGTATCATTAGGAATAAATTGTTCCATAGGCATCATTTTTTCTACAACAGGATGGCGACCTTGTTCGATCTGAATAACACCATCTTTTGTGATTTGTGGTTTAGAATAATTTTGCCTTTCAGCTACTTCAGCTAAAGATTGCAATACATCAATGATGGCAATCCATTGAGCAGTTTTTTGTATACGTTTTACTTCTTGAGCTATTTTATTACGAATATCTACAAACAAGTCATATTCGAGTTCTACTATTTTTTCTTCTGCTCCTAATATGGTTTCTTCAATTTCTTTTAATTCAGGAGTAATATATCGTTCGGCATTGGTTAAAGTTTGTTTGCGAATGTACCTTTCTGGAACTAAATCCAAATTAGATTTAGTTATTTCAATATAATAACCAAAAACTTTATTAAATCGAATTCGGAGGTTTTTAATATTTGTTTTTTGTTTTTCCTCTGCTTCCAAGGAAGCGATCCATTGTTTACCTTCTTTTTTTGCTTTGCGAAGCCGATCTACTTCTTTATTATATCCAGATTTAATAATATCCCCTTCACGTACAGAAATAGGAGGCTCCTCTGTGATTCCCTCTTTAATCAACTGATGTATATCTTCTAACACATCGAATCTAGAATGGATCTCTTTGTGGTATGGGGCTTTACACACTTGTAATAGTGACCTGATTTGAGGTAGTAAGGACAAAGAAGTTTTTAATGCAACAAGGTCTCTTCCATTTACTGTTCCATAGACTACCTTACTCATTAAACGCTCTAAATCATAGATTCCTCCTAATAGCTCTTGTAAATCAGAGCGTAATATAGGTTCTTCTTTAAATTCTTCTACCCCATCTAAACGAGTTACAATTTCTTCTGGATTCAGTAGAGGTTGTTCAATCCATTTTCTTAACAACCGGCTGCCCATGGCTGTTTTAGTTTGGTCTAACACCCATAGTAGAGAACCTTTACGTTGCTTTTCCCGCAGGGTTTCAACTAGTTCTAGATTTCTACGAGTAGAAATATCCAGCATCATATACTGATGAGAAAAATAAGGAGTGATTCTCGATAAATGTGATAAATTAATTTTTTGTGTTTCTTGCAAATACTGAAGTAAGGCACCGGCAGCAGAAATACCTATTGTTAATTCCGAAAGACCTAATCCAGCTAAAGAATGAACCTGAAAATGCTGGCATAATTTTTGGTAACAAGAGCTTGGTTCAAAATGCCAGTCTTCATAAACGTTTATAAAGCAGTGGAACCGACGTTTTATTTCTTTTATTTGTTTTTCATCTGTCATAAAAACAGAGTTACATATCATTTCTTGAGGTTCATATTTTCCAAGCTCGTCCATTAATTTGCGTGAGTTTTGATCATCATTCCATTGTGTAACTAAAAATTCTCCTGTAGTTACATCTACAATGGAAAATCCATATCGGTTATCCTTTTGATACACACAAACTAAATAATGATTTTTTGTATCTTCCAGACTATCTGTATTGATATTTGTTCCTGGGGTAACAATTCGAACCACTTCTCTTTTAACAATACCTTTTGCTTCTTTTGGATCTTCTACTTGTTCACAAATAGCTACTTTATATCCTTTTTCAATTAAACGATGAATATAATTATCGGCAGAATGATAAGGGACTCCACACATAGGAGCTCTTTCTTGAAGACCACAATCTCGTCCAGTTAAAGTGATTTCCAGTTCTTTTGAAGCCGTTATAGCATCGTCGAAAAACATCTCATAAAAATCACCAAGACGAAAAAAAAGTAAGCAGTCCTTATAATCTTTTTTAATTTCCATGTATTGTTGCATCATAGGTGTAAGTTTTGTCATAAATATCCCTCTTTTTCGTTACATTTTCCACATTGCCTTTTTTTAAAACATCCTGAATTACAAGAAGAGGCAGGAAATAACGGTTTAGGAATAGAAAACTCTAGAATCCCTGTTATTTGTTCTATCATTTTGTTTATTTGCTTTTCTTGTTTTAAGATTTTTTGAAAAATAACATTATTTTTTATTTCTAATTCAATTTCATTCAATTGGGTGATGACTTCTTGTTTTTCCTTTATCGATAAATGATTTATTTCTTTTTGAATTTTTTCATATTGATGGAGTAGTTTTTGTGCTTGATTGTCCTTTTGTAATTGTTCTACTGTTTTCAGATATTCTTTTACTTCCGGTGTTTCTAAAAATAACGCACTCAATTCTCTAACTTTATCAAAAATCATTGTCATTTTTTTACGAGCTCCCCTATTAGATAATACGTTTTTACTTCTGTAATTTTAACAGGGACAATTTGACCAATCAATGAAGGATCTCCTTCAAAATGCACTAGATGATTTGTATCTGAGCGTCCTGTTAAAAGACAGGTATTTTGCTGATTGATTTCTTCTGCTAAAACACTTAAAGTATGCCCTTTTTTCTTTAGATTATTTTCATATATAATAGGATCTAAGATATTTAACAACTGATTAAATCGCATCTTGGCTATTTCTTCTGGGACTTGTTCTTCCATTATAGCAGCAGGTGTCCCCGTCCGTTTAGAATATAAAAAGGTATAGGCACCATCAAATTTAACTTGTTTTACGATATCTAATGTATCTTTAAAGTCTTCTTCTGTTTCTCCCGGAAAGCCTACAATAATATCTGTTGTTATCGAAATTTCGGGCATAGCATAACGAATTTTTTCTACTAATGCAAGATATTGTTCTTTTGTATACTTACGATTCATAGCTTTTAGAATTTTAGTACTACCCGATTGAAAGGGAAGATGTAAGTGGTTACAAATTT